>CAZETM010000080.1:0-7014 GCA_964514885.1 uncultured Polyangium sp. | reverse complement strand
CAGCAGCAGCCGCCGCCTGGTGGGTATCAGCAGCAGCCGCCGCCTGGTGGGTATCCGCAGCCGCCGCCCGGCGGGTATCCGCAGCAGCCGCCTGGTGGGTATCAGCCTCCTCCGGCCGGCACTCAGCCTCCTCCGGCCGGCACTCAGCCCGCTCCTGGTGGCTTCCCGTTCCCGATTCCCGGCTTGCCCGCGCCTGGTGGCGCGCCGCCTCCCGCAGGTGGTCAACCGCAAGGCGGTGGCTCACCTGCTCAGCGCATGGACCCGAACTTCGCCGCCGCAGCAACTGGGCCGCTATTTCTCTTCGCGCAGCAACAAGCACCCGGAATGAACCGTGAAGGCAATGTCGCCGCCGCACAGTTCCAAGAGGGCCAGATCCTCGAGGAGCCCGTCAACATTCAGCCAGGCAAGTGTTACACGGTGCTCGCCGTCGGCGCAGGCGTCGCTGAAGTCGACATTCAATTGATGCTCACGACCCCGATGCCCGGCGTAAATCCCACGCTCGCGCAAGACACGGGCGCGGGACATCAAGCGTCGCTCGGTGGCGGAGGCAATTGTTACAAGTGGCCTTGGCCCATGGGCACGCAAGGCAAGTACGTGATCAAAGCGACGCGTGGCTCGGGCATCGTCGCGGCTCAGCTCTTCGTCAAGTGATGTAGGGAGTCGGTAGAAGATCGGGGCGCTTGTCTGGACGAACCAGGCAGCGCCCCGATACTCATTTGGGGCTCAAAGCAAATTGCTTTGTGCTCAGAGCAAAATGCCAGGGGCGGGGAACGCTTTGCAGAAGTCGCGAACGTCGTCGCGGATGCGGGACTGAAGCGTCTCGTCGGTCGGATTCTCCGCCACGTCCGCCATCCAGCTCGCAATCTGCACCATCTCGTTCGCCCCCATGCCCCGCGACGTGATCGCCGCAGTGCCGAGACGAACTCCCGACGGATCCATCGGCTTGCGTGGATCGAACGGGATCGAGTTGTAGTTGGCGACCAGGCCCGCGCGATCGAGCGCCTTGGCGTAAGGCTTTCCGCCGATGTTCTTCGGCGTCATGTCGACGAGCAGCAAGTGGTTGTCCGTGCCGCCCGTGATCAATCGGAAACCTTTTGCTTCGAGCGCTTCAGCAAGCGCCTTCGCGTTCGACACGATGTTCGCCGCGTAGGTCTTGAACGAAGGCAACAAGGCTTCTTTCGCTGCCACGGCAATCGCTGCCGTCGTTGCGTTGTGCGGGCCTCCTTGAAGACCCGGAAAGATCGCCCGATCGATCGCTGCCGCATGCTCGGCCTTGCACATGATCGCCGCGCCACGAGGACCTCGGAACGTCTTGTGCGTCGTCATCGTCACGACGTCCGCAATCCCGATCGGTGATGCATGTGCACCACCCGCAACGAGCCCCGAGATGTGCGCAATGTCCGCCGCCAAAATGGCGCCCACTTCGTCCGCAATCGAGCGGAACGCAGCGAAGTCCACCGCGCGCGGATACGCCGTCGTTCCACACCAAATCAGCTTCGGTCGATGCTGACGCGCTAGCTCTCGAACCTGATCGATGTCGATCCGATGGTCACTCGCACGCACGCCATACGGCACGCTATGGAAGAACTTGCCCGTGATGCTCACGTTCCAGCCATGCGTCAGATGCCCGCCCGCGGGCAAACCTAACCCCATGATCGTTTCGCCCGGTTTGACGAAGGCGAAGTAGACCGCAAGGTTCGCAGGGCTGCCCGAGTACGGCTGCACGTTCACGTGCTCGGCACCGAAGACTTGCTTCATGCGACTACGAGCAAGCTCTTCGACGAGGTCCACTTGCTGCTGGCCCTCGTAGTAGCGTTTGGCCGGGTATCCCTCGGAATACTTGTTCGTCAGGACAGACCCGGTCGCTTCGAGCACCGCACGCGAGACGTAGTTTTCGCTTGCGATGAGTCGGATCGTTTCCGTTTCTGCGCGAGCCTCGCGATTGATGAGGTCGGCGATTTCCGGATCGACCTCGGACAACGGCGCATGCCCTTCGAACTTCGTTTCAGACGACATCAGACCTCGAACTCGCCACGCGTGAGCAGGTCGGTGACCCGCCACAGGAATGAGTTTGCCAAGACGCCGTCGACGATGCGGTGATCGTACGAAAGCGCCATGTACATGACCGGGTGAATCGCAATCACGTCCTCGCCATCGCGCGTGACGACGACCGGACGCTTCTTGATCTCACCCATGCGCAAGATGCCCACGTTCGGCTGCGAGATGATCGCACCACCGAAGAGATTGCCCTTGGTTCCAGGGTTGCTCACCGAGAACGTCGTTCCCGCCAGGTCATCGGCCGTGATCTTGTTCGAGCGAGCCTTGATCGCAAGCGTATCGATCTGCGCCGCCAAACCTCGTAGCGAAAGCTGATCGGCATTCTTGATGCTCGGAACGATGAGCCCGCCTGGCGTGTCGACCGCGATGCCGAGGTTGATCTCTTTGAGCACCGCGAACGAATTCTCGAGCACACGCGCATTCAAGTGCGGGAACTCGCGCAGCGCGCGAATCGTTGCTGCACAAATGAACGACAAGAACGTGAGCGGAACGCCTTCTTTCTTCAGGCGATCCTTGTGCACATCACGCAGCTTCGACGTCGCGTGCAAGTCGATCTCGGCCACCGTCACTACGTGCGGCGCGGTGACCTTCGAGAACACCATGTGGTCAGCCGTGATGCGCCGACGACGCGAGAACGGAACGACCTCGTCGCCCGGACGCGGCGTGTACGCAGGAACCTTGTACGAGCCATACCCGACACCCGGGATTGGCTGGACAAACCCGCCTCCAGCATTGACCAGTTGCGCAAGTTCCACGGCTGCAACCGGAGCCGCGACAGGCGTCGGAGCTACATGTGCCGCAACAACAGGCGCTGGCGCTGCGGGAGCCGGCGGTGCTGCACGACGCACGTCATCGTGTGTGACGCGACCACGCTCGCCCGTGCCTTGCACTTGCGCCAAGTCGACGCCTTCTTCACGCGCAAGCTTGCGCGTCGAGGGCGACGTGAGCTGCTGCGTTGCAGGCTCGGGTGTTGCTGCCGGAGCAGCCTTCGGCGCTGGAGCTGGGTCGGCAGCAGCCGTTGCCGTTTCATCGATGCGGCATATCAGCGCGCCCTTCGGAACCACTGCTCCTTCGGGAGCTGCAATCTGGACGATTCGTCCGGCAACAGGTGCGGGTACCTCGGTGTCGGCCTTGTCGGTCGCTACGTCGACCAATGGCTGCTCACGCGCCACCATGTCGCCTTCACGTACACGCCACTTGGTTACGGTCCCCTCGGCCACGCTCTCGCCGAGCTGGGGCATGAGCACGTCGATCATGGAGTCGCTCCTCAATTCCCCGCCGGCAACGCGGCCTTTGCGCGGGGGACGGTCGTATACGCTGAGGAACGCAAGGCGGCAACGACCGCGCGCACCTTACCGCTCGTCAGGCTATTTCGTGGTCAAAGATTCGTGGTCAAAGCGCTGTGCCGCCACTCGCCTTCGCCAACGCTCGATCCAATTCACGTGGACTGAATCCAACCAAGATCTGTCCCGCAACATCGACGACCGGAATGCTTCCACCACGCTGCCCAGACTTCTGAAGCTTGTCGCGCATCTCGAGCGCTGCGGAGCGATCCTCCTCGATGTCCTTGTGCACAATCCGCACTCCCTTGGCCTTCAAATATTTCTCGACGTCGTGACAAGGTTTGCACCACGACGCGCCATAAATGATCGCCGTAACCGATGAAGTGATCGCCGGGGGTTTGTCCCCACGATCGTTTGTCGGCGGAGCATCCGACGCTGCGCTTCCGGCAGGTTTCGGAGTCGGCGGCGCATTCTTTGCCAAATACGTCGAGCGGCGCTTCTCGATTTCGGACTCCCACGCTCGTCGCGACATCGTCTTCGCCACGTAACCGCCGTCCACTCCTTTGCTCGACAAGTCGACGACGTAAAACGCATCCTTCGTGCCCTCTTCGCGATCACTCACGATCACCCGCACGAGCGATCGACCTTCCGCTGGCACGCCCGTCACCGCCAGCTCCACGTGCATGTCGCCTTTGTCGTCGATCCACGTCAGCAACAAGTTCTGCGTGTCGTCCTTGATCGTCAGCGCAGGCAGCTCTTTCGTGATGGCCATCGGCTTCGTGCCATCGTCATCTTTGCGCTGCGAACAGCCGCTCATGCCCACTGCGACAGCCACGAAGATCAACGCGGACACGGTTACGCAAAGACGCCTCATGCCGTCCTCCCCGCAGCATCGTACGCCGCGATCTCTTCGCCCAACATCGTCCATTCCGTGACCGATGCATCGACACGTCGCGCGAGCGCTTGCTCCTCTTCCGCCATCCGCGACAGCTTCGCCCAGTCTCCTCCAGGATCCTGTTTCAACGCCTCGCGTTTCTTCTCCAACTCCGCTTCGCCCGCAGCAATCTCGTCCTCGAGTTCCTGCACTCGACGCTTCTTGCGCTCCATCGCCCGAGCCGTCGCCTTCGCAGCTTCGAAGGAACGTTTTCGATCCGCTGCCGACGTCTCCTCCGGACGCACCACCGTCGATCCACTGCGCTTGACGCGTTTCTCTTGCGTCTGCGTAGATGCTTCGACCTCAAACGATTCGTCGTCTGACTCTTTCACCGGATTCGCATTACGCCGAACGCTCTCTTCGTACGCGCGATACCCGAGCGGAAGGACATCGATTTGACCACCAACGAACGCCACGATGCGCGTCGTCACCGCTTCGAGAAATCGCCGATCGTGCGAGACCAAAAGAACCGTGCCTTCGAATCCCGCGAGCGCTTCTTCGAGAATCTCCGCGGCCGGAATGTCGAGGTGGTTCGTAGGCTCGTCCAAGAACAACAAGTTGCGCGGTTCTAGGAGCAGCTTCGCGAGCGCCAACCGGCTTCGCTCTCCGCCGGAAAACCCGTCGACCTTGCGTAGCGTGTCGTCTCCATAAAAACGAAAACGCGCCAGATATTGCCGCGCACCGTCGACGTTCAGGTCCCCACGCACACTGCGGATCTCTTCGACCGCCGTCTTGCTCGGATCGAGCGATCCCAAGTGCTGATCGAAGTAGCCTTCGCACAAGTTCGTTCCACGACGAACCTCGCCGTCGTCATCTTTGCTTCGACCCGCAAGAAGGCCCATCAACGTCGACTTTCCACAGCCGTTTGGACCGACAATCCCAATGCGTTCGCCACGACGAACCAGCAGATCGAGTCCTCCAAAAAGACGGCGCCCACCACGCTCGGCCCCGAGCCCTCGAGCATCCAGCACGATGTCTCCACTGCGCGGCGTTTGAGCAAAACGAAACGCGACCTTTTCAGCTCGTGCCCACACGTCTTCCGGACGTTCGACGACCTCGAGCTTGTCCAACATCTTGCGCCTGCTTTGCGCCTGCTTCGTCTTTTGACCCGCAATGTTTCGACGGATGAAGTCTTCGGTCTTCGAGACAAACGATTCTTGTCGCGCTGCCAGCTCACGCTCACGCTCGAGGTCCTCTTTTCGGGCCTCCGCATATGCCGAATACGCAAGCGGATAGACGCGGAACGATCGTTGCCCAAGCTCCATCGTGATCGGACAAAGCGCATCGAGCAGCGCACGATCGTGCGACACGACCAGCATCGCGCTGGACAAACTCGTCAGGTACTTTTCGAGCCACGCGATCGTTTCGATGTCGAGATGGTTCGTAGGTTCGTCCAGCAAAACCAAGTCGGGCTCGACTGCGAGCGACGAGCCTAGGTAAAGCCGTCCTCGTTCACCCCCGGACAAACTCGTCAGCGGACGCGTCATGTCCGCATCGGTGAAACCCAGATGTTCTGCCAGCATGCGGATGCGCCGTTCCAGCTCATCACCGCCAGCCAAGTGATAACGATCCGTGAGTACGCCGAGTTGTTCGAGGGCTTCAGGCGTGCCGGTTTCAGCCGCGTGTGTGGCTTGGTCGAGCTGTTGCCTCAGCGTGTGAAGGTCATCGAAGGCGGATAGAAACGCATCGAATACCGTGCCATCTTTCGGCAATTCATGCGATTGCCGAATATACGCAATTCGCGCGCCGCGTTTGATGACCACGGAGCCTTCGTCCGGAGCCAGTTCGCGAGCCACGATCCGCAGCAGAGTCGACTTGCCCGCTCCATTGGGGGCGACCAATGCGGCGCGCTCTCCCTTGGACAGCGTGAACGTAACGCCCTGGAAAAGACGGTTCTGGTTGTGACCAAAACCGACGTCGGCGACCTGAAGAACCGTCATTTCGGCCGAGTTCTAGCACGCGGGGCGACTTCGGCGCGGCAAGCGTGCAACACGTTTCGGAAGCTCGCACATCCGAGCTCAACCTGGACTAGCATGCCGCCCCAATGACAAACGCGAACCTCGAACCCGTCGCCATCTCGTGGACCGAGGAACTCGCTCGTGCGCTGCAACAACGCTCTGCATGGTCCTATCTCGGCATAGTGGAGATCGTCGAGCACACGGGTGCTGCAACGTTGGGCGGAGTGATCGATCGACGTCTCATTCGGCTCGAGCCCGGAGTGTCACCCATCGAAACGATCGACCGATGGCGCACGTTGCCTGAAGGCCGAATCATCGAACGCATGGTTGTTCAAGCAAACACCATGCTCCTACGACGACTTCCACCCGCTCGTTCCGTCGAAGCGTTTGGCACGGATTGGCTGCTCAATTTCGGGGGCACTGGAACGATCGTCGTGCTCGGAACGTCGGCCGATTTGATTCACGTCGCGCGCACGTTCAACGACACTCCCACCGGCGCACGCATCCGCACGGCCATCGCGGATTGCAAACCAGGATCGCTCGTCGCTGTCACGGGTGAAGGACTAACAGCGACGATGGTGTGCATGGTGTCGCTCTCGCTCACGCCTCAAGGCGTGCACATCGTCTGCGTCGTCGACAACAAGTCACGCACGAACGCGAAGCTGTATCGCACCGACGCGACGATCACGGCTCAGCGATAAAAGTCTCGCTCTCGCCCCAAACCCCAGGTTGTGCATTTGGGGCTTCGGCTCGCCTTCGGCGTCCTTCGCCCCAAACCCCA
>CAZETM010000079.1:0-21490 GCA_964514885.1 uncultured Polyangium sp. | reverse complement strand
GTGCGGCGTACAAATTGCGGGCGGCGGAGATTCGGCCACTGATCGAGGCGATAGCCAAGGTGGTTGGGTCTGGAGAAATGCGATGACACACAAGGTAGAAACCCTCGAGCTCAAGGCATTTCGCTCGGTTACCAACCTGACGCTCGAGAACCTTCGACCAGTGACGCTCATCGTAGGTGCCAACAATGCAGGGAAAAGCACCATGCTGGAAGCCGCGGCATTGGCGCTTCGTCCGTCCGATCCAGGACAATGGGTACAGGTCGCTCGACATCGCGATATCGACATGCCGCTGACCGATGGGCTCTGGTCGCTTTTCCCTGGCGGAGCAGTCATGCGTTTGGAGGATGGACCGCAATACTCCAAAGAAATGCATATCCAGCTTGGGCTTCATCAGGGTATGCGCCGCAAGCTAGAGGCAAAGTGTTTGGCTGCGGAAAATTGGGAAGCAGAGCCCGCAAGTGAAGCGACATTGCGTGTCGAGCTGGCCATTGATGGTCGTACCAGCCAAACGATGGTCTTCAATCCACGAAGCCTTGCGGCTCGTCTGGGCAACCCGGGTTGGCTTGAAGGGCAGGCCTATAAAGTCTTTACGGTGACTCCAGCCACTCATCGCTCGACCAAGGCAATCGTTGAGCATTTGAGCCGTGTCGTCGACGAGGGCAAAAAGCATATCGCGGTCGAGGTATTGAGGCTTTTCGATCAAGACGTCGAAGATCTAGACGTAATTGCATCCCTGGGCCGCGAAGCCGTACGTGTCACGCATAAGGACCGTGGCGTGGTCGATTTGTCCTCCTTTGGTGACGGAATGAGGCGAGCGACCGTCCTTGCGCTTACCTTGGTTCGAGCTTCGCGCGGAGTCTTGTTGATTGACGAAATCGAAGCGGGTATTCACCACACGCTTCATGCCAAAGTGTTCGATAAACTTTTTGGCGCAGCAAAAGACATGGGTGTTCAAATCATGGCGACGACCCATAGCCTCGAAGCCGTTGATGCGGTTCTGGAATGCATTGCGCAGGCAGATCATTCAAATGAGTTCTGCTCATTCTGGCTTTCGCGAGACGGTGCAAAACACGAAGCGCGTCGGTATGACTTCGATAAGCTTTCCGTGCTTCGTGAAGGGGGCCTCGACATTCGATGAGCACCTCGTCTTATTTGGTGGCTGAAGGCGTCCACGACGTCGCATTCATCGGCAAGCTGCTGGCAATTACCTCGGGGGGGCGAATGGTCCGAATTGAACAAGCCCTCCGGGCTCAAGAAGGCCACCATCAGCGCCATGACGGCTCTTTTGAAGCCCGGCAAGTCGACTCCAGCCTCCATCGACGACAACCGTTGGCTGAGCGAAGAGACCAAGGGCCTACCTTGTATTCAGTCGTGCCTCGGATTCCTCAAGGATCTTCTGGCCGAGTGACCTTGGCTAGGCGGTTTTCAAGATTCAATCCCTAGTCGTTCCAAATCATAAATCGGCCCATCCAACCCCTGACCCGGCCACGTGCGCAAGTCTCGCGGGTTTTTCGTCACGTGATCGAGCACCAATCGGTGAATACACGCCAAGTGCTCCAACACCGACCACGGCCTGTGCAATTCGCTCGGCAATTCGAAAAACGTGTGCGGAGTTTGCTTCAGCATATCCAGCAATCGATCGAGCAGCGAACATACAGCCATGTCGCTCGTCGCGTAAGGAATGAAAAGCGTGTGCGGCTTTGCGTATACGTTCTGATAAGGCCCGTGCGCAAACGACAACAAATCCCATTGCAACGGGTCGGCGAGATCCGGGCATTCTAGTAGTGTCCAGCGGAGCACGTGCGCTCGCTCGGCGCCATCCATTCCGCTCACCAAGAATGCCGGTGGCTTCTGTACCAGGTCGATATGGCCAAGCGGCGTACGCAGACGCCTTTGCATGGTCTCGGCGCATTGACGCAATCGCTCTTCGATATCGGCGCGGGTTTGTCCACCCGTAACCAATGCAGCAAGCGACATCGCCACCGCCGACGCTACCGCTGGACCCGTCACGCGTAACAAAAATCCTGACTCGTCATCTGGCTCGTGTCGAACCACGCTCGTCGTAGTGGGAAACGTTTCCAAACGCTGCTCGAGCGAACGATCGGTTCCGCAAACGACGACCGTCCTGGAAAAACGCGTGGCAGCATCGAGCGCCATACGCGCATTGGGCGACAGTTTTTGCGAAAATAGTACGAGCACCGCGCCCGAAGAAAGCAGCGCGCGATGATCGCCCAGCAAAAATGCCGAAAGCGGTACGAAACGAGCGGACGGAAGCAGCGATGCCAAAAGCCGCGCAGGACCTTCGGACGCTCCGATTCCCGTACAAAAAACCAATGACGCGTTTTTCAAAAGCTCGGCGGCAGGCTCGAGCGACCGGATCGACAGCGCACGCACAAGCTCTGGCGAAGCGTAACAACGACGTTCGAACAGCTCCAGAGATTCGTCACTCAATGGGCGCCTCCAGGTTTCTGCGCATCCGGATCGTGAGGTTTGTCCTTCATGGCCCGAAAATACGCAATGAGCCCGTCGAGGTCCTGGGGTGTCAAAAACGAATGCGACGGCATGTTCCCGTAACGAAAGCTCAGCGGATTACGAATGTATTCGCGAATCTGTTCCTCCGGCCGGTAATCGACGATGCTCTTGGGCACATTCAGCTCGGGTCCGACGCGTCCGCCTTCTCGATTGATGGCATGGCAACGAATGCAATACGTCTTGAAAATCGAATACCCGTGCGCGGCCGGTTGATCCTTGGCTACCTTGGGATCGGTATGCGGAAAAGCTACTTCGAACGTCACGATATCGAACGAGGCCAATTGCCACGGGCGCGGGTGCGTATCGAGCGACGTTTGCGTCGGCTTGGACCATATCAAGTAAAACGGTCCCGGATTCGCTTTCTGCGGTCCGATTGGATCCCAACTGCCCGGATGCTCCAGGTCCTCGAACGCAAGATGAGCGCCTCCTTCCAATAAGCGCTCGCCGGACATCGGCACCGCGAAGCCATCCAATGCCCGCAACAGCCATTGGTTTGTTCGCAGCGACGCTTCGTCGGACTTGTATACCGCCGTCAGAATCGGCTCGATCGGTAACGCGCGAAATCGGTGCAATTTTTGATAATACGGATCCCACCCTTCGATTACGACTGGCGGAATGCTTGCCAGCATTTCTTGCAGCGTTCGACGTCCGACTTCATTACCTTCGCGTTTGAACGAAAGCGTCGACTTCTGTTGCTCTTCGGCACCAAGGCGAGTGGCTTCCGTTTTGCGTTGGCAACTCGGGCCGAAAATGGTGAACAATACGCACAGGAAAAACGCTCCAGTGTTTTTCATGGCCGCAATCCTTTCGGTGCCGTAAGCGCGACGAACCACAAGAAAACCGCATAATAAAGAATGTTCGGTACCATCCGCGCGAGGTACCCCCATTCATGTCCAAATACTAGAATGATTACGTCAGAACTCGCCCAAAGCGCGTAAAACCCGAGCACGAGCAGAGAATACCCCCGAATCCAGCGCTTCTGATCCGCCGGAATCCTCCAGGACGACATCCATCGCGGCAGGAAAAACAAATTGTAGACGACGGACAGAACCGTAAAATACGATTCGTACGTCAAGAAAAGCCAATGATTCGTGCGATCTGGATAGAAGGCCATTTTCGTGGCGAACGCTGTCGTCGGCACGATGAAACCCCACAAAACGCTCCATAAAAATGGTCGCCACACCGACGATTGCCCATCCGCTTTGGCATATCGCTCGACGAGAAAGAAATACCGTATGTCCCCCACAATCACGAATGGAAAGGCAACAAGAGGTACAATGTCGCCAGGAAATGGCGCCAGCTCGCCCGTGAGCCCCGCATCGACCATCGCCAATACCGCTAAACCGAGCAGCGTTCTGCGTAGAAAGCTCCCTTCGGCGCCTTCCACTTTGCGCCAAAGCAGAAATGCGATCAGGAGCCCATTCGCAAGGAGAAACAATCCCGGATTGTGCCACGGCGAGTGATAAATGCTGGAGTAGGACATGAGGCGCTATGTAGCTAAAGAATCGGCGGGCTCACGTCAAGAGCGACCCGCGGACATTGTGCGCAAAATTTCCGCGCTCAAACCGTCTGCCCCATCCGCTGATTCAATCGTCTGTGCGGATATGGTGGCAATCGGAGTCCCCTCAGTCTCCCATTCGACGGAGCTGGACTTCTTGAACCACGACGAACCCTTTTGTTTTTGCATGAGGACCAAAAATAGTTCTTCTTGGTACACCACCGCAAACCGCGTCGACGCTTCGTCCCGCAAGACCGGCACGACCACGGCGTTTTGTTGCGACATTGCCCGGACAAACCACGTCTCGGGACCCGCAGGCAAATCGACGTCGACCAGGCGCACGCCAAGCTGCACCGCAATCGTCGTCTCCGCCGCCGTCACCGCCGCTGTCCGTACCGCACGCATCAGTCGATCGCCAAAGTCACGATCCCGCTCGGCTCGTGCAAAGTCGGCTGCATCCAAACGCAGGACAAACCGCCGCACACTGCGTGAGCCGGCTGTGACAAACCCGTCTTCGAGCGCCGCGCGCCCCAGCGCCTGCGCCGCCAACTCGTCGTTCTCCGCAGCGCTAAGCGCCTTCGCGCCGCTCAGCACCGCACTCGCGTCTGGAGTCTCCGGCGTGCGCAAAGGTGCGTCCCGGTAGCCGCGGTGAAACCCCATCTGCGACGGAGGCAGTGCCAGCACCAACGCAAGGTTCTCCAGCTCGGTCTCGGGCGTACGTACCGCCGCGACGAACGCTTCGCGAACCGTTGCCAACTGCGTCGGCGACGAAGCAAGAAACACATGATCCGCAGCCGAAACGATGAGCGTTACACGATGCGCAGCGACATCACGCGCGCCCATCGACCAACGTTCGGAAGGACCAACCACTTCCACAGAGCTTCGACGCACCAGCGCTCCAAGGTCTCGTTCACCGCGCGCCTCGAGCAGCGCAGCAACGCCCGAACCGAGCGATTGGTCGTCGAGCATCACGAGCTAGATCTTCCGACTAGCCGCGCTGTAGTTTTGCGCTTGCACGACCGCTTCAGCCTCCGCGATCGCTTCCGCTTCGTACTGCGATGCCGAGCGCAGCGCCTGCGTTTGCTGACCTTCCACGCGCAACTTCGCCGGCTCGGTCACCGCTGATTCGGCCATCGCAATCGCCGTGTGTCGTACCTCGTCGTAAGGTTTGGCGAGGTCGAAGATGACCTTCGTCGTGCCTTGCGCCAAGTTCGCCAAAGCCTCGAAACGCCGCAGTTCCATGGCTCCTGGCGACTTCGACAGAATGCCCGCAGCTTCGGCAAAATTCTTCGCGCTCTCCACGTCCGCTTGGCTCTTGATGATCACGTACTGACGATCGCGCTCCGCAATTGCCACCTTCGCAAGCACTTCTTGCATCTGCGGCGGGAGCTGCACGTCCTGCAAACCGATCTGTTCGACGCGCAAACCCCACTGCGACACCGTCGATTCAACCTGGCTACGCACCTTCGCCGCGACCTCTTCACGATGCGACAACAGCTCGTCGAGA
Organism: uncultured Polyangium sp.; assembly: GCA_964514885.1. Taxonomy (GTDB): domain Bacteria; phylum Myxococcota_A; class Polyangia; order Polyangiales; family Polyangiaceae; genus Polyangium. The sequence continues at coordinate 15,953 of CAZETM010000079.1, read as the reverse complement.
CGCGTTTCTCCAACGACGTCGCGAAGCACGACCTTCGCCCGATCCTTGATCGCCGCTTCGTAGTTCTCTACCGCGAGCGTCGCTTTTTCAGCATCGACGACGCGATAGTACAGAACCGTATCAATCATCGTCGTCACGTTGTCGCGCGTGATCACCATCTGGCGCAGCAAGTCGCGGTTTTTCGTCCGCGTGTCGATACGTCGTAAATCCTGAAGACCAGGCAGAAACAACGTCAAACCTGGTTCGACGCGGCCGCTCAGTTTGCCCAGCGTGAAGCGTAAAGCCACTTCCCACTGGTTGATCTGACGCAAGCCAAAAAACAGGTACGTGAGCACGGCGATGCCAAGAATGGCTGTCAGCGGTTCAATCATGGACCGCCAATGTACTCCGCGCGCACGGCACCTTCACGGTCTATCGCGTGAACCGTACGCGATCCTCGAACTCGACTTCGGTCCCTAGCTCGATCACTTCGCCCAGCCGGAACGCCGTTTCCCCGGCCGCGGCAAGCACTTCGAGCGCTTGTTTTTCGTGCTCGGCAGCCGCGATCACGACCAGACCCACGCCCAGGTTGTACGTGCGCCGCATCTCGGACTCTTCAACCGGCCCGCCTTCCGCAATGACTCGAAAGATCGCCGGCCGCTCGAAAACGTCGAGATCGACTCGCGCACCAAGCCCATCCGGCAACACGCGCGGCAAGTTCCCGGGCAAACCTCCGCCAGTGATGTGCGACAAACCATGCACGTGCTCGCCCAACGCAGCGAGCAACTCGCGCACCGCACGCACGTAAATACGCGTCGGCACGATCAGCGCCTCGCCCACCGTCGTGTCCGTTCCTGGTAGTTTGTCCTGTACACTTAGGCCCAAGCGCTCGAAAATTACTTTGCGCGTCAACGAAAAACCGTTTGAGTGCAAACCACTCGAAGCAACGCCCAGGACCACGTCGCCTGCTTTGCACTTCGATCCATCGAGGATCTTTGCGCGTTCGACGACTCCGACGGCAAACCCGGCGAGGTCGTATTTTCCGGCCTCGTACATGCCTGGCATCTCGGCCGTTTCACCTCCAAGCAAAGCGCATCCAGATTGTTTGCAGCCGTCTGCGATGCCTCGAACGACGGATTCTGCCGTGACGACATCGAGTTTGCCCGTGGCGAAGTAGTCCAGGAAAAACAGCGGGCGCGCGCCGCACGTGATGATGTCGTTCACGCACATCGCCACGAGATCGATGCCCACTGTGTCGTGCACACCCGTCGCAAACGCGACTTCCAGCTTCGTTCCAACGCCATCGGTGCCGCTCACGAGAATCGGATCGACCAGGCCGCTTGGCAGTGCGCACAGCCCCGCAAAGCCTCCGATGTCCGTCACGACTTCAGGAATTCGCGTGGGTTTGGCGAGCTTTTTGATGCGTTCGACGAGGGCATCGCCGCGGTCGATGTCGACCCCAGCCTGGCTGTACGTGATGGGCATGCCGCGGGGAATGTCACATCTTTGGGCGTGCGCAAAGTCGAGCCGTGCTAACGTTTGCCTCGACGAACCATGGTCGAGACTGTTTCGCAATTTCCGGTGATTGTTGCAGCAGCCGTGCTCATCGAAGACGGGCGCGTGCTTTTGTCGCAACGAAAAAAGGGTACGCACCTTGCTGGCGCGTGGGAGTTTCCGGGCGGCAAAGTCGAGTCCGGCGAGGACCCGCGTGATGCGCTCGTGCGCGAATTGCGCGAAGAACTCGGCGTGGAAACGACCGTCGGCGATCCGGTCGAAGTGACCTTCCACAAGTATCCAGAAAAGTCTGTGCTGCTCTTGTTCTTTGCCGTTACGCGACATGAACTATCGCCTGACCCACAGCCGCTCGATGTGGCGGACGTGAAGTGGGCTCGTGCCGATGAGCTCGATGACGCGCTTTTTCCGCCGGCCGATGTGCCGATCTTGGCGAAGGTACGTGAGCTGCTGCGCGCGGCGTGACGCGAAAAAGTCGAGCCATTCGTCGACTGCTTTGCGTACGATGCTCGGCTAGCAAATCGTGCCGAGGAAACGACCATGAGTGACTCTGCGTCGCGCGTGTTGGGTGAAGCTCGAGTGGCCATTGTGGGCGCAGGATTGAGCGGTCTCGTGGCAGCTCGAAAGCTTGCGGATGCAGGCGTGAGTGTCGTGGTGCTCGAAGCGCGCGATCGCGTTGGAGGCCGCACGCTGAGTCACCTGACGGAGCATGGCGATCGCGTAGAGCTTGGAGCGCAATGGCTAGGCCCCACGCAGGACCGCATGTTCAAGCTGGTCAAAGAGTTTGGTTTGTCGACGTTCAGTCAATACCACGAAGGCAAAAAAGTCCTGGCCTTGGGCAATTTGGTATCGACGTACAAATCATCGATTCCCACGTTATCGATGGTGGGCGCCGTGGATTTGGGCGTGACGATTCAACGCATCGAGTCGATGGTAAAGGACGTTCCGCTCGACAATCCGCTCGGTGCCGACAAAGCCGCGGAATGGGATGGAATGACCGTCGAGTCGTGGAAGCGCAAAAACATCAAAACGCAAGGCGCCAAGGCTCTTTTCGATACCGCAGTTCGCGCTATTTTCGCCGCAGAGCCCGCGGAATTGTCATTTCTATTTTTCCTGCATTACCTACGCCACGGCGGTGGTTTGATGCGGCTCAGCGAAATCAAAAATGGAGCGCAGGAAACTCGTTTGTCCGAAGGGTACCAAGAGATTTCCAAACGATTGGCCGAAAAGCTCGGTGACCGGGTTTTTCTGAATACGCCCGTACGTCGAATCGAGCAGGACGACAAGAGCGTGACGATATCGACGGATTCGGGGACCGTGCGTTGTGAACGAGTCATCGTGGCGATACCTCCGGTGTTGGCCGGCCGCATTGATTACGAGCCGGCGCTGCCGACGTCGCGTGATCAATTGACGCAACGCATGCCGATGGGCAGCGTTATCAAATGCATTGCATTTTACGAAACGCCATTTTGGCGCAAGGCCGGGTACTCGGGCGAAGCGATTGCGGATCGAGGCGCCGTGAAGCTCGTTTTCGACGATTCGTCGCGGGATGGCACACGCGGAGCGCTCGTCGGATTCATGCTGGGCAAGGACGCGAAGCAATACAGTGGCAAAGGAATGAAAGCGCGTCGAGATGCGGCGGTGGAGAGCTTTACGCGATTGTTTGGTCCGCAAGCTGCATCGCCGATCGATTACCTTGATCACGATTGGCCGGCCGAGCGTTGGTCACGTGGGTGCTATTCGGCGGTTCTGGGTCCCGGGGTGCTTTCCGCGCACGCGGCGGCATTACGAACGCCTGTTGGGCGATTGCATTGGGCAGGCTCGGAAACGGCACGCGTGTGGATGGGGTATATGGAAGGCGCGGTCGAGGCGGGGGAACGAGCGGCGGATGAGGTTGCTGGCGGGCTTTCGTAAAAAGTTACGCCGGCATTTGCTTCTTCCGCATGGCTCCCACTGCAATCGCGATCCCAGCCACAATCAACGGCAGCACGCCCATCGACGCACCCACCGGCAAGCATTGCCCGGCTTCTTCATAGCCTTGTAGCCGAATTTTTTCTTTGAAAGCCGGGTCGATCGACGCGCCACTGACCGCAGCGTCCGTCACGTGCTGCCCTTGAATCATTCCGAGCACGCCGACTCCCGGGGCACCGAGCGACATGGCCAGTGCCACAATCCCGAGCAAGATGCCTCCACGCGGTTTGTTGATGGCCAGCGCCAGCGCCACGACACCCAATAGCGTCGCGAGCATTCCCACGCCCAGCACGCCAAACGCCGCCCAACCACAATTACGAAACATCTCCATATCGAATGCCTTTCGCGGGTGGACCATTCGTTAGTCGGTTTCGCTCGTCGCCGCTAGCGAGAAGTTTGCCTAACGTATTGTGAAACTTGCGCGTCGTGTGGTACCCCTGATCCGATGAAGGATCTTTGGAACCGTATCGAAGCTTGGATCGCAGCCAACACGGATGGCGATTTGGCACTGCGCAAAGGCGCCACCGAAAAGCAAATCAAAGCCGTCGAGAAAAAGATCGGCCGACGCCTCCCCGATGATCTACGCGAATCATTTGCCATTCACGACGGTCAAGACATGCCGTCGGTACGTTGGTTCGATGGTGAGCGCCGGATACATCCGCTCTCGTCGATCCTCGATCAATGGAAAATGGACGCGGAAGAAGGCGATGAAATCCCTGACGATTTGACCGAGGACGAGCGAGCGCGCCAAATTTTTATTCACGCCGGACGATTGCCGCTCATCGGCGTGAACTATTGGGACGGCGATAACGTGTACGCCGACTTCATTCCCGGCCCTGCTGGAAGCGAAGGTCAAATCCTTTATCGATTCGACATCGAGCTTGTCGTGGTCGGCAATTCGTGGCGCGACTTCCTCACTGAATACCTGCGAAGGCTCGAATCCGGACAACTCGTCTATCGAAAAGGCGTCAGTCTTTATCCCGAAGCGAAAGGATCGATTGTCGTATCCGGCGACGAAGACGGCGACATTTTGTCCGCCTTTGGCGTGAAGTAATCCGGCTACGAATCTTCAAGCCGCCCACTGTTCGAGCGCCATACGCAGCGCCGAGATCGACGCGCTTCGCAAATACATAATCGGTGCGCCATCCAGCCCCAAGTTTGCCACTTGGTCACGAAGCGCATGCGAGACCATGTTCACCATGATCACCACCAGCGCCACTTTGTCCGCGTCCTTTGGCGTGCCGCGCGGCATGCGAGTCTCGTAATGACGCAGCGAAAATCCGTGTCGTTTGGCGATGTCGCGATACCGATCGGAAAGTCCCCCACTGCCGCCAATCACGAGCACGGTCTTTCCACCACGTGAATCTTTCTCGACGCTCTGGGCATGGGTTTCTCGGTTCATGTCCCTGCATGGAGCAAGGGACGGGCCAAGCTCGATACTAGCGAGTTCCGCGGCATTCGCGCAGACCCGCGTTTATTCCCCGCCAGTCCCCGCCAGAATGTCCTCGCCAGGTTGGCACGCGCTGCCAACCTGACAAGACGACGTGTTCACGGGCTGCCTGGAAGCCGGATCCGGCTGATCAAGTAGTCGATCACGGCCCGAACTTTGGTGGGCATGTGCCTTCGGTACGGGTGCACGATAAAAACGCTCGGCTCACCGAGTGCATGGTCGGACAGTATGCGTAAAAGCTTTCGGTCGTCGATGTCTGTTGCAACAACTGACATGGGCAATCTGGCAATACCGATTCCATCGAGCGTTGCTTGGCGCAACATTACGATATTGTCCGTAATGAGACTTCCCGAGATGGGCACGGCAATGGTTTGTCGACCCGAACGAAAGGTCCATTGTTTACTTAGCGGTCCAAGGCGCAAGCAATTATGGTTTTCGAGGTCTTGGGGCAACGATGGCTCGCCGTGCAAAGCGATGTAACTTGACGAGGCGCAGACAATCATCCGTTCGCGACCAATGCGTCTGGCCACGAGCGCCGATGTCTCCAGGCGTTCGGCCACTCGAATTGCCACATCGAACCCTTCGGCGACGATATCGACTTGATGATCGGACAACGAGATATCGATGACGAGGCGTGGGTAAAGTGCGTGCAATTCACGCGCCATGTTCGTTAAATGCAATAGGCCCATGCCGACAGGCACGGTCACACGCACAATGCCTTCCGGCTCGCTAAAAGCGCTGGCCAGGGCACCTTCGGCTTCGTCCGCTGCGGCGACGAGACGCGCGCATTTTTCGTGCAAGCGCGCGCCATCGGGCGTGAGGGACAAACTGCGCGTCGTGCGATGCAATAGGCGTACGCCCAGGCGTGCTTCGAGCGCGGAGATTCGTGCGCTCACGACCGACTTGGACAGGCCCAGCATCGTGGCCGCGCCCGTGAAAGATCCCGCCTGAACGACGCGTGCAAACACGGCCATCGATACGACATTGTCGAGTGCAACACTCATGATTGTTCGCCCTGCCGAACAGTCTGACCCGCCACGAGCCCCTAATCAAGGAGGCTATTTCGGACCATGTTACGGGCCACTGTTCGACTGAAAGGAAACTTTACCGATGAAGACCCTTCGTTACGCGTTTTTCGCCGCATCTCTCCCGCTCGTTTTGTCGCTTGCCGCATGTGAGGATCCGGCGAAGGACAAACCCAAAGCGACGGTCGAGGCGCCGACGACGGCCAAGCCCGAGGCGAAGCCGGCGGCTCCGGCGGTGGTTGCCGTGAAGACCGAGGCGCTCGACGTGGATGCAGCAGCTTCGAGCATTGGTTTCATTGGCTCCAAAGTGACTGGCAAACACGAAGGCAAGTTCGAGAAGATCAGCGGCAAGATTACGCTTGCGGATGGCAAGGCCGAGGGTGGCTCGGTGAGTTTCGAGGTGGAAACGGCGTCGGTGAAGACCGATGCGGGAGACCTCGACATACACTTGAAGAAGTCGGATTTCTTCGATGTCGAGAAGTTCCCGAAGGCGACGTTTACGTCGACGGAGATCAAGGCTGGCGGCGCGAATGGCGCGACGCACACGGTCAAGGGTGATCTCGATTTGCGCGGCACGAAAAAGACGATTACGTTCCCGGTGACGATTACGGTGACGCCGGACGGCGCGACCGGCACGGCTGAATTTTCGATCAATCGTAAAGACTTCGGTATCGTGATCGAAGGCAAAAAGGACGATTTGATTCGTGAAGACGTGTTGATGAAGATTTCGCTGAAGGCGACGCGCAAGAAGTAATCAATCGCTAGGCCGTTCCAATGGGCGCCCGATGAGTCGATGAGTCATCGGGCGCTTTGCTTTACATCCCCCTTCAATCCCGATACTCGGAATCACGATCGGCCCTGGCGGCTCGATTGGTCGGGTGTCTTGTATTCGCATCGAGAATGTGGTGTTCTCTGCGAATGACTGTGTCCCTGTCCCGATTGGAAGCATCGAAAGGCCTGTCTTCGCTGCTGCTTCTGCTTCCAGCAATGGGTCTCTTTGCTGCGGCTTCGGTTTTCGGGCCCAGGTATGTTGCTGATTTGCGGGTCCTCGATAAAACCGCGATTCCGGCTGAAGGGATCGACGGCTCGGTTCGTTCGTTTGCGACGTTTCATCCAGAAGGCGCGACGCCGGTGCCCCCGTGTTTGGTTCGGTGGAAGCGGGGAAAGAATTACACCTATACGCACATGAGCGGGGACAATCGCGTCGAGCTTTCAAACGGGCGCAAATTGTTTTTCAGCGTGCGCCAACGGCTCGAGTTTTTCTTGGACGCAGGCCCATTTCGACCGCGCGCGCAAGACCATACCCACGCACAATCGGACGCGTATTGGCGCGAAATTCAGCCGGATGTCACGTATCAGGAGAAATCATGTCTCTCCGAATCCGAGATTGTTTGGATCGAGGGGTGCGTTAAGGGCGACCAGCTCGTTGCTTGCAAAAATCAAGACGATGGGGTGCTCATCAATCCCGGCGGACCCAAGCGGTACCGCATGTATACCATGTGTCGGGCGCATGGAACCGTTGGCCTCGGAATGCTCGGGGCCGTATTCATGGTCCTTGCTTTGAACGCAAAGTTTCGAGTTTCCCGCCGAGTTGTCGAGGATTTGGCCCGCTGGCGGAACATCATGCCCGGGCAGGCTGCGAGCGTCGTGGCGGCAGTTCTTTCTTTCGTTACCCTCATTTCGCTTTTCTTGTGGAGTACGTCATTCGGGCCGTGGTTCGCGCTCGCTGGCGCTACGGGTATCATTTTCGCCTCGCTCGTGGTGGCCATCATGCGTTTGCGCGTGCTTGGAGCGGCTGGTCGATTGCTGCGCGAAATGCAGACATCCCCTCTTCATTCCAGGGAAACCGGCACGCGCGAGCTTGCGGTGCGCATTGCTCCCGACGCACCTACGGTTGCGGGTTTTCGCCCGGGTGAGCAATATGCAATGGTGCAATTTCAAATCAAAGAGATTTGCAAAGTGCAAAGTGGCAACAAGACCACGACCCATCAGCGAGACGTAGCGGAGGGAAGTTTTCCCCGTAATGTCCAGGTGGTCGATGCCTCGGGCCCTGGGATGCTCGATACTGGTCATATCGTGCTCGATGCCGAGCCCCAAATGAATATGCGCTCGGCCGAGCTGCAACAACCGGATTGGCTCGCGCAGGTCATTGGGCAGCTTCCGCGCGCGCCCACGCACGACGAATACGTCGTCTCTTATCGCGTGGCGAAGCCTGGCGATCCATTGTTGATTTACGGCGGCGTGGAGCGTGTTCGAGCTGATCTCGTCGGCGCATCGGTGCCCGTTCAATACCGACAAACCCAGGACATTCCTCTCATTCGCGGATCGGCCGCGTCGCCAGTGTTGGTGCACGTAGGCGATGAAGCAGCGCTCTTGTCCGGCGTCAGAATGGAGCGAGTTACGCGTGTGGCAGGCATTCTGATTCTGATTTCTGCGTTGGCCGCGGGCGTTGCCACTTTCCTCTGGATGGTTCAGCAAGCGGGCTAATGGCTTGCCCACGTCTCGGGTGAGCGCGTAACGCATTGCGAAAGTAGATCTTACGGTACGTAACTTTTGCTTGTGAGGTCCGGAAAACGTTCATTGAGTGGAACTTCGTTTTTCCAGGCGCAAGATCTCGTCGCCCGTGCTTAATTGGGTTACAGAGAACTCGACCATGCATCACCTCCCCATGTTCTGCGAGCAATGCGAGCAAACCGCACATAATACCGGCTGTACCGAAATCGGCGTTTGCGGCAAGGATGCCGACGTCGAGTCGCTGCAAAAAATCCTCCTCTATGGCCTGAAGGGCATGGCGGCGTACAAGGCCCACGCGCGGCGCTTGGGAAAGACCGATCCTGAGGTCGAGGCGTTCATCGAGGAGGCGCTTTTCGCCACGATGACCAATGTCAACTTCGACCAGCACAGTTTGCTCGACATGGTGCTCGAGTGCGGTCGCATGAATCTGAAAACGATGAAGCTTCTGAATGACGGACATCTCGAAGTGCTGGGCGAGGCGTCTCCCACCGAGGTGACCGAGGGCATTCAGGACGGGCCGGGCATTGTCGTGACGGGGCACGATCTAGTCGATTTGCTTGCGGTTCTCGAACAGTCGGTGGGCAAGGGTGTCAAGGTTTATACGCACGGGGAGATGCTTCCGGGCCATATGTATGCGAAGCTTCGGCAATTCCCGCATCTTGCTGGCCATTATGGCGGCGCTTGGCAAAAGCAGCGCAGCGAATTTGATGAGTTTGGCGGGCCCATCGTCGCTACCACCAACTGCGTCATCATTCCGCGAAGCAATAACAACTATCTGAATCGCCTGTATACCATTCGAAACACGGGCATTCCAGGTGCGAAACACATTCGTGGAAACGATTTCACGCCCGTCATTCAGCAAGCGCTCGAGATTGGCTCGCTAAAACCCACGGCTCTTCGCAAGAGCACCACGGGTCATCATTACACCAAAATCCTCGAACAAGCGGGCGTGGTTGTCGATGCCGTGAAAACCGGAAAAATCAAACGATTTTTCGTCATCGGTGGTTGCGACGGGGCCGAACAGGGACGCAATTATTACACCGAGTTTGCGCATCACGCACCAGAAGAATCGGTCATTCTCACCTTGGGCTGTGGCAAATTCCGCATTCGCGACCATGAATACGGTACCGTGGCTGGGCTGCCGCGTCTGCTCGACGTCGGGCAATGCAACGATGCATATGGCGCCATTCAGATCGCTCTCGCGCTGGCCGATGCATTGGGGTGCGACGTAAACGAACTCCCGCTCACGCTGGTCATTTCCTGGTTCGAGCAAAAAGCGGTCGCGGTCCTGCTCACGATGCTGCATTTGGGCATCAAAGGAATTCGTTTGGGCCCCAAGCTTCCTGCGTTCATCAGTCCAAACGTGCTCGCGATGCTCGTCGATCGCTTTCAAATCCAGCCCATCGGGCGCGATGCAAAAGCCGACGTGCAACACGTCATGGCCAGCTAACCCTCGATCGTCGACGACGCGCGAATCGATCGATCCAATGCCGCCAGCGCTTCCGGCGTACCTTCTCGAGGCAGCCGAATCTGAAATCGCGCTCCCCCCAACGGCGAGGCCAATGCGTCGATCGTGCCGCCATGGTCGACGATGATCTTCTTCACAATCGTGAGTCCAAGGCCCGTTCCATCATGTTTCGTCGTCACGTACGGATCGAAGATTTGATCGCGTACGGATGGCGATATGCCCGGACCATCGTCATCGATATCGATGACGTGGTTCGTCCCATCGGGTTTCACCGTAACGGCAATCGTGCCAAGCGGGCCTTGATAACCTTTCCCTTTCGCATCTCGCAGAGCTTGCGCCGCGTTCTGCACGATATTCACCAGCACTCGGTGCAGCATTTCGCGATCGATGTTCGTCGGCAGGGGTTTGTCCGGAATGGCGACGCGCAAGTCGACACGCCCCAAGAGTGAAGCGTGATCGTCTCCGCCTTCGGTGCCTGCTGCGAAGTGCTCGGTTTGCTCGCGCAAAAAGTCTCCCAAATCTGCGGGACTGAGCTCCGCTTGGGGCAAGCGCGCGAAGCTCGAGAATTCACCAACCAATCTGCGGAGCGTTCCTACTTCTTCTTCGACGACTTCCAGCGTCGTTTGCACGATTCGCTTATATTCGGCGTCTTCGCCTGCATAACGACGGTGGCATTCTTGTACCGACAACTGAATGGGCATCAGGGGATTTTTGATTTCATGGGCCAAGTGGCGTGCGATTTTTTGCCATTCGTTCACTCGACGCAAAAATTCGATTCGTGCTCGGCTCCGTTCCAGCTCCTCCAGCATCCGATTGAATGCCCGCCCCAAATCAGCCACTTCGTCTTCGCCCGTCACGTGCACGCGCACGGACAAATCACCGGCCGATACCGGACGCATGGCGGCTCCCAGCGCCGCAATTTTTCGCACCACGGGCCGAGCCACCACCAGCCCCGCTCCGACCGCCAATAAAATCAATCCCGCGAACAGCAAACCGAATGCCTGCGTGTACGTCCGGTCGACGTATTCCTCGCGATGATTTCGCTCGATTTGATGATATGCCTGGACAAACGATTGCGCTTCCTCCATTTCCGCAAATCGAGCGTTTGGCGTGGCAAACGTGGCCACCAGCGACAAACCTTGCTCCGTAGTGGCGTCATCCGTTTTTGCGTCAACCAAAGCGCGCCGCACGGTAAACACGCGCTCCAGTGCCGGATCCACCGGCTTCGATCGCTCTTTTTTGCCCAGCACTCGACCCTCGGACGCTTCCACCGCCACCGATACCAGCGACGAGTGCGCCGATATCACCGCCTCGAGCTCCGCCTCGATTCGCTGCGGATCCCCTTCACGCGTTACTCGCTGCAGATTCGGCTGCAAGGCAATCGCCTCCGCTTCGTACCGCATCGACTGCTTCGTCACCCGCGCCAGGTCCGCGTAAAGCTCGAGCGCACGATCCAAATGCATGCCGAACTCGGGCTGAAACGCTACGGCACTCACGCGCTCCACCATCGCGCGGTTCATGAACAATGCAGCAACCAGCGGGATGAGCGCAGTCACGAGCACGGCGAAAACGACGCGCCGTTCCGTGCGGCCCATTTTTAGCTGAGAAGGTTTGTCGAGGATGGGTTTGGATTGCCGAACATCATCCTGGATGCGAGTGGCATCCGGGGCGTGCTCGTGGCGCGTATCGTTCGCTGGTTCGTCGGGGCCAGTCACATGGCGATTCTAGTTCGCACTGGACTCGATTGCGCGTTCTGCGGGGTCCATCGTGCCCGGCGCGCTTCCTCGAGGCTGCCACGAATTCGGTCCGTGCTGTTCCGCCTCGGTTTTGCGTGGAGCCAAAACGCGCCCGTCGGGCAAAAATCGCTCGAGCTCCTCTGTCGCGCGTCGCAAGTACGACTGCTTGATGTGGAACGGCATGAACGCGCTCTTGAAACCCGACACGAGGATCGACTTGATGTCCGCTAGCGCCATGCCCATCTGCGTGTGACACAGCCACAATTCGTTTGAAACCGTAGTATCGGTGACGAGGCGGTTGTCGGTGTTCACTGTCACGCGCAAACCCAGGTCGTAATAGAACTTCACCGGGTGCGACGCGAGATCACGCACGGCGCCCGTTTGCACGTTCGACGACGGGCACGCTTCGAGCGGGATGCGATGGTCGTTGACGTAGTGGAGCAAGTCGCCGTTCTCACGCAAACGACAACCATGTCCGATGCGATGCGCTCCGCAGACGTGAATCGCCTGCGCGATCGATTCGGGACCATAGGCTTCGCCCGCGTGAATCGTGCAGTTGATGTTGTTGTCGCGAACGAGCTGAAACGCAGCCTTGTGGTGCTTGGCCGGGTTGTCGTACTCGGCGCCCGCGAGATCGAATCCAACGACGCCGCGGTTCTTGTATGCGACCGCAAGCTCCGCCATCTCCAACGACGAGTGCGGAGAGATGTTGCGAATTCCGCACACGATGACGGCGCTTTCGATACCCAGCTCGTCATGTGCGGCGCGTAGGCCCGCGAGCACTGCTTCCACGACACTGGTGATCTTCAAGCCGCGCCGCGTGTGCAGCATCGGCGAGTAGCGCACTTCCATGTACCGCACGTTCTCGCGAGCTGCGTCTTCGGCAAGCTCGTAGGCAGCGCGATAGAGCGACTCTTCCGTTTGCAAAACGCACAACGTGACGTCGAACGCTTTGAGGTACTCGACGAGCGATCCGGTGTTTTGCCCGAGCCGCATGGCTTTACGCAGCTCGACAGGATCACGTGAAGGAAGCTCTACGTTTTGCTTCCTCGCGAGGTCGATGATCGTTTCGAGCCGAAGCGAACCGTCGAGGTGAACGTGCAGGTCCGTCTTGGGGAGTTGCTGGAAGAATTCGAGGGGCAGCGTGGCCGCGCTGCTGGCTTCCGTGGTTTCCGTTTCCATGGCGGAGTGTTGCACGTCTGCGCGTTTTGCGGGAGCCGGATATCCGCACGCGCCGCGCAACCGTCTGCAACGTGCAAGTGCGCTGCGGGCCTCGAGCTTGACACGTTCTTCTCGCGTGCCTTAGCTCTCCTGCATGGATGCAAAGGCCGCACTACTCCAGAAGCTCCGTGATGCACAGTCCAGCGTACCCGGTGTGGATCCTTGGGAGCGGAAGAAGAATGAGTGGGTCGATGATCTCGAAAACCTTGTCGCGACCATAGGAGACTGGCTGGCTCAAGCGCGCGATGAAGGTCTTGTTGCGATTGAGAAGAAGGTGATTGAGCTACGCGAGGAAGATTTGGGCCCCTACGACGTGCCAACGCTGGAAATACATACGCGGACGCGTCACCCGCGAACGGTGCGCGTCTTGCCGAGAGGCATGCGCATCGTGGGGATTATTGGGGCAGGTCCGTCGCAACGTACGCGTAAGTCGCAGGCGACTGGTCGAGTCGATATTGTTAGCGGCGCGGCGAGGACGATGTTGCTCCGGGCTAAAAAGGGGGCGAAGACGTCGTGGGAAATTGTTCTTGCTGACGGGACAACCAGCCCACTCGATGAAGAAGGCTTCAGTGCTTCGTTCAACGAGTTGATTGAGTGACCAGCGTCATGCACTTTCCCGACCGGACAAAGCTGCTGGAATACCATCGGCGCATGGTGGCGGCGTTGAGAGCGGTGGATCGACAGTTTGTCGACGTCATCTCACGCCCTGACAGCGGGTTTTCTCGCATGACGCGGGACGAATTCGATGAAGCGGTTCGTCTCCTCCGTGAGGAATTGGACGCTCAAGTAACGATGATGGTGATCGCCAGTTGCGAAGCCACCCTGAAGAGAGATTTTCGCCATCGGCTCGAGAGGAAAGCCAGAAGAGATCCGTTATGGGCAAGGGTCTTTGCGCTCAACGAGAGCGAAAAACTAGCGGGTCAAAAACATGGGCCGCGCATCACGCCACTTTTGAAAATGTGGCGCGACTTTACAGGCAGACCATTGGCCGACGCGTTCAAGCTCGTGAAGCTCAGGAACTGGCTTGCACACGGTCGCTGCTATTCACACGGTAGTGGCGTTGGCCTAGACCCACGGCAAGCCGCACTGCTCATCGAAAATTTCTTTCGAGCGCTGAAATCCGCTCAGTCCGACTTTCCTCTGAGCTGAAGTGAACGCTGGCCTCAGGCCTTAGCTTCACGCGTGCGCGCACCCAGCGTGATGACGATGGCCGCTGCAAACGCCACGCCGAGCAGAGCGAACATCGCCGGCACTGGCAGAGAGATGTGCTCACCCGCGAGTTCACTCGCAGCCGCTGTTTCGATGCGCGCAGGATTGAATCCAAGCACCACGCGTTTTCCTACGAACGTAAACGGTAGTCCCCGACCACCGAGCTCTTCGAAGAGCTTCTTGTCCGCATCGATCTTCGCTTTCGTTTCGGGCGACTTCATGCAGACCTTGACCGTGTCGGCATCGGCTCCGACGCTCACGGCAAGTGCAGCGGCTCCGGCGGCAGTGAGCTGCTCGGGCGTTGCGGCGTAGAGTTTGTCCGCGACGGCTTCGCGGTTTGGCTCAGGCGTGCACAGGAACGCACGCGCGGCGGGATCGGCGCCAAGATGGCTGTCGAGCGGCATCATTTTGCGCACCAACTTCACCTTGCCCGGATACCGCGCTTCCAGTTCGTGCATCACCGGATGCAGCTTGCGGCAGAAGGGACATTCGAAATCGGTGAAGCTCACGATGGTGAGTTTGTCGCGCTCTTGCTCTTGCTGAACCTGTGCGGGAAGCGGCGGTTGGGCCGGGAAATGCCCCCACACGAAAGGCGTCATGATCGCCAAAAGAGCCGCGCCGATCCAGGCGATCGTCACGTGTCGCTCCGCGGGCAAACGCACGGACTCTGGGTCCTTCATCGCTCTGCGGAACACCCACGCGGCCGAGATCGCCGCGACGATCGCTGACGTATCCACCGCGACGCACCATGCGCAGAACGCTCCGATCGTGACTTTTTGCAGGTACAAAAGCCAAATCGCGAACAGCGCACCGATGCCGGACAACACCGCGACCAGCAAGTGTCGCTCGGGCTTTTTCGCGACAAACGCGATCCCGAACAGTGACGCATATGCGGCCAGCCCGATCTGCGGCAACGGAATGCCAAACAGGTGCGAGTAGCCTGAAATGCGCACGGCGAAGCAACCCGAGGTCACGCCGCAAAAGGCAGGATCACCGGCGTTCGCGTATTCGACCACGAGCGCTGCGGATGCTGCGATCGCAACGAGCAAAGCCAGACGGAGCAGGAGTACGGGCAACAAACGCATCGAGCCCATGTTTCGCACAAGCACGGCCCTTTCGCAGCCTACTTGGTGCAAGACGTGCTACGTGCCACGGCGACTGCCCTCCCTATGCATTTATTTCATATCCAGATGATCTCGTTCGATCTCCATCAACTCCAGCGAAAGCTGGGCCTTTCAACATGAAGTCGCTCGGACGCACAGCCGTCGCCGATGTTCTCGCTACGCAAGGCCGGGCGATGCACATCCATGAGATCGCTACCGCTCTCGAGCTCACCGAAGGGGCCTACGAGGCTTTGCGGCGCGTGCTCGATGATCTCACTTGGGATGGAAGCATCGTGCCCATGCCGGGCCAACGCTTTCGGCTCGCCAAGACCGCTCGTGAGACGCAGCGGCACACCGAGTACCAAGGCATTCTCAGCGCCAACCCTCGAGGCTTTGGGTTCGTCAGCGGCGCTGGCCTGTCGGACGACGTCTTCATTCCCGCCGAAGCGCTGGGCGGCGCGATGCATGGCGATACCGTTGCGATTCGGATCGTCACGACGTCGCGTCGAGGCATGGAGGGCCAAGTCCTGCGCGTGATCAAACGCAAGTGCGTGCGCGTCGCCGGCATCGTTCGTAAACGTGGTCGAAGCTTGTGGCTCGAGCCCGATGACACGCGTATTCGCGGTCCGATCGTGCTCGAAAAAGAATCCACGATGCGCGTGGAAGACGGAAACGCTGCCGTCGCGACGATCACGCGTTTCCCTGAAGTCTCCGACGAAAATCCCGAAGGCAGGCTCGAAGCCGTGCTCGGCGCGCCCGGTGATC
>CAZETM010000078.1:0-21736 GCA_964514885.1 uncultured Polyangium sp. | reverse complement strand
CGATACGACCGGTTGCTGAGGGTTTGGCGCGAAAATGCTCGCTCCACGCGCAAGGAAAAACGCCCCACCGATAGCCGTCGCCAAAGCCGCGACAATTGCACCCAGGCGTGAGGGCTTCACGGCGTCATGCCATTACACCGCGCCATCGACGAGGATCGTAGCGCCATTGATGTACGAGCTGCGATCCGATACCAAAAATGCTGCCACTTCAGCCACTTCTTGAAATGTCCCGAGACGGCCGAGCGCGGTGTGGCGAATGTATTCGTCGAGCCGCCCCTTGGGCAGATTCACGCTCACTCCACCTTCGAGCACCCCGGGGGCCAGATTGTTCACCGTAATGCCATACCGACCTATTTCTTTGGCCAGTGACTCGGTAAAACCCTTGATGGCTGCCTTTGCTGTCGAATAATGCACAGGGGCTTGCATCATTTTTACGCCCGCAAGCGACCCGATATTCAGGATTCGCCCGCGTTTGAGACGCACCATGCCCCGCAATACGGCACGCGTGGACAAAAACGTCCCTTTCACGTTCGTATCGAGCACTCGATCCCAGTCTTCTTCCTCCATCAGCGCCAACGGGACGACGTCGCTCACGCCCGCATTGTTCACCAAGATGTCGATGGTCCCGACCTCTTTTTCCATCGCCCGCACGACATCTTCGAGCCCCTGTTTATCGAGAACGCTCGTGCGGAAGGAAAAACCGCGCACGCCGTGGGATTCGATTTCGGCAAGCGTTTCCTGCGCTTCGTTTTCGCTCTTGGTCCAATTGAAGCCAACGTGCGCGCCTTCGCGAGCAAGCGTGACCGCAATGGCGCGCCCCAGACCTTTTGAGCCACCCGTGACGAATGCAATGTGCCCGGCGCAGAGTTTCATGAATTCACGATCGACAATCGAGTCGTTCCGTTTTCTTTGACCCAAGGCTTTTGGCCCCAGGAGGGAGTCGTCGTGCCCGTACCTTTTGCCGCGCCACGGTGAAACATGTTGAATCCGCACGCGGGCATGATGCGCCCGTCCGTTTGCGGATAATGATGGCAGCATTTCCGCAAGCGCTCCAAATCGAAGTCGTGCCGATCCATGTAATGGTGCAGGAAGATCGATTTGGCCTGTTGTTCACCAATGAGCAGACTCTCTTTTTGCGTGAGTGGCCGGTCGGGAAACATCGTGCGAATCGTCCGCTTGAGTGCCGCGAGGATCTCCGTACCGCGCTCGATTTCATCCTGATGCGCGTACACCTCGTAAAGCACATCCTGCAGCGTCTTTTCCATTTCGGGCGTCGCCGGCAACGTCGCGCTCGACCGAAGCAATGTACCGTGTTTCGTAAAATCGACGAACCTTGAAAACGGAATGAACGTTCCATCATCGAGCCGCAATAGGTACGTCAGGGATACACATTGCGGATGCGAGCAAGGTAAGGGAAAGAAGTCGCTCGTGCGTAACTTGCCTGCGGTTTGCTCTTCCACGCGCCGTATGACACCGGGAATCGTAATGCGATCCATCG
The DNA here is from genome assembly GCA_964514885.1 of uncultured Polyangium sp. Taxonomy (GTDB): domain Bacteria; phylum Myxococcota_A; class Polyangia; order Polyangiales; family Polyangiaceae; genus Polyangium. The sequence goes on along the minus strand of CAZETM010000078.1, from coordinate 20,238 downwards.
GATCGTGCCCGAACATGCCACCACCTTGACCCGTATACGCTGCCGGCTGGAAATTCAGCGACAAGTAATGGTCTTCCGAGAGGAACAGTTCGACCACTCTTCCAATTTGATCGTCGTTCACGCCTCGCGTCGCGACGAAGATGATTTGCGTCGGAATCTGGAATTCCCGCAAAATCGCCAAGGCCGCTTCTTTTTCTTTGACCAGGTCTCGTCCGCGAATTTTTTCGTGCGTGTCGGCCGTAAAACCATCGAGCTGCAGACCGACGTAAGCGCCACTTTCCTTGAGCGCCCTGGCAAACTCGCGATCCTTGCCCAGCCGAATTCCATTCGTAATCACGACGACCCGGCCGATCTCCGGGCGACTCGCAATACGCACCAATTCGAGAATCTTCGGATGACTCGTCGGCTCGCCACCCGACAAGGCCACCGATTCGCATTGCCCTTCGTTACGCACCAGCGTGTCGATCATCTTTGCGAATACATCGAGATCGATGTGGTTCGAATACTGATTGTCGACAATGCAGATGGGGCATTCCAAGTTGCAATGGTCGGTCACCTCGATGATCGGCAAACACGTGTGCTGTTCGTGATCATTGCAGGTCCCACAATCAGTCGGACAACCATGTTCGACTTTCGTGGCGAAGACGAGCGGTTCCGTTCCAGCTCGCGCGAACGCATACGCTCGCACGTAATACTTCGCGTCTTCCGATACGAGCGCTTCGGAGGGACCACATGTCGTGCAATTTTTCTTGAAATAGACGCGTCCGCCGCGAATGACGACTTTCGCCGGCAAAAGAGTGAGGCACGTGGGACAAGTCGACGTGGTTTCCTTGAATTCGACCTCGCCCTCGAATCCTTCTGGGACTTCACCACGCGCCAAAAATTCCTGCACATAACTTTGCGCAGTACCGGGCAGCGTTTGCTCGGTTTGTCCGCAGGACGGGCAAAGAAGCAACCGAACGGGTTTGTCCTCTCGTAACACCACCCGCCCCTCGTGCACCGCGCCGCAAGATGGACACGCCGCTCGCTCATGATGAAAAAACGTGTGCGGACGATCCTGCCTAATTGGGGTTGCACAACTAACACAATCCATCGCGGCGTCTCCTTGGGCGAAAAGGCATCTCATCCTAAGGCAGGTCGGTCGTCAATTCGTGCGCGACATAATCTGTTATCCTCGCACGCACTCGTGCGTTACCTGCTTCTCGATCGGATTACGCGTCTCGAACCGCCGAATTTTGCAGCGGGCATCAAGTGTGTCTCGCTCTCGGACGACACGTTTGCGGATCATTTCCCGGGGCATCCGATCATGCCTGGTGCGTTGGTCGTTGAAGCGCTCGCGCAACTGTGCGGCGTGCTGCTCGAAGCTGCGCGACGTCAGGCGGGACAAACCGACGTGCATGCGCTGCTCACGATGATCGATCGTGCGCGTTTCCGTCGCGTTGTGCGTCCTGGGGACAAACTGGAGCTCGTTGCGGAGATGCTCATCGCTCGCGAAGACGGCGGGCAAGTCAAAGGTACCGCGAGTGTCGATGGTGGTGTCGTTGCTACGGCGGAGCTTGGGTTTGCCCTCGCGAAGGTGACGAATCCTGCGTTGATCGCACGGCGCAAAGAATACCTGGACATATGGCTGACGGGCGCGGCGGAACCTTGAAACGTCGCGTATTTGTTCGCGGAGTGGGAGCGATCAGTCCACTCGGACAAACCTGGCCCGAGACCCGCGAAGCCCTCGCTCTCGGTAGAACGTCTATCGCCCCCATCACTTCGTTTGACGTCCAAGGATATCCGTCACGCGTCGCAGCCGCCGTCCCTTGGCCACTCGATGACACTCGAGATCGACGTCTCGCGCTTGCCCATCGAGCTGCCGACGAGGCTTGGAACAGCGCTGCGATCGAAGCGCATCCGTCACGCATCGGTGTGTTCATTGGAGCCGAGAGCGGGCGCGCTACGTACGAAACGATCTTCGCGATGTCCCGTGCCGCAGGCGGTGGCGCTCGCTTCGATCATGCTCGATTCGGCCAAGATGCCAGGCGCCTCGCCGCTTCGATCCACAACGCCACCGTGTCACCCGCGGCGGTTGCATCGGCGCTCGCGGGCAAGATTGGCGCGCGAGGCCCAGTCGAAACGATCTCACTCGCATGCGCGTCGGGTGCTGCGGCGATCGTGGAAGCAACGCGTGCAATCCGCACTGGCCAGTGTGACGTCGCGCTCACGGGCGGTGTCGGAGCGGATGTCGATCCGTTCATGCTCGTAGGATTTGGTTTGCTCGGTGCGCTCAGTGCGCGAGGAGTTTCGTGCCCCTTCGATGCTCGTCGCGATGGGTTTGTCGTGGGCGAAGGAGCGGCGATGATCGTGCTTTCTGCAGACCGCGGCGACGGCTCCGTCGAGGTATCTGGCGCAGCTCGATCACTGGATGCGCATCACCTCACGGCGCCCGATCCTGCGGGAGATGGCGCGATGCGAGCGATGCGTGGAGCGCTCGATGACGCTGGTCGCAACGAGGTCGACTACGTGCAAGCGCACGGCACGAGCACTCCACTCAACGATGCCGTCGAAGCGGCGGCGATTCGGCGAGTCCTTGGTGATGCGGTCGATCGAGCTGCTGTCGGCGCTGTCAAGGGCGCGCTCGGGCACTGGATTGCCGGCGCGGGTGCAATCGGTTTTCTATGCGGGTACGAAGCCGTTTTGTCGGGACTTTGTTTACCGACGGCGGGCTTGGTGGAACCGGATCGTGCCTGTGCCTTGCCACATGTCATCGGTCAGGCGATTCGTAGAGAAGTGAATACGGCGCTCGTCAACGCCTTCGCATTCGGTGGGGCGAATGCGAGCATCTTGGTGGCTCGGTGCAACTAACAGGGGATGTGTTTGTCGTGGCCGCATCGACGCTGACGCACGTCGGCGCGTGTGGCATCGATCTCGGCAAGCGCATTCTGGACGGCGCTCTGCCAACACCTGGGCCGATCGACGTTCCTGCGCCTGCGCGCCCTGAGGACATCCGCCAACGCAAGCTCATGTCGCGTGCGGCGTGGCTGTCTGCGCTCGTCATGCGTGGCGCGCTTGGCAGCTCCGGTTGGACTGACAATCGTGAAGAAATCGGCGCGTACTTTGGCGTTGGAGCATCGGGCGCCGATATGGACGACGTCGCACGCCTCATGGCGGCAAGCATCGACGAGAACAAGAAGTTCTCACTCGCTCGTTGCGGCAAAGCAGGGCTGGACGCGTGTAATCCGCTCTTTGCTTTTCAGATCATGAACAACTTCACGCTGTGTCACGGCGCGATCCTCGAGGGTTTGGCCGGGCCGAACGCGGCGTTTTTCTCTCGCGGCGTGGGAACCGTCACGGCACTCGAAGCAGCGTGTCTCGCGATCATCGAAGGAGACTGTCAACGTGCACTCGTCGGCGGAGCGGACACGGCGACGCATCCCGTGACGCTCGCGGAGCTCGAGCGCGAAGGTTTCTTACGCGACGGGCTCGTGGCCATCGATGGTGCAGCAGCGATCGCGTTGGCGAGTGAAGCCGATCATCCGCTTGGACGCGTGGAATCCATCTGGGTTTGTCCTGTCGAACGACCGCGAAGTGCACTCGTTCCACGCGCGGGCATGCTTCGAGACGCTGCGGTGCTCGCGTCTGCCGACGCACTCGCCGAGCGTCCGTGTGACTTGCTCGTGCTGGCGCCTTGGGGCACGCCAGCACGTGAAGCACTGGCAGACTTGCCCGAAGCGTTGGACGTCAAACGATCGATTGACCTAACAAACCTCTTGGGAGAGGCGCTTGCCGCCACACCAGCGCTTGCGTGGATAGCGGCGCTTGGCGTGCTCCGTGAAACGGGCGGCACACGTGCGCTCGTGCTTTCCGCGGGTCCCGACGGGGATCTCGGCGCGGTTGTCTTGACGCGAGGAGACAAGCGATGAGTGGGCGACGCGCAGTCATCACGGGCGTCGGGGCGGTGAGCGCATTCGGCGTCGGATTCGGTGCGTTCGAGAAAGGCCTGCTCGCGGGACGCAGCGCCATCGGCCCGATTCGCAACTTCGATGCCTCCACGTTTCCCACGCGTGTCGCTGGTGAAGTCCCGGTTGTCCAAACGAACGCAGCATTTGTCACGGAACACCTCGATGTGTTCCTTCGGTCGGGTGAAGCCGATCGCTGGGAACGTTCCAGATTGTTACGCGACCGTAAGGTTTGTTTTGGTCTCGTAGCAGCTACGGAGAGCTTTCAACGCGCAGGTTGTACGGCCGAAGAACGGCGAGCGTCGCTTGCGCTGGGGCTCGGTCTCGAGCAAGCGTTCCTCGACGACGTCGCACCTGAATTTGACGGCGAGCGCATTCGTATCGGCCCCGGTGCTCTTTCGGGCGGAGAAGGTATTCGGTTTCGTTCCCGCGTAGATTTGACCGCCCAGACGATCCGCAGCGTGTTGCGTTTGTCCGGGCGCGTCGCGGTGCACGTGTCCGCGTGCGCAGCGGGCGCGATGGCTGTCGCGCATGCCGCAGCCATGATCGAGCGCGACCAGGCCGATGTGGTCTTGTGCGGCGCCTCCGATTCGATGGTCAATCCCCTCGGTGTTGGTGGAATGTCTCGACTCTCCGCGCCCTCCCCGCGTAACGAAGCTTCGGCGTGCCGCCCGTTCGATCGGCGTCGAGATGGCCTCGTCATTGGCGAAGGAGCCGCGTTTTTCGTCGTCGAAGAAGAATCACGAGCACGAGCACGTGGAGCTTCGCTTCTCGCACGCATTCTCGGCTGGGCGTCTACCCAGGATGCTTATCGCGCCACGGCCCCGAGGCCGGATGGATCACGCGCCAAATCGGCCATGGAGCAAGCGGTTCGCCGCGCCAAACTAAATCCGAGCGATATTGGATACATCAATGCACATGGTACCGGCACGCCTCTCAACGACGTAGCCGAAGCCAAAGCGATTCGGGAATTGTTTGGCGATGTCCCGGTAAGCTCCATCAAAGGCGCCGTCGGGCATCTCATGGCCGCGGCTGGTGCCATCGAGCTTGCCGCGTGCCTGATCCCTTTCAAACACGACGTTCTCCCGGGAACGGCCCATTTCGAGCAACCTGACCCAGAATGCCCCATTGACGTCATTGGCCAAACGCCAAGAAAAGCACGCGTCGACTACGTGCTTTCCAATTCGTTCGGGTTTGGCGGGCAAAACGTCAGTGTAATCCTCGGGAGGGCCTTATGACGGGACGGCCGCCCGCCATGGCCGTCACGGGTTTTTCGCTCCGCACTCCCCTCGGAGACGATATCGAATCCGTTGCGCGTCGAATGCTTGCCGGCGAGCGCGCAGCGATGCCGAATGCTCGATTCGACGCGCGCACCTATCCTTGCCAATTGGCGTCAACCATCGGCACCGAGCCGAAGCCGACCAAACATCGCAAGTTCGTCAAGCGAATGGGGCTGTTCGGCATTGAAGTCGGTGCCGAAGCTTTCGCCCGTTCGGGTGCTTCTGCACGAGGGCCGCGTCTCGGTTTATTTTGCGGCTATGGCGGCCTGCGTGCCCATTGGGACGACCTCATGCCCATCCTCGAACGTCAAGATGGCTCGGCGTATGCCGAAGGGGCATGGGCCAGGGGTTTTTCTTCATTGCACCCTTTTTGGATGCTCTCGCATTTGTCGAACAATGCACACGCATTGCTTTCGATCCAGCTTGGTGCAACGGGCGACGGCACGACCACGGCCGGCTCGAATGCAGGCGCACAGGCACTTCGCGCCGCGATCACCTCGCTTGCCGTGGGCAGTGTCGATGCTGCCATCGTATTCGCTTACGATTCCCTCGTCGAACCAGAGACCATTCTGTCGTTGGGCATGTCCGGAGCCGCGACAATAGCGGAGACCTTGTCAGCGGTTGCTGCACCTTATGACGAGCGCGCGGCGGGGTTTGTCCCGGCAGAAGCTGCCGCGGCCGTCGTTTTGGAACGTCCCGCAGATGCGGCAGGTCGAACCCTCGGGTTTGTTTCGGCAGCCATTACCGCCGATGGTAATGCCGGGCTCCCCGAAGCTCCCGCATTTGCGCAGGCTCTTTCGACCCTTGCTGCGGGGGATACGATTCTCGATGGAGCGGGCCTGGCAATCCGTGAGCGTGACCATGCCGAACGCTGTACCTTGGTGAATTTGCTAGGCGAAAATGGCACGCTTTTTTCAACCGCTTCGAGCCTCGGACAAGTCGGCGCTGCGACCGCGGTCGTACAAACCATTTTGCTCGCGCACTTCTTGACGCAACGCAAGCTCCCGCCCATTGCGGGTTTGTCGAGGCCTGCTCATGGCCCATTGCGACCACTGCTCGAGGCCGAGTCGACACAATCGCGCTCAGCGGTCGGTTTGTCGTGCGGAATGCCGGGGCTCGTCGGAGCGATTCGTGTGGAGGTGCCATGATCACAACGAATAAAACGGCTCGAGTTGCCGTGGTCACGGGAGCCTCACGTGGAATTGGTCGAGCCATTTCCGAGGCGCTCGCACGGCGCGAATATTCGATTGCAGTCGTGTATCGACAGGACGAAAGTGCCGCGCAAAAGACCGTTTCCGCGGTCGAATCTGCCGGTATGCGTGCAATCGCATTGCGCGCAAATGTGTCGCATGCCAATGACATGGCAAAACTTTTCGAGCAAGTCGAGACCGAACTCGGTCCAATCGATGCGCTCGTGTGCAATGCGGGCATTACGCGCGACAGCCTGCTCGCAGTTGCTACGCAGGACGATTACGACCAACTCTTCGATACGAACGTGCAAGGTGTCGTTCATTCCTGCCGAGAAGCTGCACGGCGATTCATTTCCCGCCGTCGGGGCGTCATCGTGAATGTATCGAGCGTCGCAGCGCAACGGCCGGGTCGTGGTCAAGCGCTCTATGCAGCTTCCAAAGGCGCAATCGAATCGCTCTCAAAGGCGCTCGCCGCCGAGCTTGCTCCGCGCGGGATTCGGGTCAATGTCGTTTCGCCGGGAATCATCGAAACCGATATGACCGCCGAATTGCGGGCGGTTGCTCCAGACGAACTTTTGCGTCGCATTTCGCTCAAGCGTATGGGTCGTCCTGAAGAAGTAGCGGCGGTTGTGGCGTTTCTGGTGTCTGACGACGCCAGTTACGTCACGGGGCAAGTGTGGAACGTGGATGGAGGGTTCAAGCTGGAATGAGCACGCCTAATAACCTGGGCGGCCCCGAAATGCTCGAATGGCTCGAAACGCGGCGATCACGTCGAGTTTTCGAGGACAAACCGGTGCCGAAAGAAATCTTGGCGCGGCTGATGCATGCAGCCGTCACGGCTCCTTCGAATACCAATCGTCAACCATGGCGCTTTGCAGTCGTCACCAAGCTAGACGTACGCAAACAGATTGCCAGCGTCGTGCGCACGCGCGCGGAAGAAATCAAAACCATCATCAAACGCAGCCATCACGCCGATGATTTCGCCAATTATGGCGACTTTTTCCACGAGCCACTCGACAGCGCCGCTGCCATCGTCATCCCCCAATGGCGCGATTACCCGGATCTCATTGCCGATTTCATTGCCTCCGGCGGGGGCGATCCATCCGAATGGCACACTGCGCGCAGCATGCAGGCCGAGCTTTGTTCGACATGCGCGGCCGTCATGGCCCTGCTACTTCAGGCCCACGCCGAAGGTCTTGGGGCGTGCTGGATGGCGGGACCAATGATAGCGAAGCCGGAAATCGAGAAATTGCTCGGCATTCGCGATCCATTCCGCATGGTCGGTGCCATTGCGATTGGGTGGCCCGAAGGCGCAGCTCCCGCGTCTCCGGGGCGAAAACCCATTGAACGTGTCGTGCAGTGGATCGAAGATTAACAGACGCGACGGGCTTTCGCCTTCGTTTCAGCTCGTTCGAGCCGTCCCAAACAATACCGCAAACCGAATTTGACGTTACGCATGAGCCGTAAATGCTCGAATCGCACATCGAGATCGATGAGCGCCGTGGCCACCGCGGGACGAATGCCAGTGAGAATGCATTCCGCACCGACCAGCTCGACGGCGCGCACCAAATCCAGCAAATGCTGAGCGCTCTGACTATTCATCGTATCGACGCCGGTCCAATCGATAATCACGCTACGGATACCTCGGGCAACGACCTCGCCCAAGAGCCGCTCCGTCATTTCCGCACCGCGGCGCTCGTCGACGACGCCAATGACCGGAAGTGCCAAAACATCGTCCCAGACTTCGATAATGGGAGTCGACAATGCTTTCACGCCGGCTTCGAGCTTTTCAATGAGTTGGCGTTTTTCCTCGACCGTCGCTGCCACAACCTCGTCGAGTTCACGCACCAGCTCCTTGTGCTCGGTAATCTCGCGAGTCACCAAAACGCAGGCACGCACCGAGCCGTCTTCGGCGACAATGGACCGTGATGATTGCACAATCCACATGGTTTGGTCCGGCGTAGCGAAATGCCGAACCACGCTCTCCATGCTATCCACGCCATTACTTTGCAGCGCCCGTCGAATAGGATCCCGCTCGGGCGAAGCTGTCGTGACACCGTCAGGCAAAAAGATTTCGCAAAGCAATGGGTCTTCCGTACCGCCAGCAGAGCCCCCCATGATGGATTGCATTGCTGCATTGCATTCACGATGATGCCCCGCAGCATCGGCAATCACCACTCCGACCGGCATGACCTCAAAAGCAGCGCGAAGCAGATCGCGCTCCTCGACCACCGTTTCGTGAATTCGCGCTTGCTCAGCGAGCAGCAACGTCATCTCAGCGATCCGAGCCTCGAGTTGCGTGATCCTTGCCGCTGGTTCGTTCTCATTCACGCGGGCCACCTTCCTGCGTCAGTTATGAGACGTTCACACGGATCGCAGGATTTCGTCAAGCGCGGAGGCCAACTCAACGACCTTCTTTTTTTGCCAGTCCAGCTCGGTGGCAAGCCGTGGCACGAAGACGGCGCGACCGGCATTCGGTGCGACGGTGAGCTGAAAAGCTTGCGGGATATCGAGGACATACAGCAGGCTGGCTCCTCGCACGGGTCCCTGGCCTGCTAGATAGTCGCGAAATAGGGGAGGAAATGGTCCCGCGGTGGTCAGTTCGAACTGATCTCGGCGAATACACGCATAACGTTGCTTGACGTGAACATGGCCGACGTAGAAAGCGCCGATTGCATCGCCGTAGGAAAGCACGCTACGAGAATTATGGCTCTCTCGCGGCGCAACATCGTCGGGAAGATCCATGGCGCACGTGCTTCTTTAATGCTTCTGCCGCTCGGCAATGATTTCGCAATGCGAGTCGCCCATTGCAATGCATCGCGTTTCGCGAGCGCGGAAGCTACGCGGATGATTAAATACCTCGTGGTAATAAGCGTCGGTCAGGGTGGGTCTGGCAATGATATCGCCTTGGTACAAGAGATTCATGAGCCCCGCGGCGCCGCCACCACCCAAGTAACAACGGGGATGGTTGCTCTTGCCGTATCCTTCAATCGCTCCCACGGCTTCGTAGCTGTTCGAAATTTCGAGGACGAGGCGCTCATCCGGTACAAGCTCGGCGAGTCGATATCGGCCCCAACCAAGTGCATTGACGACGGCAACCATGCCGACGGCCCAGTCTTCGCGATTGGAAAGCATGGGCCGAACGACGGCGTCCCATTCGACCGAAACCATAATGCCGCCGAAGGTATTGAATGCGCATACGTGGCCGGCTTCGGTCAGGAGCGCAATGGCATCTTCTTCGAGCTCGGGCAATTCACGAATGAAGGCGCCGAGCAAGCCGAAAGAGATACGATTGTAATAATCAGCGAAATGCTTCGTGAGATACAAGCCGAAGGCGGGAATGAGCCCTTCTTCGTTTCCAACGAGCTCGAGCCCCGCAACGGCCTCGGTGATTGCCCTTTCATTCATGCTCATCACCACACCTCCACGACGAACGTGCATTGCTCCGCGCCGGCCGCGTAACATTCGGTTTCATTGACCGTCACGCGTTCGGGGGCGAGATTCGAGGCAATGGCGATGGCGCCCGCCAAATACCCAGAAGGAAAGAAGCATCCAGGGGTCGGGCGCACGCCCCAACGTGAGCGCCAGCCGAGGGCATAATGGGAACGCGCTATCGTGGCGGTTCCGCCTCGCAGATTCAATTGGCTGATATCGAAGACGCCGAAGCCGTGCTGCGCGAATATCCCTACGGCGCGCTCGAGAGATTCACGAGGCGAGCCTGCGGGGGATCGAGCTTCGATTCCTGACAGCAGATTCCGCGCGGCCTCCGTGCCTGCTGCGACAAGCAATCGGGGAGCGCGGTCTTTGAGGCCGTCCTCGATGGTACGCTGAAGATAAACGTTGTAATGGTTGCAATGCAGCACCAGCCGCCTGCCCCCCAAATCGATGATTCCTCGGTCGATATCGAATACGGGGGCAACTTCTGTGTTCATCGCGCTCCTTTGGGCTCCGGCTCACCAAGAATCGAACGCGCATGCTGCCAGGCGCGCTGGACGATTTCAGGCTCATCCGGCAACGACATCGCGTTACGGGAGATAGCTCGCCCGACAAGCAGATTCAGTCGAGCAAGATCGACGACCGCAGTCCCCCTGGACTTCTGCCGTACATAATCGACTACTGCGGCGAGTTGCATTCCCATCGTTCACCCCCGAGACTCTGCTGGGGCCAACATCCCCAAGACGTTATTCGATCCATCAACGGATAGTCAAGCACGATGTTGTAGCCCGACGTCGGCAAGCGTGAAGGCCGGAACTGAAAGAAGCACATCCCCAACGCGTCAAGATGTTGATACCATGCGCTCCACCATGACGACGTCTTCCGAAATCCCCGCGGGAGCAAGCCCGTTCAGCGAACTGGCCGATCACGCCATCCGTCTTTGTCAGACGCTTCTGCGGATCGACACGACCAATCCTCCAGGTCGAGAACGCGCTGCTGCCGAGGTCGTGGCCGACGAGCTCAATCGTGCTGGCTTGGAGCCCACACTCATCGAAAGTGCTCCCGAAAGAGCAAACGTCGTGGCGCGCCTTGCGGGCACCGGGGAATTGCCGCCATTGCTGCTCACCGCGCATCTGGATGTCGTCGAAGCGGATCCATCGGTCTGGGCTCACCCGCCTTTTTCGGGTATCGTCGCAGACGGCTGCTTATGGGGACGTGGCGCAATCGACATGAAAAATATGGCTGCGATGTCGATCGCCATCATGACTCGGCTGGCCAAGGAAAAGCGAAAGTTGCGTCGCGATATCATCTTCGCCGCCGTCGCCGATGAAGAAGCCGGTTGCGATTATGGTTCGCGGTTTCTCGTGGAAAACCATGCCGACCTCGTGCGCGCCGAATATGCCATTGGTGAAAGCGGCGGGTACACATTGCACGTTGGCGGCGGAATAACCTATCCCATTCAAGTTGCCGAAAAAGGGATTTGTTGGGTGCGTGCACGCGTGACCGGTGAGGCTGGACATGGCTCGATGCCTCGCGAGGATTCGGCCATCATCAAACTGGCCGAAGCAATCACTCGTCTCGGTGAAAAGGGCTTGCCCATTCACGTCACGCCTTATGTGCGCGATTTCGTACAGGGTTTGGCGTCACGAAAAGCCGGCCGCATTACCCCACTGTTGCTGCAACTACTCAATTCCCCCGTCGCACCGCAAATACTCAAACGCCTGCCCGACCGCTCACTCGCGCGTTCCTTTGGTGCATTGCTATCCAATACGGCATCTCCGACGCTGCTTCGCGCAGGAGCAAAAATCAATGTCATTCCCGGCATCGCCGAAATGGATATCGACGGGCGAACCCTCCCCGGACAAACCGAAGACGATTTCTTGCGCGAACTCTCCGCCGTGTTGGGCCCAGGGATTTCGCTCGAAGTCATCAAGAGCATGCCGCCGACCACGACCGATCCAGTCGAATCACCCTTGTATGATACGATTCGCACGGCCATTCTCGAGCGAGAGCCTACGGCCGTCGTCGTCCCCTATATGATTCCGGGCTTCACTGACGCGAAATACTTCACGAAGCTCGGTGCCAAATGGTATGGGTTTTCCCCGGTAAAGATGCCCAAAGATTTGCGTTTTGCCGAGCTGTTCCATGGCCGAGACGAACGTATTCCCATCGATGGTCTCGCGTGGGGAACCGATATCCTGTTCGACGTCGTCCAGCGCTTCTGCTCCTGACGAAATAGGTTGCGCATCGCTCTCGATGCGTGCTCCCATGATGAAACGCAAGCGAGGTCTGCTCATGGTTCCCCCGAAACTGCGGTTCTGGTTCATCGTGCATTTCGTTGCGGACATGCTTTTTGCCATTCCGCTCATCTTGGCGCCCGAAATGCTTCTGCGCCCGCTCGGATGGACCGTTGTCGATCCGGTCGTCAGTCGCGTCGTCGGAGCCGCGCTGGTGGGAATCGGTGGAGAATCATTGCTCGGGCGCGACGCCGACTTCGCGAGCTATAGGACCATGCTGCGCCTCAAAATCCTTTGGTCAGGCGCTACAATCTTGGGACTCGTGCTATCCATCGCGCAGGGTGCGCCTTGGGGTGCGTGGCCATTCCTGGCCATCTTCGTCGCCTTTTCGGGTCTTTGGATGTATTGGGCAGGGCGCCTGGCACAAATTGCGGCCACGCAAGTCGCGGCGAGCCCGGGACAAACCGTGGAAGCGTCGAAACAGAAATAACTGCGCTTCTCAGCTCAATTCCACTTGATAACGGTAAAGCGCGGGCGTACCATCAGCCTGCTCGCTGGAGACCTTCGCCAATGGCCGTTGTCCTGCCCGAATCAACCGATCCCGAAATCGCAGAAAAAGTACGCCTCATTGTCGCCGAAGCACTGGCGCTCGATCCGACCACGGTCAAGAACGAGTCGCTGCTCATGACCGACCTTGGGGCCGAATCGCTCGATTATCTCGACATCGTCTTCAAGATCGAGCGGACGTTCGGCATTCAGATCACCCGCGGTGAAATCCAAAAAGCAGCGCAGGGCGATATGACGGACGAAGAGTTCGCCCCTGGCGGCGTCGTCTCTGAAAAAGGGATGGAGCGCCTGCAAGAATTGCTTCCCGAAGCAAAAGATCGAATCGTCCCCGGCCTGCGCCCCATGCAAATTCTCGCATTGTTTTCCGTGCAGACGTTCATTCGAATGGTCGAAGCGAAGAAGCAAGGGATTACGGTCTAATTACAGACCTCCGTCAATCACCACTTGCGCGCCGGTCATGAACGAATTTTCGTCGCATACGAGCCAGGTGGCCAAATCCGCGATTTCAGCTACGGTTCCGAGCCGGCCGAGCGCCGCTTGGCCGACATAACTTTCGACTCGATGCTTGGGCAAACGGTGGGACAAACCCGTTTCCAAAAGTCCGGGCACGAGACAATTGATGGCGACTCCGTACCGACCAACTTCTTTGGCCAGCGCGAGGGAAAACCCCACGAGCGCCGCTTTCGATGCGGCGTAATGTACAGGCGCGTCGACAATTCGATCCGCCCCGAAGGAGCCAATGTTCAGAATGTGCCCCTTCTTCGAGCGAATCATGGAACGCAAAGCGGCTCGCGAAAAAAGATAAGCCCCCTTTACATTGGTATCCATGACGGCATCCCATTCGTCTTCCTCGAGAAGCGCAATGGGAAGGATTTGCGTGAGCCCCGCATTGTTGACCAAAATGTCAATGCCCCCGAATGCAGTCTCCGTCGCCTTTACTGCGGCTGCAACGTGTTTTGCATCGAAGACCGAGCCCTTGGATACCACCGGCTCAGCACCCATTACACGTAGCAAACGACAGGTTTCGGCCGCTTCTTCGTCGCGTTCTTGGTAAGTAAAAGCAATTTTGGCGCCGGCACGCGCAAACGCGAGGCAAATCGCGCGCCCAAGATTGCGCGAGCCGCCCGTAACCAGACACCGCTTTCCCGCGAGCGAGGTATTCATGGACGGCGCCCCAATCCAAGTTGCACCAAAGGAGCGGCCGGACGCGGCGTGAATCGTTCATCCCGCTCGCGATACAGCACGTTGTATGCACACGAAGGAATATTCGAACCGTCCGGTCCTGGCATTCCCACGCAACACTTGCGAATTCGATCCGTATCGAATGTCTCTTCGTCCATGTGCGTGTGCACGTAAATGGCTTTGGTGCACGTTTCCGCAATGAGCATTTTGCGTTGCTCGTCCGCATCCGGCGCGAACATACGCGACACGAGGTCTTTGAGCGAAGCGAGCACTTCGTCGACGTCTTCGCATTCGATTTCGCCAGCCCACAAGCGATTGAGAACATCCGCCAGAAGCTGTTCCATCTCGGGTCCAGGCACGATGTAAAGCCCTAGCGACAAGAGGGTTCGCAAATCCTCGCGGCTCATGAAACGGGTAAACGGTATCCACCGACCATCGCGCAAGCGAAGCAGGTAGGCGATTTGATAACAGAGCGGATGAGCGAGCGGTGAAGGCACGAAATCCGATATCCGAATGAGCCCCTTGGTTTGTCGCTCGATATCCGCAACGGCATCGTATGCAGTATACCGTGCGCTGCGCTCGAAATTGGCTCCGCTTTGTCCAGTAAACGTCATTGGATGAAATTCGACCGAGCGAATGAATTCTTTGGACAAGGCGAGATCAATGAACGCGCCCACTTCATGATCATTGACGCCTCGAGCAAGCACGGGCAGCAGCGTGGTGTCAATGCGGTGTTTTTCGAGCATATCCAGGATTCTGAGCTTGGCGCCCAAGTGATGGCCGCCCAGCATTTTCTTGTTCGCTTCGGGCTCGAAAGAATCGAACGACAGAATGATGCGTGCGCCCATTTTACCGAGACGCTCGAGCAGTGCTTCGTCGCGCAAAAAGCGCAATCCATGCGTCGAGATGGTGACTCGGTTGACGCCATGCTCGGCGCACATTTCGACGATTCTCTCGAGTGCCGGATGCTGGGTCGGCTCGCCACCCGTTAGATTGATGATGCGGCGATCGGGAACCGCGTGCTGCAAATGCTTCAGAATGCCAGCGATCTCGTCTTCCGACATGTGATACGCGCCGTCATTCTTGTTGTGCGTGTAGCAAATGGGACAATCGAGATCGCATTTCGAGGTTATCGGAACGACGGGCAAATGATTGCGTTGCTCGTGTGAAGCGCAGGGCCCGCAATCATAGGGGCACCCAGCATTTACGGGACGAGGCGCCGTCGGCGGCGTAAGTACCGACGAATGGGCGAGCGTCTCTTCATACCAATCGGCGGACGGTGAGAGCAGAACGTCTTCAGAGCCGTGGGTTTCGCACGTTTTGCGCATGAAGATCTGATCGTCCAAACGCACGATTTCGGCCGGTACGGTCTTCTTGCACGTCCGACACAGACTCGTGGTGCGATTCAAGATTTTTTGCGACGATACCGCTGCAACCGCCATGATGCATCAACTCCCAAGCGCCGCCGCGCCACTGCGGGCGAGACATTTTCGGACGAGCCGATCCGTGGTCATGATCAAGAAAAACCCGAAGATTAGATTGACCACCCAGGTCGCCCATAACGCGCTCGTCAAACTGGCGACAGGCGGCCAAGGTTTATGCGCCAGATTGACGTTGAGCGCAGGCGGCGTGAAGAAGTATGCGAGCACGACCATCGAGGTCAAAAACGCAAATGATACCCAGGGCGCCCAACGTGGCAACCCCGAGCGGCGAACCTCCGCATATCCCACGACGAGCGGGGCGACATGCACGAGCACCGAGGTCCAAGTTGTCGTCCGAGTGGCACAAAGATCGAACAAATAGCCCCATACGCCAGCGCCCAAGTGAAACGAAAAACCAAAGACGATCAATTCAGTTTTACGCAGAAGAACGCCAACGGCCAAAATGCCCGTGGCCACATGACAAGCATAGAGCATTTCGAGAAGCAAATCGAATGGTAGCTTGGTGAAGACGGCATGTGCCGCCAGCACGACAAACAGTGCAATGCCTATCCAGGGTGGAGTCATAAGCCCCCCGTCAATGGCAATATCGACCCTGTCATCCAACGATTCGTCAGCGCGAGGCGAACAATGGCCTGCGCGACTTCCGTCGATGTTCCCACTCTAGAAAATGCACTGAAACGTTGATAATCGGCACGCTGGCGCGGATCAATCTCGGCAGAAATGCCACCATCCAGCAAACCGAGGAGCACGAGATTGACTCGCACGCCCGCCGAACCAAGCTCTTTGGCCAGTGCGTGAGTCATGCCGAGCCGGGCCGATTGCGTCGCCGCAAAAGCAACCGACGCCGGTATTTTTGCAATGCCCGCCTGAGACGCAGTCAATACGACATCACCACCACGCCCCTCGAGCCGCGCCGCAAAACACTGCATGACGTCGATCACCGATCGCACGTTTACCGCATACATTTCATCGGTACGCTCATCGGTAACCTGCATGAGCGGGGATTGACAGGCGACCACTGCGGCGTGGACGAGAATGTCCGGGACCAGCGATTCGGTATCGAATCGGGCAAACAGGTCGCGAATCTCGCTTGGCGCGGCAAGGTTCGTCGAAAAAGACCGCGCTCCGGTTTCCGCGGACAGCGCCTGCGCAACATCTTCGTGGCGACAATACGTGAATGCAACCGACACGCCCTCACGCACGAATGCGCGCACGACTTGTCGACCGACATGTCCAGTGCCACCAAGCACGAGCGCCATGCGAAAATGATTCATGCGCGCGCGCCATCCATTACAGCGTCCTTCGCCCCAAACCCCTGTTTGTGCATTTGGGGCTGCGGATCGCCTTCGGCGTCCTTCGCCCCAAACCCCTGTTTGTGCATTTGGGGCTGCGGATCGCCTTCGGCGTCCTTCGCCCCAAACCCCAGTTCAAAACGCAGCGTTTCATCGGTGCGGACATGCCAGATGTGTTGGTCGAGCCAATAATGGTGGAAAAATATTCCCCAATACAGAACGACGAACAGATCGGCCAAGGCACTTTCACGTGCAAATGGTGCTATGCCCGGAAGAACCCCTCGAACCGCATTGAGTGCAAGATACCCGAGCGATACGAAGACAAACACGCCATACGCCGCCAGCGGCCGCTTACCCAAGAAAGCAGCCAAAGAACGATCTTCACGACGCGCAAAACGCCGCATGCCCACGACCGCAATGATTCCGAGGTAATTCAGGCCATGAACGGTTCCGCCCACGATAGTCGTCGCGAAAAACGCTTGTTCGGGATCTTGAGGACGCGGGATGAGCGGCTCGAATGCGCCAACCACGAACATGGCATAAAATTGCAAACCAATCGCCGGCCCGAGCAGGAAAAGCAGCGGTCGACCACTTTCTCGAGGGAAACGCAGACGCCGAAAAACGCCGTATACGACAAGGGATACCCCCAAGGTCACGAGCAAGGCAATGGCTGCCGTGGAAAGCCAAGACGGCAACGTTTGAGGCAAGCCGAAAAGATTACGATTATGCGGATGCCCGAATGAAAATAGCCCGAACGCAGACCAGAGCATACCGTGCAGAAAATAGCGATCGTAACGGCGTGCAGTCAGCGCACTCTGAGCATGATGCTGATAGATTGCCAGAATGCCGTATAATTGTCGAATGGCGTGATGGAAACTCCACAGAGTGGCAAAGAGCAAAAAAAGGTCAATCGGGGCGCGGGAACGGGAAAGATGAGCAAGCATCCATGCCGCAAGACCCGGTAAAAGCCACGCGAGGCTGCCCAACAGCAATCGATGGCGTTTGCGGCGCTCGTTTGCATCGAGGTATGTGCGCGCCCACGTGGCGACCAGGTGCGGGCCTTCGACGAACAGGAGAAACGCCCAAAACAAGGGTACGACCGCAACTGGAACGGCGAGAGCAAACGCGCCGACGGCTGCGGCCAACAGCGCACTGCCAAAAAAGAAGACCAGATCGAAGCGGCGACTGCCGATCCACCCGGCTTCTTCCATATCTGAAGCAACAACGCTCGTCACAAGGCCGACTCTACCACAATTGGGCGGCGTACGCGCAACTGATCATGGCACCAATTTGCCTCGACGAAGACGCACGACTCGCGGAAATTCTGCCAGCAACTCGGTGTCGTGAGTGCATACCACGACCGCTGCACCACGCACATGCGCACGACGAAACAATTCTATGACCGCCATCGCATTGGTGTCGTCCAAGTTTGCCGTGGGCTCGTCGGCAAGCAACACCGCAGGCTCATTGATGAGCGCCCGAGCAATGGCCACGCGTTGCATTTCCCCACCGGAAAGTTGCATGACATCACCCCGCGCGCGCTCGGCAAGCCCAAGCTCGGAAAGCAATTCGTCCGCGCGCTGAAGCGATCGCTTTTCGTCGCCATGGAGTTTCCAATACGGAAGCGCCACATTACGGCGCACGTCGAGCGCCGGGAGCAGGTGAAAGCTTTGAAAAATGAGTCCCACTTCGGCCAGACGAGTGCGAGCGCGCTGTCGATTCGACATGCTGCGAATGGACCTGCCGCGCATGGCCAGCTCGCCGGAATAATCGGCATCGAGCAGTCCGAGCAGCCCCAAAAGCGTGCTTTTGCCCGAACCGCTAGGGCCCACGACCGCAACCATTTCACCTTCGTCAATGCTGAGCGAAAGGTCGACGAGCGCATCGACCACACCGGCCGGAGTGCGAAAAGACTTTGAAAAGTTAGCGAGTTCGTAGAGCATAGCCTGGTCAAACGATCACTCTCTGCGCAATTCGATGGCCGGTTCGGCTCGCGATGCAATGAGCGCCGGAACGATACCTGCGAACAACGTCGTGCCAAACAAAACGAGCGCGGGAATCAAAAATGCATGCAAACTGATGCTTGGTAAAACCACAAAGCCCGCGTGAGAAAAAATGGGGTGCGTCATGAAATAGCGACAAAGACCATAGCCAACGAGCGCTCCGAGCGCAGTACCAATACCACCAACAATCAGCGCCTCGAACAAGTGAATTGCAAAAATTTCTCGACGACTAAATCCCAGCGCGGCAATGGTAGCAATTCTCCGGCGCTCGGCAAGGACGTGAATGTACAAGAGCGCAAGCACAGGGATCATCACCGCGACGATCACCATCGTCGTCGATATCGCGGAAATGGCACGATTGGCATCGATTGCGTTTTTGATGAATTCGTGCGCCTGCCACCAAGGCTCGACCCGATGGTTTGGCGCAATCAATGATATGCGTTTCGCCCACTCGTCGGCCCGACCATCATCGGTAGTATAAACGCGGATCTCCGTGCCAGCCCCGGGTTTGTCAAAGATCTCGCGCATCACGCCGATGGGAACGAACAATTCATAATCATTACGAAAACCACCTGATCCCTTCAACAATCCCACGACCTCGAAATGCGCCGAAGTCATACGCAGTTCTTCACCCACGAAATACGGGAATGCAACCTTGATCTTCGTGCCGATCTTCGCGCCGATTTGCGTGGCCAGGTTCGCCCCAACCACCGCATGACGCCCACTGCCCGGGCTCATACAACGCCCTTCAGCGATATCACCGCAAAACGCAGTCGCCACGTCCTCCGTCGCCGCATCAATGCCGACGACTCGCGCCGATCCCGTCCGGTCGTCCACAAATAGGGATCCCACATGAGCGAACCGGACCAGGACCGAGCGAACAAATGGCTCCTCGGTAATATGACTCGCAATGGTGTCTGCATCAGAAAACGAGCCGCCACCGCGAGCTGTGACGACGACATGTCCTGTATCGCGAGCAATGCCTTTTTCACGAAGCTCATGCGTGTAACCGTCGAGATTCGCAGTGTTCGGAATTTGAAAGCCGAGTCCCGCCGTGACCGCTGCAATGAGCAGGACGAACGAGATTCGGCTTCGAACGAGCGTGCGAAACGCGAGGTAGAAAAGAATTCTCACGAACGCGGTTTGCGGCTTCGCGAACGGGCTCGCCGAGACACGAGCAGCAATGCAGCACCGAGCGCCCAGGCGCCTGCGGCTCCCGCTGCAGCGCCATGCTTGACGGCGCATCCACCATCATCTTCCGCAGGAGGATCACCGGTTCCGCCACCGGCCGGGCCATTACAAAGAACACACGCGTAATCCACCGACGTCGGCGGCGTACCCATGCTGTAATCAAGCTTCGTGCAGGTTTCAGTCGCGCACGAGCCGTCGGATGCATCGTCCTTTTGACATGCATCACCGGCTGCCTTCATGTTGCAACCCGACGAGTTCGGGGGCGGAATATCGGCAAACGCTGGAGCAGCAAACGCCATGGATGCAAGCACAGAAAGGACAATCGTCAGGTTTCGCATGGCACAAGCAAAGCAGAAGTAGCATCGAGAGACAAGCGGAAGTATCCACGAGGACTTGACAAGTTGCTGAACTTGGGGCGCTTTGGCGTGCGCACTCGATGCGAGGACCACGATGAAGAACGACGATGCGGGACTTT
>CAZETM010000077.1:3115-22196 GCA_964514885.1 uncultured Polyangium sp. | reverse complement strand
GGGGTTTGGGGCGAAGGACGCCGAAGGCGATCCGAAGCCCCAAATGCACAAACTGGGGCTTCAACGAATGATCCGTCTCGAGCTTGCTGGTGTCGATTCGCTCCTGCTTTCTCCGCTTTGCCGGCAGTGTCCGCAAGGCCGAGCGGGTTGTTGTGCAGCTCCGCCCGCGATTGCATGGGCCGACATCGGCCGGATCGTGCAGTTGGGCGGCCGTGATTTTTTGCTGGACGAGCTGCGTGCGGAGCGATTGCTGCCGAATGTTCGAGGCCTAGCGATTCGACGCGTTCCCCCAAGCGACGGTTTCCCCACGCGTTGCACGTATCTTGGGCCGACCGGGTGTGTTCTCGACCCAACCAAGCGTTCGGCCACGTGCAATTACTATTTGTGTGACGATGCCTATGCGTTGGCGGAAACCGAAGCGGATCCGCTCGTAACGCAGGCCAGGCGGGCGCAGGAGCGAATTGTGGAGTTGGTGAGCGAGTGGGACATCGAGTTGTCGGCAAAGGTTGCCGTGCGATTTCCGGATGGACCGCCTTGGGATGCGGCATTTTTCGACTGGGTAGCTGTCGAGTACGAAGCGCTGCATCACCTTTCGCGTAAGGCGTTGAGGTTGCTCAGGTCGACACGTTCGGCGAAGTAAACGAGCGTTTTCGGCAAGCAGGTGCTATCCGTCCGCGGCTGTGGAAAGATTGCAAACGGACGGGCTGGTACGATTTCCGGAGGAACTGCCGATTACGGCGCACGTGCAAGAGATTGCGCGCGCGATTGACCAGCATTCGGTCATCGTCGTAGCGGGCGAAACGGGGTCTGGAAAAACCACACAATTGCCGAAAATCGCGTTGGCAATGGGTCGAGGTTTGTCGGGGCGTATTGGCGTGACGCAACCGCGGCGTATTGCAGCGACGAGCGTGGCGCAACGGGTGGCCAAAGAGCTGGACGTGCAGCTCGGCAAAGAGGTTGGATACAAGATTCGTTTTGCGGATCGGACCAGCCCGTCGACGTACGTCAAGTTCATGACCGACGGCATTTTGCTAGCGGAAATCCAAGGCGATCCGCTCTTGCGCGCGTACGATACATTGATCATCGACGAAGCGCACGAGCGCAGTTTGAATATCGATTTCTTATTGGGATATTTGGCGAGATTGGTGACGAAACGCAGAGATTTGCGCGTCATTGTCAGTTCCGCGACGCTCGAGACGGAGAGGTTTTCCGCATTTTTTAGCGGCGCTCCCATTATTGAGGTTTCTGGTCGAGCTTATCCGGTCGAAGTGATTTTCCGTGAAGCTCGAAAAGACGAGGCCGAAATTTCGGACCTCGTTGCGAACACCATCGAAGAGATCACCGAAATCGATCCTCGCGAGGATATTCTGGTATTTTTGCCCGGCGAGCGTGAAATTCGCGAAACGATGGACGAATTGCATGCTCATGGTTTGCCGCGTACGGTGGTGCTTCCGTTGTATGGGCGTCTTCCGCAATCCGAGCAGCAGCGCGTATTTGCTCCGATGTCGGAGAGACGCATTGTATTGGCGACGAACGTGGCGGAGACATCGCTGACGATTCCGGGAATCGTGTACGTGGTGGACACGGGCCTAGCGCGCGTGAATCGTTATCATCCGCGGACGGGAGTCACCAGCCTGCAAATCGAGCCCATATCGCGAGCGAGCGCGGAGCAGCGCAAAGGACGAGCGGGTCGTATGCGCAGCGGCGTGTGTTTTCGGCTGTACGAGCAGAAGGATTTTGAATCGCGTCCGGCGTATACCGATCCTGAAATTTTGCGCGTAGGTTTGGCCGGGGTTATTCTGCAAATGAAGTCGCTTGGAATCGGCGACATTCGTGAATTCCCGTTCCTCGATCCGCCACCGAAGAAGGCCATTGAAGAAGGGTATCGAGTTCTCGAAGAGCTTTCGGCCATTGACGAGCAAGGAGAGCTTACGGAAATTGGCAAAAAGCTTTCGCGCTTGCCGCTCGATCCGCGTCTCGGGCGCATGGTTTTGGCTGGCGAGCATGAAGGTTGTTTGGCGGAAGTGTTGATCATTGCGTCGGCGCTCGGCGTACAGGATCCGCGGGAACGACCGCTTGCATTGCAGAAAAAGGCGGACGAAGCGCATCGGAAATTCCGTGACGAAGCCAGCGATTTCGTGAGTTTGCTGAAGATTTGGCGGTCGTATCAAGATGCTCAAGGCAAGATGACCCGCAATCAGCTTCAGCGCTGGTGTTACGACAATTTTTTGTCGGTCGTGCGATTACGTGAATGGACGGACGTGCACCAACAAATCACGCGGCTGCTCAAGGAAATGGACATTCCGATGAGCGGTGGGCAAGCAAGTGGCGAAGCGATTCATCGCGCGCTTCTTCCAGGTTTGCTCAGCAAGATTGGCATGTGGAATCAGGAAGCGAAGAATTATATTGGCGCGCGTCAAGTTCGTTTTCAATTGCATCCGTCGAGTGGTTTGTCCAAAAAACCTCCGGCGTGGGTGGTCGCTGCCGAGCTTGCATTGACGAGTCAGCTTTTTGCGCGTACGGCAGCGAAAATCGATCCTGCGTGGCTCGAAGAAGTCGGCGCGGACCTATGCCGCCGCAATTATGGCGACCCGCATTGGGAAGAGAAGTCGGGGCAAGTCATGGCCAAGGAGCAGGTATCGCTTTATGGCTTGCCGATCGTGCGAGAACGTAAAGTGCATTATGGTCCCAAAGACCCGAAAGGCTCGCGGGAAATTTTTATTACGCATGCGCTCGTTCGTCAAGAATACAAGACGAAGGGGCGTTTCATGGAGCATAACCAAAAGCTCTTCGATGAAGTACGACGATTGCGCGATAAAGCTCGGCGCAGCGACATGCTTGCCGATGATCACGCGCTGGCGCTGTTTTTCCAAGCGCGCGTGCCGGATGGAATTTACAGCGGGAATACGTTTGAATCGTGGCGCAAAGATGCGGAAGGCAAAAACCCGCGTCTGCTGGAGCTTTCCTTGTCGGATGTATTGCTCGACGAAGCCGCGCTCTTGACGCCAGAACGATTTCCCGATGTGTTGCATATTCAAGGGGCGCATCTTTCACTTTCGTACAAATTCGATCCGAGCGCCGATGACGACGGGATTACGATTACGTTGCCTTTGGCGATATTGCCGCAAATCGATCCAGCGGTGCTCGAATGGACGATTCCTGGCTGGCACGAAGACAAAATCGAACGGTTGCTCGATGAAATGCCCAAAGCCGTACGCAAGACGCTTGGTGATTCCCGCACGCTTGCGGCGGACCTGGCCGGGCAGCACAAACCTTTCGAGGGGTCGATGACCGATAGTTTGTCTCGGTCATTGCAGCAGCGCACGGGAGCGCGTATTCCGCGGGAGGCGTGGCGCCCGGATCAGTTGCCGCCGTTTTTGCGGTTTTACTTCCGCATCGTCGATGAAGAAGGGCGTCTTTTGGGCGAAGGACGCGACATCGAGGCATTGCGGGATCGTTTTGCAAAACGCGCGCGTGATGTGTGGGCAGGCGCGTCGAAGGCGAGTATCGAGCGGGATGGGATGACGTCGTGGAATTTCGATACGTTGCCCGAAGAAGTGCGTATTGACGTTGGCGGGCGTAAAATGATTGGTTACCCGGCGCTGATGGATCAAGAAACGACCGTAGCCGTCAAGATTCTGGAATCGCGAGCGGCGGCGGACGTGGCTTCGCGAGCGGGTTTGCGGCGTTTGTTTTTGCTACAAATGAGCACGCCGTTGCATAAGCTCGAACACCGCGTTTCGGCGGCGATTGCGACAGGACCGTTGGCGCGTCGAGATGGAGTACCCATTCGTACGCAGATTGTATTGCGAGCATTCGACGAAGCGTTGGGATTGACGGACCCGGCTCATTATCCGCGCAGTCGTAAGGACTTTTTGACGCGGCTCGAGTCTGGTAAAATCGATCTCGGGACGCGTTTGACCGTGCTCAGCAAGCTTGCGGAAGAGATTGGCGCTGAGCTACATCGCGTGGAGCAAACGTTACGCGCGCTCAATGGTAAACCTGGTGCGCCGCGTACGGCGTTGGCAGAAATGCGCGCGCAGGTTGATCAATTGACGCCGTCTGGATTTTTGACCCGTGAGCGAATTGAACGGCTAGCGCATTATCCTCGGTATTTGCGCGCCATTCTTTTGCGGCTCGAACGTTTGCCGAATGGTCCGCAAAAGGATCAGAGCAAAGCGGACCAAGTGGTTCCGTTGTGGAATGCGTGGCTGCAGCAACACGAAAAATTGCGTACGCAGGGCGTATCCGCGGAGGATCTCGATACGTATCGATGGCTGATCGAGGAGCTGCGTGTGTCGCTGTTTGCGCCCGAGCTGAAGGCGGCCGTGCCGGTGTCGCCGCAGAAGCTTGCGGATTTGTGGAAGACGTTGGCGCGGTAGGCGATTTCTGTATGAAATTCATACGGCGTGCGCACGATTCGTGTAGTGTCTGGTGCCGATGAACGATGCGACAAACTCCGCACCGCCGGACGATGCTCGGCATGAGCAGAACCATGTTGCCGTCGTAAAGGACGAAACGGCTCCTACAGGCGCGATGCCGTCGAGCAATGTGGTCAATACGCTGGCTCTGGCGCGAACATCATTTGGGCGAGACGAAGTGCCTACGGCGAAGTATGAGCCACGGCTCACGGAGTCAATGCAGGATCCGGCGCGTGAACGCTTGGCGAACGGCTTCACGCTTGGCGCCGGAACGATGGTCAAACATTACGAAATCATCCGCAAGCTTGGCGCCGGCGGTATGGGTATTGTTTTTCTTGCTCGAGATACGCGGCTTGGACGTTTGGTGGCGATTAAGTTTCTTCTAAAGTATGGAGGTCCGGAAGCGCAGCGTTTTCTTACCGAGGCGCGAATGACGGCTCGATGCCGGCACGAGAACATCGTCGTCATTTACGATGTCGACGAATTCGCCGGATACCCATACATGGTCCTTGAATTCGTGGATGGGCGCACGCTACGGGCCGTATTGAACGAACGCATTCGCGACACCGTCGGCACGGAGGTAAAGATAATGTTGCCGGTCGTGCGCGCTCTGGCATGTGCGCACGCTATGGGCATTGTGCATCGCGACCTCAAACCGGAAAATATTTTATTGTCCGAAAGTGGCCAAGTCAAAGTGCTTGATTTCGGCATTGCCAAACCTATTGTCAAGAACCTTGTGTCGACGGGCAAGGCCGATGGATCCGTGCCGTTTTCCCTGCGCGCCGGGGCGCCTGAGGACGAAGGCACGATCGAGGGCACGATACCGTATATGGCACCGGAGCAATGGTTGGGCGAACGGCTCGACGAACGCACCGACATCTGGGCCGTAGGAATATTGCTGTTCGAGCTTTCGACGGGTGAGCATCCATTGACGGTGGCGCAGCTTTCGACCATAACGGATCTGGACTTGCCAATGCCGAGCCTGCGTGAGCGACTTCCGGCTGCCGGCGATCTTGGCGATGTCGTGGATCGCTGTTTACGGAAGCGTCGAACCGAACGATTTGGTTCGGCGACCGGACTCCAAGAAGCGCTCGAAGCATTGGGGCAAAATTCGTCCGCGATTCGAAAGAAGAAGGGCGATGAGGCATCCCCTTTCGCTGGGCTCTCGGCATTCCAGCAATCCGACGCGGGACGTTTTTTTGGACGGGATGCAGATGTGGACGTTGTCGTTGGACGGCTTCGTCACCAGGCGCTCGTCGCGATTGCTGGGCCGTCGGGATCGGGGAAGTCGTCATTCGTGCGCGCAGGGGTGATTCCGGCATTGACGGGCACAGGGCGAAACGTCGAATCGTTCGTCGTTCGTCCCGGAAGACGTCCACTGGCCTCGTTGGCCGATGTGTTGGCGTGTATCGAACAAGATGGTGCAGAAGCTGAGAAAATCGATCTCGATACGATTGCCGCGACGTTGCGTACTGGGCCTGGGCATCTTGGTGCGCTGTTGCGTGCGCGATGCAGAAGTCGCGGCACGGCTCATCGTATCGTGCTTTTTGTCGACCAACTGGAGGAATTGTATACCTTGGGACTTGATACCGCAGAACGCGCCGCATTCTGTGCGTGTCTCGAAGGTGTTGCGGACGATGCATCATCGCCGTTGCGAGTCATTGTCACGATTCGTGCGGATTTTCTGGATCGTTTGTCCGAGGATCGCAGGTTTTTATCCGAAGTGACGCGGGGCATTTGGTTCTTGCCCCCCATGACCCGCGAAGGATTACGCAGTGCAATGACGAAACCCGTCGAAGCTGCAGGACATCGATTCGAGGACGAAACGTTGGTCGACGAAATATTGAATGGTTTGGAAGGAACGATGACGTCCTTGCCAATCCTGCAATTCACAATCACGAAATTGTGGGAGGTCCGAAATACCGAACGGCGACTGTTGACGCGGGATGCGTATTTGGCACTTGGTGGTGTTGCCGGTGCATTGTCGACGCATGCGGATGCGGTATTGTCGAGTTTGTCATTGGATGACCAGCTTTTGGCAAGAACCGTCGTCATGGCCCTCGTCACATCTGAACGAACACGAGCCATCGTACGTCTCGAGGAGCTCGCGGCGCTTGCTCCGAATGGCGTAGCCGTTGAACAAGTGGTGCATCATTTGGCAGCGGCGCGTCTTTTGACGATTGATGCGACCGGAGTGCGGGAAGGAAGAACCGTCGAACTGGCGCACGAATCGTTGATCGAACGGTGGGCCAAACTCCGACAGTGGCTTGACGAGAACGAACACGACACGCAGTATTTGGAGCAAGTTCGTCATGCCGCGCAGCAATGGGAGAAAAATGGTAAGGGCGAGGGACTCTTGTGGCGTGATCGGGCGGCGCAGAATGCAGCCTCGTGGCTCGAAGGGCGCAAGCTCGATACGGTCATCGGGCTTGGAATCAGGGAAAAGCAGTATCTCGAAGCGGTCGTAGGTTTGGCGGAGCAGACGAAGCGGTGGCGGCGGCGAATTTTAGCGACGACGATTGCAACGACATCGGTGATTGCGGTCGTCGTATCTGTTTTGGCTATTCGGGCAAGTGAACAAGCCAAGCGGGCCGACGCGCAAGCCAAGCGTGCGGACGAAGAGGCGCAGCGTACCGTGGAGCAGGCACGGCGTGCCGATGGACAGGCGAAACAAGCACTCGAGGAAGCTCGGCGCGCGCGCAATGTCACGCGATTAGCCGTCGCGCGCGAACGGCAAGAAGACCCTACGACGGCGCTGGCGTTGTTGCGTGAAATTGAACCCGGTCCGGTGCACCCTCTGTGGGCCGAGCTTGCTGGTTGGGCGCGAAATGCCAATCTAGTATCGTTGGTGATCGGACTTGACGCTCGTGTAGAACACGTGACCTTCAGCTCGGATGGTCAACGAATCGTAGCCAATGGTGGCGCCTCCAATGCGGTATGGGTTTGGAATGCGGATGGGTCTGGAGAACCAGACGTCGTCCGTTCTCTTGAAAATGATGTCAGCGTTTGGAGCCCGGATGGCAAGCGTTTTCTATTTTTCTCCGCCGATGGCTCCGTGCGATTGCAAGTTGCCCGGTCATCGAATGGCTCCATCGTTTTTCAAGGCCACACGAAGCGAGTCTTTGGCGCCGCATTCAGTTCGGATGGCAAGCGTTTCGTAACGGGATCTCCAGACAATACCCTACGCATATGGAATACCGATGATGCAAAAGCTCCCGTCGTCATCGATACAAGGAGTGCTGCGCCGCAATTCGTCGCGTTTAGCCCGAATGGTCAATATGTAGCCGCTGCCTTGTCGGATAGAACCGTGCACATATGGAATGCCGACGGAAAGGGCAAACCCCTCGTTCTTCGGGGACACTCTGCAGGCGTTTGGTGGGTCGCTTTTAGTCCTGATGGGACCCGGATCGCGTCGGCGTCGGTCGATAAAACTGCGCGCATTTGGAACGTCGATGGCAAAGGCGAATCATTGGTATTCCGGGCGCATAGCAGTACCGTTCAATCGGTCGCCTGGAGTCCCGATGGCAAGAGCATTCTTACCGCCTCTTCCGACACGACCATGCGGGTGTGGAATGGCGATGGTCGCGGTGACCCCCTGGTCCTTCATGCGCATACTGCGGAAGTCGCATCCGCGGCATTTAGTCCAGATGGTAGCCATATTGTATCGGTTGCAGACAACACCGTTCGAATCGTGAAACTCGGTGGGTCAGGACAAACCACTACCTTGCGCGGACATGAAAACATCGTGCTTTCCGCGATGTTCACCTCGGATGGCCAACGTATCGTTTCTGCCTCCGAAGATGGAACTGCACGTGTCTGGAACGCGGACGGAACCGGCAAACCAGTGGTCTTTCGTCACCACTATGGGCCTCTGTCGGCTGAACCGAGCCCGGATGGCAAACGCATCGTTACCTCGACTGCCGAGAAAACCGACGAGAAAACGGCGCGAGTGTGGAATGCCGATGGTACCGGGACACCGTTGCTTTTGCGAGGACATGGGGATTTCATTTGGTCTGCAACATGGAGTCCCGACGGGCAGCATATTGCCACCGGATCCTGGGACATGACAGCGCGGGTTTGGAATGCCGATGGCACGGGAACCCCTGTGGTTCTCCGCGGTCACGACGGTCAGATTTTCGGGGCGAGCTTCAGCCCCGATGGAAAGCATGTCATTACCACGTCGAGGGACAAAACAGTACGGTTGTGGAATGCCGATGGCTCGGGTGAACCATTGATTCTGCGCGGCCATGAAGCCGCAGTCGTCGCTGCAAAATATAGTCCCGATGGTCATCGTATTGCGAGTGTATCGCAGGACAAAACGATTCGTATATGGAATGTCGACACCATGGGCGAACCATTGGTGCTTCGTGGTCACGACGATTATGTTTGGTCCGTTGCTTGGAGCCCGGATGGCAAACGCATTGCCTCCGCATCGCAAGACAAGTCTGTCCGCATCTGGAATGCTGATGGGAAAGGCGAACCGTTCGTGCTTCGAGGTTCCGCACTTCCCTACAACAGTGCCGCATGGAGCCCCGATGGCAAGCGTATCGTTGCCGCCTCCGACGACAAAACCATTACAATCTGGAACGATCTCGAACCCCTCACCGGCCCAGACGATCCCCGCTTGTGGAGTTCGACAAATTATTGCTGGCCGCTCGATCTTCGCCGGCGATTGCTGGATTTTTCCGACACCCAATCACGTAGCGACTTGGCACGGTGCGAACGTCGAGTTCGTGAGACGAGACCTTGAGCATCGTCGTTGATTTGTTTTCTTGCGGGAACTTTCTCCGCAATAGGGTTACTCTGTCTGACGAATGTCCCGTTTTGCGGCCGTGACCTTGATCGTTTCGATCGCTGCCCATGCGGTTTTCCTCGGCTTTGGAGCGCCGACGAAGCGTGTGCAGCCGCTCTGGATCGAGCATCCGGCAGGGCCAGTCGTGCTTGCCGCGACGGATAAGATCGAGCGTAAGCTTCGGGCTGTAGCGTCGCGCCGAGCGCTCGTGGAGGCAGCGCGAGCGGACCGGGCGAAAGGGACGTTGTTGCTGGGGCGGTTTGTCCTGGAAGCGAATCGAATCGACGCGGACGAGCAAGGACAAACCTTCGTTTACGACGAAGCATTGTTGCGTTACGACCAACGTTTGTCGGAATTGCGCATCGCGCTTCGGGATGAACCGGTGATCGCTTATGCAGCGGCGTCGGTGTTTGGCGATTTGCGATATCACGGACGGCCGGGCGGGTTCATGGGCGATGTTTTGCTGGACGGAGGCGGGTCGTGTGAACAAGTGGCGCAGCTTGTCGTCGCCGCGGCGTATGATGTTGGTCGAGGCAACGAGGTTTCTTTTCGAGCTTATGGGCGAGCAGGATCCGACGGCGCGGGGCACTTGGCGCCGATTGGGAGATACGACGGGCAAGAATTCGATTTGATGACGGGTGCTCCTGCCGCGAAGGGAGGCGCCCGAGTTTTACCGGACGAACTGGTGGAAGTGTACGCGCGGGTGCACGGTTTGGCGCCGCCGCTCGAAACGAAACAGAAATCGGGCAATGGAGGTGCGGTGGCTTCGGGACAAACCAAT
The DNA here is from genome assembly GCA_964514885.1 of uncultured Polyangium sp. Taxonomy (GTDB): domain Bacteria; phylum Myxococcota_A; class Polyangia; order Polyangiales; family Polyangiaceae; genus Polyangium. Next base: position 12,202 of record CAZETM010000077.1, on the reverse strand, counting down.
ACTTTGGAGCCTGGACGAACCTCGCTAGCGTCCGGGTTTCCCGCGAATGACGATGGTTTTCCCGGCAGTTTGCCTCTGTATCAAGCGCGAGCGATTCGAGCGCCGATGATGGGGTCGGTGACGGACGAGCCGGAGGATCCGACGGTTGCTATCGAGCGTGCGCGGCATTGTGCATATTTTTTGCGGATGGCGGCGCTGAATCCACCGCTCGTGCAGATGTATGCGGACGATAGTTTTACGGGAAATGCCATTTCGGTCGAGCCCGTGCGTGTACCGAATCCGCTCCGGCTCGAGCGTGAGGCGCAACTATTGCGTTCCGCAGAGGATTTGTTGCTGAACCCTGCGGCGGACCACGCTGATCGGCTGATGAGCCAGGCGTGCCTCGCGGCATTGGGGGAAGTGGCGTCGGTCGATTTTACGCTGGCGAGAGAACACGGATTGGCTGCATTGGCGCTGGATGCATCCAAGCGAGCGAGGCAGAGCGGAAAAGAATCGTTGGCGGCCATGAAATGGTCGACGCCCGAGGGGGAAGAGGCGAAGCGGCGTTTGCGGATTGAATTCGCGGGTCGTTATTGGTTGCTGTTGTTTTTGGAGGGCGGTGGTGATGTCGTGCTCGACGTGGTGCGTCCCGGAGACAATGACGATTGGGGGCGAGTCACGAGTGTGGCGGCATTATTGCTTTTCACGGAAACGCGTATCCGCGCGCTCGAATTTGTGGGATCGTTTTCCAAGCGTGAACAAATCGAAGTGATGCACGAGATTTTTCATGCGCATGATCACTTGCGCCCGTGGGCGACCAATGTGGAATTTGTGCCGGCACCGAGTTCGAGCCCTCGCGCCGAAATGTTTGTCCGGGCATATCAAGTTTTTCGCGGGCTTGCATTCCGGTTGTGGGAAGGTCAGCGCGACGTTGGCGAAACGCTCGATTTGCTGGTGAAGGAAGGACGCGAAGCAGGGCTCGATGTTGCTTGGCAAGCAGCGATTATCGACTACTACGCGCGAAATGTGCTGGGGCTCTATTCGCAACGGGAGAAGGGGCTCGAGGTTGTGCAGGCCATTCGAAAGGCGATGCAATCGAATGGCCATCCGTCGCTCGATCCCTTGCGTCGGCAGCTAGCTTATATCGAGGGTGAAGGGCGACTCGATGCGCGGACGTTGGCCGATGCATTTCGGTCGCAGCGGTGAATCATTTCGGAGCGTCGATGACGGCGACGGTCCATTGCGGACTGACATATTGCGCCGTAATGCTCTGACCGGGAATCCAGAAACCTGGCTGGCTGGGATCTTCGGTTCCGCTAGCGAGCTTGGTTCGGTCGAGCGCGGTGATCCAAAGCTGTTTGCATTGCTTTTGTCCTTGCACCAGGCTGCACGTGCTGTTTTGCGGCGTCAAACGGTGACCATAAGGCCGTTCCGATGCATAAGCGAGCCAGACGTATTTCTTGCCGACGGAGGGAGCCCATTGCGGCCACGTGCTGCTCCACACGTCGTCGGGGCCATTGGATGCGCCGCGTTCGAGCTCGAGTACGGTGTTGTCGCTACGTCGAACGAGTGCGATGCGGCCGCTCAGGTTGATGAGCGATTGTTGGGTTTTGATGGACCACCACCCGTTTGCCCGCGTGAAGGCGACGATCGTTCCATCAGGTGAAACGCTTGGGAGTACGTTGTTTTCGGCGGTATCTGGGTTTGCCCCGGCGGCTTCGGGAGCGGCTGCGAGCACCTTTGGCGAACCGAATTGGAACGAGCCATCGGCCATGTATTTGATCGGCATTTCGACGACGGAGCCCAGCACCGTGTCATCGCCGAGCAATCGCACGTAGTTGGCATTGTTGTCGTAGGCGGTGAAAACGACAAAATCGCCCGCGGGCGACCAATCGGGCATCAAGGTGGCACGACCGACGCTGGCCGGAATTTGCTGTGCCATTTCAGCGAAGTTGTTGGTAATGGTCGCATTCGTGTCGGGATCCGTCAGAAGCAAGCGCACCGTGCCCGCCGTGTTTTGCGGGACGTTGTCCGGCGCGGTCCAAAGCATTGCCGCGCGTGTGTTCGATTCGAGCGGATTGAACGACGCGTAGGTGCCGCGAACCGCGGGGCTCGGCACGACTTTCGATGCGTAAAGCTTCTGCGTTGCGTCGTACGACAACGTTCCGAAATTGAAGTTGCCCCCGTTGTACGAATAGGAAAAACGTTTGCCGTCGCGTGATATCCGGTGACATCCCGAGCAGGGTTGTCCGGGACCGAGCTGCGGGCTATTCGTGGGAAGGGGGATGTCGGTGCCTTTGATGATATCGAGCACGCGGAAGCTTCCGGTCGACGATTGCCACACGTAAATGGAGCTTTCATCGATTCCGTCGGAGGCAATGGTCATCGTGCGCGGGGCGCTCGTGTGTCGCAATGCAGCCGCGTCCATCGATTCGATGGTCAACGTGAGCGCTGCATCTGGCGACGACGCGCCGAGCTTCTTCCATAGGTCTGCAGCGAAAAGAAGCTCGCGCTCGGTCGTATACAGCCAAATATCTACGATATCGGGGCTGAAGATATGCAGCCGATAAGCGACGCTGCCATTGCCTGGCGACCATTGTGCTTCGATGGGTGGAAGATTGGCTGGTAAAACCACGCCGTCTTCGGGGTATTCGATGGCCGGAGCATTGGCGGGCTCGGAATCGACCATTGCGGAGTCGAATGCAATTTCAGTATTGGCATCCGTTCCGGGAAGAAACACTTTTCCGATGAGCGTGACGGTCACGTCTGCTTCGGCGGGGACTGCTTCGTAGGTCGCGCGCACTTTGGTTTTGCCGCCAATGCCCTTTGTCAAGATGTCTCCATTGCTCACGTCGGCAATGGTTGTATTGTCGACGGACCATTCCACTTCGGAGGTTACATCGATTTCGTCTTCGCCGTCGCGTTTCGCGTATGCGCGTACGGGCGAGGGCATCGTGGCGCCATCGAGCCCGATGACGAGGGAGGATTGCAGCGGATCGATACGGAGCGAAAGACCGGCCGGCGCGTCGCTTCCGGCATCCGTGCCATTGTCGGTCGTGCTCGTGCCGTTGCCGCTGGTTACGGTGCAAGAAACCATCGCCAGGGCGCTCGAACCGAGACAGATACCGAGGAGAAGTAGAGAGCGGGATATGCGCAACATCGGACGAAGTTACACCATTTACATGAGGTTGGAAATGGAGTATCTTCGCGGCACGATGAAACGCAGAGCTGTATTAGAGGCGGGGGCGGTGTTGGTGGTGGGGTCCGTGCTGCCGCGCGTCGCGCGTGCGTGCGATGGGCGCGATGCTACGGCGGAGGCTTGTGAACGGCTCGTGGCGCGCATTGGAAGAAACCACGGGCACGTGTTTGCGATCGGCGTGGCGGACGTGATGAGCGGCAAAGAAAAGACGTACGATCTTGCGGGAACCTCGGGGCATCCGCATTTCGTCACGGTTACGGGTAATGATTTCGAGCGGCTTCGGCGAGGCGAGCGTGTGCGGCTTCCATCGAGCAAAGAAGGTGGGCACATTCATCGGCTTTTGCTCGAATGCATGCCGCTGGTCGATCCTCCGTCGCGCGTCAATGTGTGTGACGTTCAAGTCGGTGGCAAGGACGAGCACGAATTCATCATTACGGCCGCCGATATGGCCGCGAAGACTGAAAAGACGTACGACATTCATGGTCTAGCAAGTCATCCGCATTCGGTGACGTTTACGCCGGCTGATTTTCGGGATCTCGAAGCTGGCAAGCAAGTATCGATTCAAAGCTCGGTGACGGACGCTCATTCGCATTTCGCCTACGTAAAGTATTTGCGTAAAGCCTGAAGATCGGCTATGCCCCCGTTCATGTCCACTTCCATCCTGATCGAAACCAACCTCGGAAACATTGAGATCGCTCTCGACGAAACGCGGGCGCCGAAAACCGTCGCGAACCTTTTGCGGTACGTCGATGATGGGCATTACGCTGGGACGGTATTCCACCGCGTCATTGACGGTTTTATGGCGCAAGGCGGTGGATACGACGTTCATTATAACAAAAAGCCCACCAATCCGCCTGTCGAGAACGAGGCTGACAATGGAGTGAAAAACACGCGCGGTACGGTAGCGATGGCGCGCACGAACGATCCCGACTCTGCGACGGCTCAGTTTTTCATCAACTTTGCGGACAATCAATTCCTAGACCATACGGGCAAAACGTCGTCGGGTTGGGGGTATACGGTATTTGGCAAAGTGACCTCGGGCATGGACGTCGTCGATCAAATCGGTGGCTGCGCGACCGGCCCTCTCGGACCGTTTTCCAAAGACGTTCCGCTCGAGCAGGTGGTCATTCGGTCGGTGCGTCGCTGTTGAGAGGTTGACGCTGTCGTTGGTCTTTGCCACGCTTTGCGCATGCTTCAATCCAGGTGGCTCGGGCGCCGGCATGCGATAGCTGCTGTGGCAATCCTTTTGAGTATCGGTGTCGGCACGTTTCGCGCGAAAAACGCTGCGAGCGAGCCGGCCGTCGTCGATGGCGCGCCTTCAGGCATGGTTGCATTTGTCGCCGGTGGGGTTTGTCCCCCCGGATGGCTGCACGTGTACGACGTCGAAGGTCGCGTCGTCGTCGGTACCGTCACCAAGAATGACGTGGGCCTCACCGTGGGCAAACCATTCGGTGATCGCGAAGAACGCCTGCACAAACACGATTACGCCGGAAGCGTCGAGCTGCCCAAGAAAAATATCGCGGGCGCCAATGGCGGCAACAACATCGGAGCGGAGAATGGCTCGTATCCGGTGGCGGGCGAAACTTCCGAGGAGGCTTCAGGTCTGCCTTTCGTCCAGATGGAAGGATGTGTGCGGCCATGAAAAACCTTTGGCTCATGACGACGGTTTGTCTCGTCGCTACCAGTTGCATCATCGATTCGACCGGCACGGGCACGTATGCACCTCCTCCGACCAGCACGGGCGGCGACGTACCGGTGGGGGATTCTTTCCCCATGGGCGCGGTTTCGTATTTCAGGAAGTTATCGTGCCCGACTGATTGGGCACTCTACGCAGAGGCTGCGGGTCGGGTCATCATTTCTGCGAGCGAGGGGTTGCCGCGAGGAACCACGATTGGTGAGCCGCTTTCGAGCGCCGAAGAGCGTGAGCACGAGCATTCCATTTCGGCCACGGTCGATGTTCCGGAAGCCCAAATTGCTGGTATCGAGGGCGGGGGAAACGACGGAATGACGCCGGAAGGAAATTATGCGCTCGAGGTGCTTTCGGGGCCTGCGGCGGCGAGCGTTCCTTATGTGCAGCTCATGACGTGTAAGAAGACGGCCGCACCTGGTTTGAATGCTTTGCCGCTGCCGGCCAAGCTGCAGACGTATTTCGATCTCGATGCGTGTCCGTCGGGCTGGAAGCCTACCGAGACTGCGGCGGGTCGTATCGTCGTGGGATTGCCCCCCCAAGCGCCTGCCGATATGCCATTTGGTGGCGAGCCAATCATTGGCCCGGAGCCACGAGCGCATTCGCATTTCGTTGAGTCAATGCTGGCCACGTCGCCTCATGGGGTTGCTTTGGTGAGTGGATGTTGCGGAAAATTCGGCAAAAATGGTACCTATCCGCTTGTCGGCCAGGCCACTCCAGCTTCCGTGGACGTTCCGATGCTATCGTTGCTTCATTGCGAGAAGGAGTGACCGCTTGCGGTCAGGTGACCGTGCTGAAAAATTCTCCCAATTTCGGTTTGTGGCGCTCGCGTGTCGTCGGTGCGGTCGCGAAAAAATGGGTGGCGTTCTCTTCGAAGGTGTGATTCGATCCGCGACGGTAGAATTCTTTTTCACGGTCAGCGGCGCATCGTGATTGCCGCTAGGGCTCCTGGACCGGTGCGATTTTTCCAATGAGGTGCTCGATGTCCCGACAAGAACGGTTCACTCGCGCGATGTTCAGATGGGTCGGTGCGCCGCTCGTGATTGCCGCTGCAATCGGTGCGTGCAGTGGTGAGCCTGCTGCTCCGCCGCCCGACGCGAATATCGGTCCGCGGCCTCCCATGCCCGAAACGGCAGCGAAGACGGGAGCGCAACGGCTAACCGTGGCTCAATACGGCAATGCACTTCGCGACATCTTCGGCAAGGACATCAATGTCCCGACGGCGATCGAGGTCGATGCTGCGGTCGATGGATTCATTGCAATCGGAGCGTCCGTGAGTTCGCTATCGCCGGGCGGCGTGGAAAAGTACGAAAAAGCTGCGTTTGCGGTGGCACAGCAAGTCATTGCCGATGAAACGCGCAAAGCAGCCGTTCTTTCTTGTCAGCCGACGGGGCCGAATGATGCCGTCTGTGCCCAGGAAACCGTCAAGAAGCTTGGGCGACGGTTGTATCGACGTCCGCTCACCGAAGTCGAGCAGACACGACTCACGAATATCTTCTTGCAAGCCTCGGCAGCGCTTGGGGGATTCGATCGGGGGCTCGAATATGCGATCGCCGCGATGCTTCAATCGCCGCATTTTCTCTATCGGCCTCAAGTAGGCGAGCCCGATCCCAATCTTCCCGGTAAGCTTCGTTATACGAGCTTCGAAATGGCGTCGCGGCTGTCGTTTTTCCTGTGGAACAACGTTCCCGACGAAGAATTGCTCGTGGCGGCTGAAAAAGGGTCGCTCGTGGAAGACGCCGGTTTGCGCGAGCAGGTCGACCGAATGCTCGAATCGCCGCGTGCTCGCGATGGATTGCGCGGGTTCGTCACGGACTATCTCCACCTTCGGGCGCTCGATAATCTCGCTATGGATCCGACCGTGTTCACGTATTTCAGTCCGGAAGTTGGTCCGGCCGCACGTGAAGAAACCTTGCGCGATTTTGAACGGCTCGTATTCGATTTGGATACGGACTTTCGACAAATTCTGTTGACGCGCAAGACGTTCGTCAATCCGAAGCTCGCGTCGATGTATGAGATTCCTGCGCCCGTCGACGAAGGGTTTGCCCTGGTTGAGCTGCCGGAGGATTCGCCTCGCATCGGACTGCTCGGGCACGTCAGCGTATTGGCGCTGCATTCGCATCCGCGGTCGACTTCATCCACGTTGCGTGGCCGGTTCATTCGCGAAACCATGCTTTGCGATGTGATTCCGCCGCCGCCGGCCGAGGTCAATACGGGTTTGCCCGAGCCATCCGCTGGGGCACGTACGTTGCGTGAGCGCATGGAGCAGCATTTGACGGATCCCGTATGCAACAGTTGCCACTTGCTCATGGACCCGCTTGGCCTTGGCCTCGAAAATTTCGACGCAATTGGTCGATACAGAACAATGGAAGTCGGGGCGCTCATCGACGCATCCGGACAACTCGACGGCGTATCATTCAAGGATCCACCGTCGCTCGCTCGAGCCATTCACGATAGCGACAAGTTCGCACCGTGTTTCGCACGCAAGCTGTTCAGTTATGCCACTGGGTTCAAACCTGTCGAGACGGATCGACCCACGCTCAATACCCTCAGTTGGGATTTTCGTGCAGCAGGTTATCGAGTCAAAGAGCTCATAAGGCTCGTGGCGACGAGCCCCGCATTCCGACTGGCGCAAAAGCCCGAATGAAAGGCACGAAGGGAACCACGGCCATGAAAAGGACCAAGCTATCACGTAGGGCAATGCTTCGGGGCGTGATCGGTGGCACTGCGGTTGCCATTGGGCTGCCGGCGCTCGAATTGTTCCTCAATCGAAATGGTACGGCATACGCGGCAGGCGACGCATTGCCCAAGCGTTTTGGCGTTTTCTTCTGGGGCAATGGCATGCTGCCCGATACGTGGGTGCCCGCAAAAACCGGCGCCTCGTGGGATCCTTCGCCCACCCTCGCTCCACTTTCCGATATCAAGGACAAGATTTCCGTCGTAACGGGAATGAAGGTATACACCGGGAGCAACTTTCCTCACGAGTCGGGAGCGGTTGGCATTCTCACCGGTGCACCATTCAAAAACAATGACAGTGCGACGTTCGCGGAGCCGAGCATTGATCAGGTAATCGCGACGGCAATTGGCCAAGACACGCGCTTCCGGTCGCTCGAGATTGCTGCGCAGCCCGGCGGTCGAAGTTTGTCGTACAATGGGCCGCACAACTTCAATCCGGCAGAATCGTCCCCGGCGGCGTTTTTCAAACGGATTTTCATCGATGGATTCGTCATGCCCGGGACGATGCCCGAGCCAGATCCGCGATTGCCATTGCGGCAAAGCATTTTGGATGGCGTCATGGACGAGGCCACGGCGCTTCAAGCCGTACTCGGCAGTACCGACAAAGCACGTCTCGAACAGCATCTCGAAGGCATTCGGTCGCTCGAAAAACAAATCCAAAAACTTCAACAGAACCCGCCGGCGCTTCTATCGTGTGCGGTTCCGCCGCAGCCGCTCGATGTGTACCCCGACGTCGAAGGTCGGCCGCAGCTCTCCGCGATTTCTCGCGCATTGGTGGACACTCTGGTGATGGCGCTCGCGTGCGATCAAACTCGGGTGTTCAGCTACTTCTTCTCGCAGTCCGTGAACAATCTGTTGTACCCCAATGCCACGGCCGGACACCATCAGCTCACGCATGACGAGCCGGGTGAACAACCGCAGGTGCAAAGCATTCTGCTGTACATCTTGCAGGAATTCGATTACCTCGTGAAGGCGCTTGCCGCCGTTCCCGAAGGAGACAGCACGCTGCTCGACCATTGCGCGATTTTGGGCACGAGCGATTGCTCGTACGGTAAGTCCCATTCCGTCGAGGAATATCCGATTCTCATTGCGGGCGGCTGCAATGGCACGTTGCAAACGGGTCTTCATTATCGGTCTCCGTCGAGCGAGAATACGAGCAAGGTATTGCTCACGCTTGCCCGGGCCATGGGATTGACGCTCGATTCGTTCGGGAAGGGCGATGGGCTCGTGACGTCGAGTCTCTCGGCGATAGAGATATGAAAAGAGCAATGGCAAACATTGGGCTCGTCGCGGCGACTGCGGTCCTCTTTCTTGCCGGGTGCGGCTCGGAGAGGCTTTCGCCGGACGAGGTGCAGTGTACCACCGGACAAACCTATGCGTCCATCTTTACGGCGCTCGGGTTTGCCCGTGCGGTGGACCAGGACGTCGCGCCTGGATTCAACGTCGACGGTCGCGTGAGTGATGCGAAAGATTCGCTTTCCTGCGG
>CAZETM010000077.1:0-3015 GCA_964514885.1 uncultured Polyangium sp. | reverse complement strand
GAGGCATATCAGACATTCGAGCCGGATCCGATGGCGGAGCGGAGTTACGTTGCGAAGGCGCGCATTGAAAATGGAGTGCTGACGACAGGCCCCTTCAGTGTATCGCTTCCATTGGCCTTTTTCGACGTCGCGTTTACCGTTCACGTGCAAGACGCACGTTTTCGTTTCTCGATAGACGAAGAAGGCAAAATCAAGGGGCTAATGGGCGGGGGCGTTTTGCCGAAGGAAATCCTCGACGGGGTAGCTCAAGGCGCGGGCACGGGCGATCTCATTCCGCAGATCAAGCTCGCCATGGATGCGAATACCGACCTGGCGTACAACGACGACACGGGACGATGCGAGCAACTATCGGCGGCGCTCGAATTCGCCGCCACACCGGCATTCATTCGCCGCTGACGATTCATGAATCGATTGGAGTGACATGAGTAAGGATCTCGAGGGAAAGGTTTTTCTGGTCACGGGTGGAACGGAGGGGATTGGCAAGGCCGCGGCGCTCGATTTTGCCCGCCGTGGTGCCACACTCGTGATTGTCGGGAGAAACCCCGACAAGTCCGAGCGGGTCATTGCCGAGTTGAAGCAGGCTGGCAATTACGACAAAGTCGACCTGCTGCTCGGCGATATGTCGCTGATTGCTGATATTCGTGCGGTGGCCAAGCAGTTTGCGCAGAAGTACGACCGGCTCGACGTGCTCGTGAACAATGCCGGAGCGTTATTCAGTGATTACGCGCTCACCTCGGACGGTATCGAGCGGACGTTCGCGCTCAATCATCTCGGGTACTTTTTGCTCACGATCGAATTGCTCGACTTGATCAAGAAGACCCCGGGTGCGCGGGTGGTGAGCACATCGAGCGGGGCGCACATGATGGGCAAGCTCGATTTGGCGACTGTGGCGAAGCGTAAGGGATCGGCTGGGTTTGCCGCCTATGCTGATTCGAAGCTGGCCAATGTTTTGTTCACGCGTGAGCTTGGACGAAGGCTTGCAGGATCGTCTGCGGTAGCGAATTGTTATCACCCCGGCTACGTCGGGTCGGCGTTTGGACAGAACAACGGAGGGTTTTCCGCGTCCATTTTCAAGCTCGGCGCGAAGTTTGTGGGTCGTTCGGTAGAAAAAGGCGCGGAAACGCTGATATGGCTGGCGACGCACCCTGAAGCGGCGCGTCTCAATGGCCAGTATTTTTACGACAAGAAGGTCAGCCGGGTGTTCGGGCGAGGGACGGACGACGAATTTGCGCGAAGCTTGTGGGAGCTCAGCGAAAAGCTGTGTGCGGGCTGAGCGTCATGGGTCCATCAAGAATGAGAAGATGTCCGAGCCTCCCGAGGACATGACTTTGGGGTTCGGAGGAATGACGATTTCGGTATAGAAGGCGCCGCCGGCGACAGCGCTACCATTTGCGTTGACCCCGAGGTCCCAGCCGTATTGGCTTCCATTGACTCCATAGGATCTGGCCCATACGGACTTCCAGTCCGACGTGCGGAGTTTGACGACGAACACATCATTGGTAGCATTCGAAGTAATCGGGTGCTCGCCGAAGTTGATTGCGGTGTCAAAATACCCCGTCACGACGACGTTCCCTACCTCGTCTACGCCAATGGCATTGCCGTACGAATTGCCTGCCGTGCCACCGCGGACGCTACGCACATGATTGCCTGTAACGGTGTCGAGTTCGGCAAGGTAGACATCGAGCGGAGCGACCTTTTCGAGCGTCGTTCCGTCCCCCCAATTGATTGCGCCATTGAAATTGCCGGTGATGACCAGATTTCCGCTGGGCAAGACCGCCACGTCGCGGACGAATTGATCCGTTGCTCCGCCAAACCGCTTGCTCCAGCCGTATGCTCCGGTGGCGCCATTGTATTGCGCGACGAAGAAGTCGCCGTTTGCGGTTTTCGGATGCAGGTTACCACCGAAGGCGGTGTCGTTGTCTGCCGTGTCTCCGACGACGACCACGCCGCCATCGTTTGTTACGGCAATGCGCTTTCCTTTTTGGCTGCCGGCATTGACGAAAAGATTGCTCCACCGGAACTTGCCGTCCGGTTCGAAGCTAGCGACGAAAACATCGTCCGAGGTGGGATCGGGCAAAGTCCCACCACCGCCGAAGTCGATGGCGTCGTTTGTGCCGAATCCCGTAATGAAAATATTGCCCGCAGCATCGACTGCCACGTCCGTAGCCACTTGAACGTTCGTGACCTCGAATGTTTTGTGCCAAAGATACGTGCCAGCTTTGTCGAGCTTCAGAATGAAGATATCGGTTTCACCGGGCTCACTCACGACGTCGGTTCCATTGAACTGCGTCGTTCCGTCGAATTCGCCGACGACGATTACATTTCCGAGAGAATCGACGGCGACGCCTCGCGCTGCTCCGCTCGTCGTGCAGGGGTAGACATGGTCGTCCCCCGTTTTCACGCCCATTGCATCGAACTGGGCGACGTAGATGCTTCCTGCGCTGACGCTTGCATTGCCACTCGTGACGCTGATCGTGCCGTCCACGGTCCCGGCAATGACGTATCCGCCGTCAGGTATGACCGCGACGGCAAAAATGCTATCGTCGAAAGGCATCGTATTATTGCGCGTTGGCGTAAACGGCGATTTCGGATCACCCGTACATGCCGGGGCGGCCGTGCCATCGCAATCGTCGTCTTCCAGCGTGACACACGTTTCGATGGATACCATTCCCGTCTGTACGCATACGGGCACCGATTTACCGTCCGCCGCGCATTCGCCTGTGCCTTGGGCGCAAACGCCCATAAGGCCCGTATTGCAATCGCTCGGCATTCCTGGAGTGCAAATGCATTCAATGGTTTCTTCCGACGCACCGTCGCAATCCTCGTCACCCACGACAAGGCAATCCTCTGTCTGCGGCAGGACTTCGCCTTCGCACGGACCGTATGCGGACCCGCTCGGCAAGCAAGTCTTCTTGCCCGATTTGCACAATCCGATATTGATGGTGTCGGCTTCACCCGAATAACACACTTCTGTATCTCCGGGCGTGCAGGCCAAGCTTCCTCCCGTTCATCACG
>CAZETM010000076.1:0-22267 GCA_964514885.1 uncultured Polyangium sp. | reverse complement strand
GCTACGTCGAAACGTTTGCCCGCAGGGTTCGTCGTGGCAGATCCGCCAGCCGCTCGCGACCAATCGAGCCGCATTTTTGAAAATGGCGCCCCCTCGATGACCCGATCATCCGATGCGCGAAATCCCCGATCGCACCACACCTCGATCGACTTCGACATCTCCCCGACCTCGAACCGCGTCACCAGCGAGCGCACCGAATGCTTGTTGGCAGCATACGCGTGTCCCACGAGTAAAACCTCGGCCCGAGGTTTGTAGGGCACCTTGTCGGTCGGGACGAGCAACGTTTGCGCTACGTCGTTCTTGACAAACTCATCCTGATCGTGCGTCGCTTCTTGTTGATCAGCGAGCGTCGACAAACCAGGCTCCAAGACAAACGTCGCCTTGACCACGACGGTTTGCGCATAAATTCCCACGCTTGATTGCCAGACAAACCCCATGACCGGCATCGGGCACAGCGATACGACATCCATGGGAGCGGACGCTACCATGTTCCGTCGGTCCAGGGCAAACCGTTTGTTTGTCCCAGGATGCCGATGGTTGCCGCGGCAAAAAACTTGCCCGCCGACCTAGTCAAGAAAAAAAACCGCAGGTCCAACCCGCCGACGAGCCAGATCTGTTCGCGACATTGTCCGCCGCCTAGCAGCGATTGCGCTGGACCAATCGACCACGACGTTATCGTAAAAAGTGCACTTTGCGCGCATGAATCGTTTTTACGGGCTTGGCAGATGCGCCCGCGTCTTCCAGAATGAAGCCATGCAACGCGACAATGACAAGCAACCGGACGAGGTCCCTCCTCAAAGCGGTTCCTTTGGCATCGGCGTCGAGGGACATCGAGGCAAAAATTCGCTTGACGAACGCGTCAGCGAAGAACAAAGCGAGGAAAAAATCGAAGAAAAAAACGAAGAAAAAAACGAAGAGCCGCAGTCCATGACGGCGTACGACATCAAAGAAACCCACGACCTGCTTCCGGATCTCAGTGCAGACGAGCTGCAACGACTCCATGTCGCCGCTCCCGGCAGTCCGCTCGTTGAAAACGCCAAGTACATCGATCTGCGCCATCGCGAACGTGGCGAGATTCAGGCTCGCGCTGGCATGCTTGGCAACGACGTGCACTGGTACGTGCTCAAAAATGACGTCGATTACCAGCTCTGGAACAAGCTGCTCGGGACCCCAGATGTCAGGCGCACAGGCACGTCTGGATAAGCAAGGCGAGCGGTATTACGCGCTCACGGTCCAATAAATGCATCCTCACGTCAGATCGGTGTCGAAATGCGAGGCGGACATGCTAGAGCCTCGCCGATGGAGCGCATGACAGAAAATACCGTAGAGTCGAACGAGCCGATCACGCCGGAAGCAACCTTCGCGTCACTGGGCCTTTCGCCCGCAACTTTGGCGGTCATCGAACAGCTCGGGTTCGAACGGCCGACGCCAATTCAAGCACTAACGATTCCTCTGATGCTCGAGGGGCGTGATGTTGTTGCACAGGCTCAGACGGGCACGGGTAAGACAGCCGCGTATGGCTTGCCGCTCGTGGATCTCATCGACCCGGAACATATGCGCGTCCAGGCGCTCGTGCTCTGCCCGACCCGGGAGCTTGCGGTGCAAGTCTCCGAAGCGGTGTATTCGTTTGGAAAAACGCAGCGTATTCGAGTGCTTCCGATTTATGGCGGACAGCCGATCGACAGGCAGCTTCGAGTGTTATCGGCCGGCACGCATATCGTAGCGGGCACGCCAGGTCGGCTTTTGGATCATATTCGTCGCGAGACGTTGGATCTGTCGAATGTGCGTACGGTGATTCTCGACGAAGCCGACGAAATGCTGGCGATGGGCTTCATCGAAGACATCGAGACGATTTTGTCGAAATTGCCTCCCGAGCGGCAAACGGCGCTTTTTTCGGCGACCATGCCCGCACCGATTGCTCGGCTGTCGAAGCGGTATTTGCGTGACCCGAGGCGCATCAAGATTTCCTCCGAGGCGAAGAATATACCCGTCATTCGCCAATCGTTTTACCAAGTTTACCCGGCGCAAAAGATGGATGCATTGTTCCGAGTGCTCGATATGGAGACACCCGGGCCGACGATCATCTTTTGCAGCACGAAACGAGCTACGGAAGAAGTGGCCGAGCATTTGCGCGGGCGAGGCTGTTTGGCGGACGGCCTGCACGGTGACTTGAATCAGCGCGATCGCGATCGGGTCATGCGGCGATTCAAAGAAGGCCGCGTGGAATTGCTCGTCGCCACCGATGTCGCGGCTCGTGGGCTCGATATCGAGACCGTCACGCATGTCATCAATTATGACATTCCCACGGACGTCGAATCCTATACGCATCGTATTGGGCGTACGGGACGCGCCGGGCGCGAGGGAGATGCCATTACGTTGGTGACTCCGCGCGAGCTTGGGCAATTGCGATTCATCGAGCGGTCGACGAGGGCTAATATTCAAGCCATGCGGTTGCCGACCGATGCGGACTTGGCCATGCGGCGGCGCGAAGTTCTGAAGCATTCGCTCGTCGAGATCATTGAATCGGGCGGGCTCGAAGGGTATATGGCGGCGGCAGAGGAGCTGCTGAAGGACCGGGCGCCGGCGCACGTCGTGGCGGCTGCGCTGAAACTGCTCGGCGCGTCCGATCAGCCAAGCAATGGCGGCGGCGGGTCCATGCCCGAGCCTGCGCAATCGCGGCCCGAAGGTGGAATGGCGCGGCTGATGCTCTCGATGGGCCGGCGCGAAGGGCTTCGGCCGAGCGATCTGGTGGGTGCGATCGCGAATGAAACGGGTTTGCCCGGTCGAGAAATCGGCGCCATTGATATCTTCGAATACGAATCGTTCGTGGAAGTGCCGCAATCGCGTGCCGAAGATGTCGCTCGGGCGCTGATGAGCACGACGTTGCGCGGGACAAAGGTGCGGGTCGAGCGAGTGAGCGGCGCAGTCGTAGAAGAAAAGCGTAGGGCTTCGGATGTGCCGCCGCCGAGATTGCCTTCACCGCCGCCGCCGGCACCGCCGCCGCGAGCCCCAAGAAAGATCGTTACGACGCCTGTGCCGGCTCCGGAAGTCGCTGCTGCGCCGGCGCCTCGTGAAGAAGTCGAGATTCGCCCTCGAATCAAGCGCGAACGAAGCCCGGACAAACCGGCGTTTTCACCTTCACCTCGGCCGAACGCGACAGCGAAGCCCGCACCGGATGCCCGAGGTGGTGGCGAAAAGCCTCCGCGACGGCGCGGCCGCGGCTGATCGTACGCTGCGATGCGTAAGCTTCGAAGCCGAATGGCCTTCGAAACACTATAAACACGCCTGACAGATGCCGATCGGCCTTGACGACGCATGTATACAGCGTTGAACGATGCCGATCGGCCTGGTTAGTCGGTGTGACGCGTCGTTGAAGGATGCCGATCGGCCTTCGAGATCGCCATGAAACCTCGATTGCAGAGACCGATCGGCCTGGTTAATCGGTGTGCCACGCCGTTGAACGATGCCGATCGGCCTGGTCGAACGATACGACGTGTTGTTGACATACATCCGGGCGGCTGGACGTGCCGCTCACTCGGGTTAAAAGTAAACAGAGGGGTGTATGGTCGGTGTCGTCGTCGATATTACCGAGCGCAAATTGGCCGAGCATGCGGTGCGGGAAAGCGAGGAGCGGTTGGCGCTCACGCTCGAGGCTGGGCAGCTTGGGTTTTGGGATTGGGATATCGTGAGCGGACATGTGCATTACGGTGGACGATGGGCATCGATGCTCGGTTATGAGCTCGACGAAATCGAGCCGCATCTGGACTCGTGGAAGAGGCTGATGCACCCGGACGAACTCCAGCGTGTTCTGGCCGTATTGAATGACCATCTTGAAGGGCGCACGGAATATTACGCATGTGAACAGCGATTGCATCATAAAGACGGATCATGGCGCTGGATTCTCGCTCGCGGCCGGGTCGTTCAAAGGGACGCAACGGGAAAAGCTTTACGTGCCGTGGGCACTCATTCTGATATCACGGATCACAAGAATGCCGAACGAGAGAGGCAAGAGTTACTCGAGAGCGAACGAACGGCCCGCATGGAAGTGGAACGCTCGAGCCGTCTCAAAGACGAGTTCTTGTCGACGTTGAGCCATGAATTGCGTACGCCGCTGACGGCGATTCTTGGTTGGCTGCAAATCTTGAGGCGTCGGGTGAACATCCAGGATCAAGACTTGGCCAAAGCATTGATGGTCATCGAGCGAAATGCGCGGGTGCAAGCGCAGCTCATCGAGGACATGCTCGATATGGGCCGGATCATTTCGGGCAAGATTCATTTGGAAGCGCGGCCGGTGAATTTAAATGATGTGGTGCATGCGACGGTGGCTTCGGTTGCTCCCGCGGCGCAAGCGAAGGGCATTCAGATCGAAACGAGTTCGAGCCTCGAGGAAGCCATGGTGCATGGCGATCCGAATCGATTGCAGCAGGTGGTATGGAACCTTCTGAGCAATGCCATCAAATTTACTCCCAAGCGCGGAAAAGTGCAGGTGATGATTGCTCAGCGCGACAGTCAATTGGAAATGACGGTTGTGGATACGGGTCAAGGCATCGGGGCGGACTTTTTGCCGCATGCATTCGATCGATTCCGGCAAGCGGACGGATCGACCACGCGGCAATATGGCGGATTGGGATTGGGACTCGCCATTGTGAAGCAATTGGTGGAGCTGCATGGCGGGACGGTGCGGGCGTCGAGTCCTGGGGCGGGAAAGGGCGCGACATTTGTCGTGCAGTTGCCGCTCATCGAGCATGATTCGGTGAGCAATGGCGACAAGACGGCCACCGCGGCAGCGCCGAGCGGTGAATCGCTTGTCCGACCGGCGGAAACGGAAAGAAAAGCTACCGCCGGTACGGGCGGGTAGATGCCGATTCTGCTGCAATGCCGGCGTCTGCATTCCCTACGGAATGCCTGTTGGATACGACCATGATGATACTTGCAAATCGGAAGTATCGATTGAATCCATCGTTCCGTCGGAGCAATGTCGCTGGACCGGCCCACCTGCAGGCGATTCGCATCCGAACCATTTCCAGGTCATGGCTACGCCGGCTGTCGTGGACTTCGACTTCGACAATGACCCGAAGACGCTTTCCCCGTCGATTGTATTCTCATCTTTCCCGACGAGCAATTCGTACCAAAATCCTGGCGTGTTGCTGCTTATGCGGTGACGCACGTGGGCGATTACGGACAAATTCCGAAGTCGTCGAGCGTAATGATGAATTGGAAAGACGCCAAGCTGAACAATTTCAGGCAAAACGTGCAAGGCGATCTCGAGGCGCTCGGACAGCCGGATCTCACGGCAGGTGGTGATGTCGGGGCGGTCAAGTGTATGGGAACGGTGGCGACCATTGAAGCGCGCGTATGCAATCGTGGAACGTTGCCCATGGTGAGCGGAACCGAGGTCAGCTTTTATGACGGTACGCTGCAAGGGCCGCTTTTGTGCACGGCTCAAATCCCCGTTGCGCTGGCCGTTGCGGAATGCATCATCGTGAATTGCCAAGCTGATCTGCAAGGCAAAAAGGTGGACATCTACGTGCGTGTCGATCCGCAAGGCCAAACCCTGGAATGCTACGAAGTGAACAACGACGCGCTCTATCGCGGCGTCGAGTGCGGCGCGATTCCGAACTGATCCCACCTCGGCACATAATACAAGCCCCACGTGTTTCTGGCTCGCCATGGACCTTGGGAATGTGATAAACGCCCGTCCATGAGCGAGCGTCATTCCCTGTCCGCGCCTATTGCACCGGTCGATGTCGTCATTATCGGCGCCGGAGTCTCGGGACTTGGTGCGCGCTCCGTGTTGAAGCGTGCAGGCTCATCGGTTCTGCTATTCGAGAAAAGCCGGGGCTCGGGGGGGCGTTTGACCTCGCGACGAGGCGAGGGCTGGACCGCAGACTTGGGCGCCCAATTCACCTCGGCAAAGCAGCCTGCTTGGGCAGAAATCGTGAATGCCGAGGGAGTGGAAGCTGTAGAGCTTCGGCTTGCTGGCGACGGGCGTTATCCAAGATTCGCACATCGCGAAGGAATGAGCGCTTTTGCGCGTCGTCTTTTGCATGAATTTCCGGACAGCGGCGATGTTCGATTTCAATCGCGTGTCGCTCGGCTCGAAGTGAGCGCCGAGGCTTCGTCGTGGAATGTAATTCTGGAATCCGGAGAAACCTTTTCGGCGCGTTCAATGCTGATTACGGCGCCTGTGCCTCAATCCATCGAGCTGCTCCAGAATTCCGGGCACGTATTGACTGACGAATGCGCCGAAGCGACTCGGCCGCTTACGTATACGTCCTGTCTTGTTTTATTGCTCGAGTTGGCGCAACCGCTTCCTGAATGCGTGCCCATACTTTGGAAAAACCCGTCATCGGCTCTTACGGGCATATACGACCAAAAACGCAAAGGGGTTCGTGGCGAGCGTTCTACGCTTGTCGTTCATGCATCTCCGCAGAAGAGTCGGGAGCTTTGGTCCCAGCCGCCGGAGCAAATCGTAATGGAATTGCAAGCGGCTGTGCAGACTGCTCTCGGTGAACTCGGCGTCGTAATGGAAGTGACGGCTACGGCGCTGCACCGCTGGCGTTATTGCGAGCCTGAACAGGTGCACTCGGAACGTTGTCTCGAAGTGCAGCTCGCGCATCGAGCCTTCGCTTCGCATCCGCCGTTGGTATTGGCAGGGGACGCATTTGGTGGCGCGTCGGTCGATGGAGCGTTTTCGTCGGGTGAATATGCAGGCAAGAGGCTTGTGGAGCTATTGAGCGGGGTGTTCGGTCAAGCAGGCTCGCCTCGAGTTGCGGGCGGATTGCCGAGTTGAAAAGAGCTGGCGTAACTATCGATGATTGCACCCGTTTGGGGATTGATGAGCCAAGACATGCACAATCGAGGCGGCACTTTGATGGTGGTCGGTCGCCGATAGGTTCTGAAAACGATGTCCCATAGAGGGCTCGTCACGCCATGGTTTGTCCGGGCGTCCACGAAATGGTGGTGAAAATGATGCCGGCGCGCCCAACGCGCATAAGGTCCGAAACCAGCATGCGTGTGCAGTCGGCGGTGGAGCACTTCGTATGACGAATAGAACAGCAACAGACCTGCAGCGAAGGAACAGGCGATCACGGTGTTCGAGATAGCCACGAGGGCGGGAAGCACGAGCGGCACCACGATGACCGTAATTACCAATTTTTTCGATGTGGGCGCAAAGTAGTCCCCTTCGATGTGGTGGCGCGTGTGTTCTTTACCGAACGGTGTCCAGCGAAATTGCCGTTTGTGGCCGAGGAAGCGGTGAATGACATATTCGAGAAAGCTCCAGGTGAGCACTCCCGACAGCCCTGCGATGATTGCTGTTCCGATCAAGACACGCTCCCGATTCGGTTTGGTTACCTTTGGCGGTTTCCCGCTTGGTGATCGATTGCATCTCATCACCGTGGGTTGGCGGTGTCAAGGGGGTACTTTGTGTGGACTGAGTCGAGGAGCGGCGGGTGATTGTGTGCTAAATTTCGTCGGCGCTGACAAACCCTGTCGGTGGGCGGATCCAAAGTGTGTTGTTTTATTGACAAGCTCGTTTGCCAGTGGGATACAGGCGCGTGCCGCACATGAGGGGACGCAAAAGTTTGGTTTGGGCAACGGCTGTCGGGATTGTGCTTGGGCTTTGTTCGGTCATGCCGACGGCTTGGGCGCAGACGAAAGGGGCGAATGCTCCAGCGGGAAAGAAGGCTCCTGCTGCAACGGGCGATCCCTCAGATCCCTCGAGAGCTGAATTCGAGAAACATTTTCAGGCGGGCCAGGCAGCAGCCAAAGCGAACCGATGGGATGCGGCGCGACAGGAATTTTTGCAGGCGTTTGATCTGAAACCAGATCATGCCCAAACGGTAGCGCTGCTTGCTCAAGCGGAAATGGCGACGGGCCGGCATCGTGAAGCTGCCGAGCATCTCGACATCTTTTTGGATTATGCCGTCGGAATCACGCCGGCAGATCGAAAGGTGTCCGAGGACTTATTGATTGAAGCGCAATCGAAGCTCGCCATCGTGACCATCAAGGTGGACAAACCCGGGGCGAAAATATCGGTCGATGGGCGTGGTTTGGGTACATCGCCATTGCCCGAACCGGTACTCGTCGACGCGGGACATCGGCGTTTCGAGGCGGAAGGGCCTGACGGGCGTGCTCGTCTCGATGCGGATCTCGAGCCGCGGACGACGCCGACGATAAACTTGGTGCTCAAAGCTCCTCCGACCCAGGTCATTCGAGAATCGCAGACTTGGCGAACGGGCGCGATTTTTGGTGGATTGGGGCTTGGCGTCGTCGGTGTCGGTGTGGGGGTTGGGTTTCTCGTGGGAGCATCTGCGAAAAACTCCGAAGCGAGTACTCTTTCCGAAGAGATTCGTTTCGATAGGAGCACGGAGGAGGCATTGTGCCCGCCTACCAGTGCTGACGCGCGATGCTCGACATTGCTCGGGCTTCAGAATCGACGCGATGCATTTAGCAGCGTAGCGCTTGCTGGTTTCATCGTGGGAGGCGTGGCGACGGCGGGCTCGATTGTGTTATGGCTCACTGCACCGAATAAGACTACAGCGCCGAACAAGAAAAACGCCGTGCTCGTTTTGCCGTCACCTGGAGGTGTTCTGGTGACGGGCACGTTTTGAGATCGAATTCGCTTAGGAGGAGTTTCATGTCGCAGCCCGGGCTTCGAGCTATTATTTCGTTGGGATCGGTATCGATTGCATTCGCAATGGCTGCCGTATCGCTTCCATTCTTTGGGTGCAGCGGTGAAAACTTCGCAGACGACCAAGGCGTCTGCGAAGACGATAAGAATCCGTGCACGATCGACAAATGTGCAACGGGCGCGACGGTGCATGAAAATGCGCCCATGGGGGCCTTGTGTGCGCTCGGAACGAACGCCGGCAAGTGCGACGAAAAAGGCCAGTGCGTGCTCGATTGTGCCCCCAATCCCGCCACGTGCGAATGCGCTTCGTCACAGGAATGCCCGGCCAGCACGGAATGCCTTGCTTGGTCGTGCGATGGTGGTCAGTGCACCAAGACGCCGCAAAAGTTGGGTGAGCCGATAGCTGCTCAGACCGCAAACGATTGCCAAATGGTCGTTTGCGCCGCTGGCGGAACCACTGAGAGCAAGCCTGACGACGTCGACGTACCCATGGCCGAAGTGTGTTATTCGGGAACGTGCGTGGCCGGGACAGTTTCGAAAATGCCACTTGAAGTGGGAGCAGTGTGTGGCGCAGACGTATGTGACGGAAAGGGCGCGTGCGTCGATTGCTTGAGCCTTGCGGGCTGGACGGCTTGCGGTGGCGTCAATTGCGGCGTAAAACTATGCAATGGCGAGACGTGTACCGGAACGACCGAATGCAAGAGCGCGTCTTGTGCGGATGGCGTTTGTTGCGAATCGGCCTGCACAGGAGAGTGCAGGAGTTGCAGCGTTCCCGGGAAGGAAGGCATCTGCAATGACATCGACCTATATGGCGAAGACAATACCTACGTATCCGCTGCCACGGGCGATGTCGTCAGTTGCTTGGCGGCTTCCAATTTTGCCTGTAATGGAACGGGTAAGTGTTTGAAGCTTGGCGGATCCGCATGCGCTGCCAATGATGAGTGCGTTTCTGGCCTTTGCAAAGTGGCGCCGAATATGTTGAAATTCTGTAAAGGCCTCGCGGGTGAGCCTTGTGGTGCGCCGCAAGAGTGCGATTCGAACAGTTGCGTCAATGGTCTTTGCCAATGACTCGTCAGGACCGACGAAACACTGAGTTCGTCACGGATCGTCACGGATAAAAACGTATTGGCAGCGCTCACGCATGTGCGCACACGCGCTCCAGCCATTTGGGGCTCGTGGCGTTGCCTGATCAGTTTTTGGCAATGCGCAATATGCCGGACGGGCTCGTGGCCCAGACGGTACCGCGTGAAATGCCGAGGCCGGAGAAAGCAGCGTGCGAGCCGAGTGGATGAGGCACGGGGCGGAACTTCTGGCCATCGTAATGAAGAAGTGTACCGCCATCGCCGCCAATCCAGATATCGTTTGGACCGGTGGCGGCGACCGAGCGTAACCATTCTCCCGTAGGGAGCGCAAAACGCTCGACGACGTCGCCTTTTAGATGTAATACGATACCCATTGCGCCGACGGCCCACGCCTCGTCATTGCTGATTGCAGTGACGGCGAGCAATGCGGCAGGCGCGCGATGGCGTGCGACTGCGCTCGTGCCCAGGCTGCCCCGCGCGTGCAACAAGAACCCTTCACCCATTGGGCCGGGATTGACGGCGCCCACGAAGAAACCGCCGCTTTCGGGGGTTACGGCCACGCTCACGTACGCCAATGGCGGCAAACCAAGGACGGGTTGGAACTTGGACTTTTCGTCGGCTCGCACGAGCGCATGAATTCCGAATTCATGGACGTGGGACAGCGTCAATGTATAAGGTGAGCTCGCTTCGACCGATCCGAGAATCCATACTGCACCGGTTTGGTTCCCGGAAATGGCGACGATGTCTTTTCCAGGGAGCTTCATCTCCGCATTGACGAATTTCCCATTATCGAACCGGCGCAATTCATCCCGTTCATTGTTCGTTTCGGTTTTCCGATTGCGATGCGTAGTAATTCCGCGCCCTCGAGCCTCCGGGAAGAACCATCGGTCGAACTCAATGCGTTTCTCCTCTTTGTCGACGACCGTCGTTTTTCCTTCGGTATCCATTTCGACGAGCCGGTCCCACGCTTCGATCCACAACGTACCATCTCGTGCGACTTCCACGCGTTTGGCAGTCGTTATTGGCTCGCCCGCCTTTACGTCGAGCTTGGTTTTGGTGACGGTGAATCCTGATAGCGGAGCGTCCAGGGTCAATGGTTTTGGAGCATCGACGAGCCGAGCGCTCAATGATTTCGCGGCCGGCAAACGTACGACTGAAGGACCAGGTGCGGTGCTGCGGAAAAGTCCAGATGAATTGCCGATCCATACTTCGTTCTGCCCTCGGAGCACCATGCCCGAAGCGACTGGCACACCTCCGACGGCCGCCCAGCGCTTTCCGTCCCAATGCACTTGGCCGTCTCGGCTCCAGACGTCGGTGGGCGAGCGAGCAATGACTCCTCGTTCGATGGACCGCGGCAACCCCATTGCGGAAAAAGATTTTCCGTCGTAATGATTCACGACATTGTCGCCGCTAGCGAACCATAAATCATTGTCACCGGTTCCACCAATCGCCGAAGCGCCATAATAGATAGTTTCCGGCAAAGGAATGGGAACAAGTTGCGTTCCTTCCAGCCGCTCAACTTTGCCGCGGTCGGATACGACATACAGATGATCGCCGATGCGACCGACGGAAGACGTTTTAACGTTGCGCTGGACGACTTCCGCCTGGTTTCCGTCGTAGATCGCGCACGCTGCCGAATTGTCTTCGTTGCCGAAGCAGAGGATTCGCGATGTGCCTTCCGTTGCCGCTCGAATTTGCGTATCCGAATTGGTCGTCACCAAATAATTGTCGAATGCACCTTTCAGGTCGCTCCGTTCACGCACGGTATCGCCGACCAACTCCAAGATCATGCCTTTTGCCGGTTGCGCCCACCATGGCGACATACCCGCGACGGGAGCAAACGTGGCTCGTGCGAGCAGCCACGGGTTGCCATTGGGGCCCAAAACGAGATCATCGTAAACCAAAATTGGAATTTCGGGCTTTAGCTCTTGATCTATTCGGTCCGCTTTCGCGGCTCGGACGGGCAACTTGATGCGCTTTGCCGTGCCCTTTGAATACCGAATCAACGCCGAGTCTTTTTTGTTGTTTACCAGCAATAGCAGCTCGTCCGGCCCAGTCGCTAGCACTGCGGAGACTTTTTCTTCGAGCACTCTTTCGAAATTCAGCAAAAAGACCGGTTCGGCATTGGCGATGGGCGGGTGGGGATCGCTTGCGCGGATCTCGAACTTTTTCAAGCTGATGCGCCCATTGCCATCGACCTTCAATGCCTCTTTCGTACAGCAATCATAGTCGCCCAGCGTCGCCGCGTGGGAAAAGTCGAGTTCCCCATCGGGCGAGAAAGCGAGTACTCCGCGAGGGCCGGCCACATAATAATGGTCATTCGGTCCGATGACGGCCTTGGTCAATGCTCCCGGAGCGACCTGCTTTTCCCATAAGATTTGGCCATCCGCCGTGAGCGACGCGACGACGCCTCGTTGCGTCGTTACGACGAAGCGGTTGTCTTCGGTCGGCGTAATGCCCGTAACTGCGCCTCGAAAGCCGATAGACCACTTGCGTTTGTCATCATTACCCAGCGCAATGAGCGTGCCGTCGGCGATACCTATGAGCAAGGTTCCATCATCGAGAAACGCGGCGCTCATGGCAGCGATGCCGAACAATGCTCGATTGCCGGGCGGCGGGTGGAGAGAATTCGCATCGATGGAGCGGGATGCGCCGGTTTTGCTTTTTACTTCGACCGTATTGTCGGGGAGCAAGATGGAGACGACATCGCCATTGGGCGATTCCTCGGGCTTCCGCTTGGTGCGCGACTTTTGCGGCGCTTCCGCAATGCCTTTCGCTGGCTCGGGTTTGACCGAAACGACCGGCACCTGCACCGTCTTTTGGGGCTCGGGCGCCCCGCTGCACGCAACAAGGAGCAAGGCGGACAAGAATATGGTTTGGCGAGGCATCAGCGCGACACTCCATTCGGTGCAATGACTGCAATGGCTTCGGGTATAACAAAAAAGACGGCTCCATCCGGCGCGACCCAGATATCGTTCACTTCGCCAGGAACCTTTCCTGCGCGCATTTTCCCGTCCCATTGATAGATGGTTTCATCATAGCCACCGAACCACACGTCTCGCGGTCCAGCTCCACGGACCCAACGAATTTGCATGGGGGCCGGCAAGTTGAGTTGCGTCAGGGTTTTCCCGTCTGAGCGCAGAATCGTTTCCGATGGCGATTCCCAGCTCGATCCACTGCGAGCGGTGAGCCACAATTCGTGGTCATCGGCCCAAATAGATGAAATGCGCAAACCATCCGGGATTTTCGCGACCGGTGCCCAGGTCACGCCATTGAATCGATGAAGCTTTGGATGGAATGTCTCGTCCGAGGTCACGACCCAACCGTCGTCGGTGCCGCGCATCCACAAGGCCGCATTGTAAATGCCCATGTCGGTCGAATCGCGTGAGGGCTCGATGTGCGTGGGCGAAAACCGAGGTCCCGAGGTGCAGAAGCCGGAAGCCGAGGAAATACGACAGGCATCGCCGTCCATATTGTGCGCCGCGAACCAGGTCATCCCATTCGATGATTGCATGATGTCCGGCACGAGCGATTGATCGGTGCAGATCCATTTACCATTTTGCGTGAGCGACGCGCGCCGTTCGCTGCCCACCCGGGTGTCAATCCCGCGATGTTCGCCGATTACGTGGACGTGATCCTTGTCCGCGACGATGTTGTACAGGCGATCACCGTAGCCACTGTATTCGCGTTGGCCTTTGCCCCAGCCGCACGGGTTGGCTTGACGAAACGTCAAGCTCTTGCCGTCGTCTCGGAGCACGGTGCCGGTGTCGGTGAGCATCCAGATCTCACTGGACGAACGACCGTCGAGGGCAATGATTTTGGCGGGCAATGAACCAGGCGGAATGGTTTGTCCAGGGCCGAAATGCTCGTACCCTGTTTTTGTGACGCGAATGCTGAAGGTCGATATCTTGCGCTCGATGGGCAAAAATGCTTCGGCATTCGCTGGCGAGCTGACGGATGCAGTCGCAACACTGACAAGTAACGCAGATAAGATAATACGTAAACTCATCGCTTCACGATCCCTTCCAAGACCACCATTTCATGGTCGCTCATTTTCATTCCAAACTTTTGCGCCAGCTCGGGAGGGAGCTTTTGCCACACGATTTCATATCGTGCCCGCTGAGCTGCTTTAGGCAAAGACAATTCAATATGCTTTGGCCCCAGCAATCGATTATCCGCTTGCTCCACGGGAACCGTTTTGCTCGGTCCCTCGTGGGTGAATCCAAACGTGCGCCTGAGTATCTCGGTTGATGTCGGGCCAAGGGCTCGCCCTTGGGAATCTATTGCGGTTACACGAATCTCGACGCGGCGATGCAAATCACCGGTCGGAAATGCATGTCCAACATCTCCAGGCGTCAGGTCGAGGTGCAATGCATGGTTTTTGATTTGTGCATGGTCAACGACCACGGCCCGAGCCATCATGTTGCGGTCCCCTTGCACGCGAAAATCATGTTTTCGGTGGCTGCCGCCGTTTTGGCTGGGCACGAGCGGCATATGGCAATTTTGGCACGGTTTGGAAGAGAACGCCGATTGAGCGTGCTCGCTATGCGTTTTTTGCATGCGGTCCACAGTGGGCCTCTGCGACCCTGGGAATGCGAAATCATGGCAATTGGCGCAGGCTGCTGCGGTGCCGAGGCGCGCGTCGCCGAGGACTTCATGGCCATCTGCGCGGGCCGCAATGGCCGACGTGCCAACAATGCCTGCAGGAACGACGTGACAGGTCGTGCAACCCACGCCGACTGCGCGGGCTTCGGCCGAAGGCTCGAACCTTGGATCCGCCAGCGGCGCGTGGCATTTGCGGCAAAACGCTAGCGGTTCCGACGCGTACGAATGCGCGAAGTATTCGTTCTCCCAAGCCCGCCGATGCAGCGACTGCTTCCATTCGGCAGCAATTTCGGTGTGGCATTGGCCGCAACGATCATCCTTCGGCAAACCAATGCCCTCTATGGGCTCGAGCGCGGAACGAGGCGCAGGCCCAGGAAGCGGCAGATCGAACGTGCCACTGCTCCGCGTCCATAGCAGCGCGCTCGCGAGAGCAGCAGCGGCAATGGACGAGGGAATGAGGTGACGACGCACGGAGCGCAGCATGCCCGAAGGGCGGGGTGGTTGTCAATAGGCGGAAAGGCGAAAAAAACTCGCATGAAAAGTGGCTGGAGACGAGTCCTTCAAACGGTTTGCCAATCACTCCAGCTCGTTGAAACCCAGATGTCGTGCGATTTCCTCGACATGGGCGTCGTGGATTTCCAGCCCGCGAAGGGCATCCCGCAGGGCGAGCACATAATCGGCATTCGGCCCACTCGGACCGCGGCTTCGACGTACCCAAGCAGCTATCTCGAGTTCGGCCAAAGGTCCGAGGAAGTGCGGGTTGTCCTCGCGGGCAACATAAACGATGGCTTCGGCAAAAACATTTCCGTCCGTCCGGTCGAATACGGGCAATAAGTGCCGCTCGAAACCGGCTTGCTCGCGAATGTCGAGTGCCGCGAGAATGGCTTCAGCGTCGCGATGGTCGACTTGATAAGCGCAGCCTCCACAGACCTCGCCGGGCGCGGGCACGAGCGTTGCGACACGTCCGGGAGCTTCGGGGACTCCGCGGTGATCGGGCGAGCCTTGCCAGAAGCGGCGCATATAGCCGGGTAGAAAGGCGCGCCGGCGATCGATATGCGAAAATGAAGGGCGGAAAATGAGCGACCCGTAGGCGAAAATCCACATACGTACGCGCGAGTCTACCACGAAAATGGCGTTTGTCTCGCTAAGAAGAACCGACCGTGGCATCAGGCTTGCGCAACTGGACCGGAACGTATTTGTGATAAGGCGTGCGGGTCAGCGGATCGCAATGCGCAGACGAGGTGAGCCGATTGAGCTGGGGGCCGATTGGAGCACTATCTCGGTAGCGCATCCCGTAACCGTGCGGCAAGGTAACTACGCCGCGACGCACCGAATCATCCAATTCCACGACCACTTCGATTTCACCGCCTGCGGATGCGCAAATGGCCTTGCTTCCATTGCTGAGGCCAAGATGTGCGGCATCGTCAGGATGGATTCTCATAAAGCCATGTGGATCGATTTTGCGCCAGGCAGGGTTTCGGTAAATGGTATTTGCATTGTAGCTGCGTCGCTCGCCGGCCACGAGAATGAAGGGATGTTCCACGCCGGGGAGCTTTTCGTGTCGTAATGCTCGCCATTCTTGAAGCATCTCGGGAATCTCGAGGTGCACTCGGCGATCTTTATGCTGAATGAAGCTCCAGGTGTCCTTGAATTGGTGCTCGCTCATGACCGTGCCCGCGCGTTTTTCGACAATGGCTCGAAACAGCGTCGTTCCCAGCGTCAGGCGATTACCAACGTGTCCCGCGCGGCGCACGGCATCGTAATGCTTCGTGGCATAAGCGATGGTCAAGGGAAGCAGCACTGCGGCTCCTGCTGCGCCTTCGGGCATCGCTTTGCCGAGCGTGCGGTAAATGATCGACGCGGCGTATGGTATCCAATTCTTGTGCCCAGCGAGCGTTATTCCAAGCGCTGCGACGAATGCGAGGTGACTGGATGCCGGTGGCTCGAATTGCGCGATACGTTCCAAGGTGGGGAACGATGTGGGAATCGCACCCATTCGCTCCAAAAGACGTGTATAGATTTCCGGCTCCGGTAGGGCTTCTGCGAGCGGTGTGAACAGCGGGTGGCGCAAGTGAAATGCATTGACGGGGAATTCCAGATTAAAGCCCGTGGCCTCCCATTTCTCGAATTGTGACGCTGCGGGTAATATGTAATGCGCCAGGCGCGCCGTTTCGGTCATTGCGACGTCGACGACCACGAGCAGCTCCAATTTTCCAAAAGCGCGCTCGTACGCTTGCGTGTCTGCCCAACTAACCAGCGGATTCGCGCTATCGACGAAGACTGCGCGGATGCGATTTTCGCCCGCCAGCTCGATTTCGTCCGGCAAAATGTTTGGCGGGTAAATTCCAGCGATGGGGTGCATGCCGTGATAAGCAGTGCGCTTCAGCGGCTTGCCCTTCTTCTTCTTGCGCTCGTCGGTGTGGCCAAGAATGGGCAAAAGAAACGAATGCAAATTGTTGCCGCCGCGTCTTCCGAAGTTGCCCGTGACGAGATAAAGCAATTTTTCGAGGTAACCATTGAGCGTGGTATGCAGCGTGTGTTGAATGCCGAGATCAATGCGCACGCAAGCGGAGCGGGCCGTGGCAAAGCCTCGCGCCACGCGCTCGACATCGGTGAGCGGCACATCCGCGCGCTCCACGTATTCTGTTATGGGTATCGTGCGTAAAACCTGTTCGACTGCGTCAAATCCCGTGACATGCGCGGCGATGAATTCTCGGTCGTGCAGACCCTCGCGGACGATGATCGCTAAAATGGCGCTCATCAGAAATGCATCGGTCCCGGGTCGCAGTTGGAGGTGGATATCCGCGACTTTGGCGGTTTCCGTACGTCTCGGGTCGATGACCACCATCGTGCGATTAGGGTTTTTCCGGATGTCCCGCAACGTGTCGCGAGCATTGGCAATGCCGTGCGCTTGGAATGGATTGGTGCCAATGAATAACACGTAATCAGCGTGCTCGACGTCTTCCGTGGTGTGGCAAGTTTGGCTGCCGAAGAGCCGTCCATTGAGCCAGAAATCGCCAGTTTTTTCTTGCCCCAGCGAATTGTAGGCAAATCGGCTCTTCATGGCTGCAAGCATTTGGCTGTTGTATGCGCCCCCGAGATGATTGCCCTGCCCACCACCTCCCACGAATGCGAATGCGTCACCGCCGTGCTTTTCCCGAATACGAAGCAGTCGCTCTGCGATATCGCCAAGCGCTTCGTCCCAGCTCACGCGCTCGAAGGTGCCGTTGGGCAGCCGTTTGAGCGGAACCTGGAGCCGGTCGTCATGGTTCTGGTAGTGCTCGAGCCGCGCAGCCTTTTGGCAAAGGTAGCCCTTCGAGATCGGGTGGTCTTCGTCTCCACGTATACGATTGAGCTTGCCTCCGTCGATGTCGACTTGTATGCCGCAGTTGCGCGAGCACAATATGCACGCGGTTTTTTCTGTGCGCGTGCTCATAACTGCTCCGGCCGAATACGCGCATAGGAGTCCTCGCCGCTTTTGCAAAGTTCGGCCAGGTAGCTCACCCGAGGCAAGTCGGTATGAATCCAGTATTGCGCCGCCATTCGGATGCCTTCGTAAAAGTCGCTTTCCGTCGGGTTTTGGTCGCCATTCTTTTGCGCGGTGGCCGCTAGATTCAGCCACGTCCAGCCCAATACCACGGTCGATACGAGATCCAGATAATGCGCGCTATGCCGAAGCATACCCGCGACGTCACCCTGCATTCCAAGCCCCGCGAGATGTTGCGTGGTCTCCCGCATCGATACCGCAGCGCTCTCCACGCGCGATATGAACTCGGCAACCACGCCCGCGTCACGCGCCCTCGTGCACGTCGTCTCGATTTCTTCGAGCAATGCGGCAAACGCGGCGCCACCTGCCAACGGCACCTTTCGACCAAGCAAATCGAGCGAATGAATGCCGGTCGTTCCTTCGTGAATGCTATTCAACTTTTGATCCCGTAGCCACGCCTCGGGAAGGTATTCGCTCGTGTAGCCATATCCGCCAAGCACCTGTACGGCGAGCGCATTGGACTCGAATCCTTTTTCCGCTGGAAAGGTCTTCGCAATGGGCGTGAGCAAATCTAGCAGCAAAAATGCGCGTTTTCTTTCCGGCTCGGCCTGTGCGTGATCGGAAAGGTCCGTTAGCTTTGCCGTGAATCCCAAGAGCGCGAGGCTGCCCCACGTAATGGCCTTCTGACGCAACAACATGCGCCGAACGTCCGCGTGCTCGATAATGGGAATCTGCGGCGAACGAGGATCGCGATTTTCGAGGCTGCGTCCTTGCGGGCGGGTTTTCGCATATTCGAGCGATTCGTGAAAAGCAACCGACGCCGTGGCAGCGCCGTTCATTCCCACCATCAATCGAGCCTCGTTCATCATCTGGAACATGTACGAAATGCCCCGATGCGGCTCGCCGACGAGCCATCCGCGACAATCACCGGCTTCACCGAAATTGAGCGCCAAGCTCGGAAGTCCTCGCCAACCAATCTTGTGAATGACGCCGGCGACTTCGACATCGTTCGGAACGAGCGAATCGCCGTCAGACCTGTTTTTCGGAATCGCAAATAAGCTCACGCCTTTGATTCCTGGCGGAGCGCCTTCGATTCGGGCCAGCGTGAGGTGTACGATGTTTTCAGTCAAGTCGTGATCGCCGCCCGAAATGAATATCTTCGACCCTTTGATCAAATAATGACCTTGGTCCGTCGGCGTAGCCGTCGTCGTCACGTCGCTCAAGCTGCTGCCCGCTTGCGGCTCGGTCAGCGCCATCGTGCCCGTCCATTGTCCGCTGTACATCGAGGCCAAAAAGCGCTCTTTGAGCTGGTCTGACCCAAATGATTCAATGAGCCGAGCGGCGCCGGTCGTGAGACCGAGATACCCATATGCGGAAAGATTCGCCGCCATCAGATATGCCGACGCAAAACACGCGACGGTGATGGGCAATTGCTGGCCAGATACTTCCGGCGGCCTGGTGGCGGATAAAACGCCCAATTCAACGAGACGCGGATAAAGCTCGTGCATGGCGTGATGCACACGCACTCGGCCATTGTCGAGATGCGGCGGACTTTCGTCCATGGGCTTGTAAGCTGGATACAAATGCTGCCGGGCGAGACGGCGCGCCGACGAGAGGTAAATCTCCACGGTCTCGCGATTGTGCTCGGCAAAGGCAGGTAGTGCGAGCAATGCCTCCAGCTCGAGGGTCTCGAAAAGGAGAAAGTCGACGAATCGATCGCTGAGGAGAGGGTTCGCGTTGGTCATGGTATTCGTTTATGGCGTGAGGGACAAGGCTTCTCGCAATTCGTGCTCGAGCTCATCCAATGCCGGCTCGCCGAGTCCCGGCGGTGCAAATAGCTCCAGGTGAATTCGCCCGCGCAATCCATAAGCAATCACCGCAGGCGCCGGGATGCCTTTGATGTTCGGCCCGACCGCGCGGAGTTCGATGATATCGTCGAGGAGCGGCCCCAAACCCTGATCGAGCTTGCCCACGTTGGTGAAAATGAGCCCTCGGCTAATGGGCAAATCTATCATCAACGGATAAACGGCTGGCAAAAGCTTGCGCAAGATCCCGTGCGGCGTGGGTCCAGCAAGAAGCGTAGGCAATAACAAAAACGCTGGGCCCGCCAAGCTTTGTCGATGTCGTGCGGTGGCTGTTTGGACTGCCTTTACCGCATTGGCCAGGCTGGTCATGGCCGAACGCGGAACCACGGTAGTCATAATGGATGACGCATTCGTGGCCGATAGATGCGCCGAGCGGGAATAACGCCGCAAATCCATCGTATACAGCACCGAAACATTACCGAAGCTCGATCGATTCGCCGCGGCGAGAGCCAGGGCAGCTAAGAGCAGATCATTGATGCTCGTACGGTTTCCGCTGCGGGCCCGGAGCGCGTCGATCGTCGAGCCCTCGAAAACGATTTGCCGCGAGCATGCTTTGGCGGATTTATCCGCCGGATAAGGCTTGTTACGCGGTCCCGCCCCCAAAACGCGAAGCGGTTGGAGCAAGTTGTCGACCATATCGCGCCCGAGAATTGGCAAATGCCGGAGCGACAAACCATCCAATGCTCGGGCCACGTCGCGTCGAGTTTCCACGGGTAATGCCGGCGCAGCATTATAAAGACTTGCGGCGAGCAGATGGCCCACTGCCGCCATTCCTGCGCCATCGACGGCGAGATGCGAAAGGCTCACGATGAGCCGGCAGCCCGCGGGGGTCGGCAATACGACGACCCGGAAAGGTCGCATCCGTGTGGGATCCAAAGACCAATCGGTCCACCGCTCGGTGTCGCTTTCGAGGTCCTTGATGATGCCGACATACATCGCTTCGGAAATGGGCGCACGTGAAGGAACCCAGCGATCGCGAAAGAACCGCGGCTCGTAAACACATCCGAACACCGGAAAACTCGAGATGGTCGCTTGCACGGCCCGTTCGACTTCGGCACGCGAAAAGGATCGACGTAGATCGAGGATTGCATGCACGCAAAGATCGCCATAACGATCCTTCGAGCCATTGAGACCTACGTCGGCAATTTGAGCGATTTGAGCGATGGATGCGCTTGTCATTTCAAAACGTCACGCCTGGTTCGACAACGCGGCCATCCAAGCTTTTTCTTCGGCGATCAAACGGTCGTTCTTGTCGCGCGTGGAGGCTCGGACCTGCTCGATCGGCGGGTCTTCATTGGGGTCGTGGTAGGCATTCAAGAGAGCGAGCGACGTAAGCCATTCGAGCTCGTTGAATCCTGCCCCGATTTTACGCAAGAAATCGGCAATCACGAGGGTAAGCAGCTTGAAATGGCCTTTGTAGGGCATTCCGAGCGGGCGGATGGGCGCTTCTTTGCTAATCCAAAGTGATTCGGTGACCGCAAGAGTTTGCGCGGCAATGGCGGGCTCTTCCGCGAGCAGCTCGACGACATCAGCGATCATTGTAAGCGAGGCTGGATCGCGAAGGGCAATCATGCCTCGGCCCTCGAAGTGTCGGTTTTCGACCTCTTTGGGCACGACGGTTGCGCGCAAAGCCGCTTGACCATCTTGGTTTTCCCAGATAGGGGCGATCTGGATGCCGGATGATTGCGTTTCTGTGCGCAAGTTCAGCGTGTGGAGCAGGATCGCTCGCGCGTCGTGCGTGAGATCGTCATTGTCCGGGAGCGTATAGCCCTCCGGAAGCTCGATAAAAGCGCGGCCCGAGGTGTGGTCGAATTCCATGGCCGGCTGTCGTATCACCAATCGGACGCGGGCGGAAGTGGGAAGAGAAGTGTTGTGGCGAGGTGGTAGAAAGTACCTGGCGGAGTTGTCCATGGCGATCTGGATCACCAGAAGTGTCTTGCAAAAGTTGCGAAGGCGGTCTGGTGGACAAGACGTGGATTGCAAAAGTTTCCATAGCGACCTGGATCACCAGACGGGCTTTGCAAAAGTTGCGAAGGCGGTCTGGCGTTCGAGATGAGTTTCGCAACTTTTGTTGAGGCCGCCTGGGTGGCGAGGAGTGCTTTGCAAAAGTGGCGAATGCCGCCTGGGCGGTCGAGACGCGCGTGAGCGTTTTTGCGGATGGTTTTCGGTGAGCTGGATTGGGATGACGAGTGGGTTGGCGCAAGTGGCCACTGGCAACGCATTCGCGACAACATTTGGAGGTGATCGATTTTATTGTAGAAACGGCGGCTGGAACCTCGTAGAGTTCTGCTGATTATCGATACCCAGTGACAGTTTCGGTCACGAGGGTGCCCATACTTGACGATACGCAAAACTGGCTGAACAGACGGGTGCTTATGAGGTTCCAAGGGACAAACAGGGTGTGCGAAGTGGCCGTGCTCGTGGCACTGATGTCTTTGCAGGGTTGTGGTGAAGATACGCAACCACGCACGGTGAACCGTGGATCGTCGAGCGGCGGTGGTTCAGGGGGCGAAGGCGGTCAGGGCGGCGCGGGCCAAGGTGGCGGCGGCGGCATTGGCGGAATGGGTGGCGCTGGCGGAATTGGCGGTATGGG
>CAZETM010000075.1:14747-22579 GCA_964514885.1 uncultured Polyangium sp. | reverse complement strand
CGAGGACTGTATTGCTGATGGCGACGCGATCAGCGATCATTTGCGAAGCTTTCATCTCCATGCATCGACCTCCGTGGGATGATGTACATCGATTGCGTGTGGATGGGAAGGGGAAAATGGGGGTGGGAAGGAAGGTTGGTGGGCGAGTTGGAGGGCGATGTGCGTTGAATGCTCTGGGTCGATGAAATGGCGTGAAGTGGTGGTGACGCAGGAGCGACTTTGACGTGCGGCCAGGAAAGCATGCGCGCGTCAACGTCAAATTTGACTTGGCAGGTTGGCTGGGCGATTGAGTTACTCTTCCTATTCGCTCACGCTGGAGTTATGGCCGAAGGGGGAAAGCGATACAGGAGGGGGCTGGTGGCGGGAATGCGGAGGTCGGCGAGTTCGTCGGGATTCAATTTGAATTCGGCGCGTAGTTGTTCGAGGACCTGTTCGTGATAGCGCCAGAGCCAGAGGTTCGAGCGTGCTTCGTGGTCGAGGGTTTTCGCGGTTTCGAGCCTGCGGTGAGCCAGTTGGCCATGGTACTTGACGAAACGAAAATATTCGGCGTTTTCGGCCATTTCCTTGCCATTTGCCCAAAGATAGTCGACGAAATACAAGCCATCGGAATCAAGGCGCACGATGCTCTCGAGGTAGCCGAGATCCTCCATGAGCGAGTGTTGGTCGGCTTGAACCTCTGGGTTTCGTTCGACTTCCCGAAACACTTTGGGGTCGATGATGATCCGAGGTACGTCGGCGACTTGGTCGCACAATCGTTGGGCATTGCTGACACCAGGCCCGAATGCACTCGTTCCCCGCGCTGCAACATCACCGATGGTGACAGCGCCACGAACGACGACATTCCGAGCGATGAGCTCAGGCAGAAGGTGTACCAAGCCCAGCAGTACCCAAAATGGAAGCGCTGCTGGTTTTTTGATGGGTACTACGTAAAGAACGCGATTGTTGGCAAAGCTTACGTACTGGTCGTAGGTCTTGTCCAGCGCGGGCTCGGCAAGAGCCTCGAGTTGCGTGACGACTTGGCGGCGACGCCCTTCGGGCATGCTGGGATCGTCGAGGCCGATGATTTCGAGCGCGACGACGATGCACGGGCGCGGCCTGGGCAGAGGTTTGGGATTCATGGGTGCTCCGCCAGGAGTTCATTGATAGCCGCTTCGACAACTTCGAGTTTGACACGATCGACAATTCCGCGATATTCTGGGCCTTCGTCGTCGGTCACGAGAATGGCGTTTTCGGCTTGTGCATGTCCTCCTATGAGCCAATCGATGGTGGCGCCGCAGTTCTTTCCCGTTCCAATCGTCTGCGTGCTGAGCGGAAACCCCAGCGACTGTAGATACATTTCACGTTTGGCATTCTGCCAATCGGCGCTTGTCTTGTGCTGGCTCCCGATACGATTGGCAGTGTGCAATGCATGTTCGACGTCGAAGGGCTGAATCTCGACACCCTTCGTTTTTAGCATTTGCACGACGACGCTGACGTTGAACTTATGCTTGAGGTGTTGCTTGAGATGAAATAATTTTTCGAAATGTGCAACCGCGCAGATGACAAGACGTATGGGGGCGCGATCTGCCATTGCTCGTCGAAGGTTATACTGGATCAATCGATTGCACACCCCGGTAAACCGATCGTCACTTTCGATCGCATTCGTGTCGAACGCCAACGTGAGGGAACGACCACGAAGATGCTTTGCAAATTCGTCGAGATTCAAGAAGTTTGCTCCGGTTTATCGAAGAGATCGAGATATTGTGCATCGGTGAGAAGAAGGTGATGCCCGTCGTTGTCTTCGAGGAACACCACACCTCCGCCGTGGCCAAGTCCAAGCTTTTGCCTAATATCAACTGGAAGCTGGACCAACCCTTCCGTGGTTACGTAGCCTTGCGGTGCCCGAGCACCTGCGGGAGGCGAGATCACTTGGGGCTCTGTGTAGTCAATGGCTTGCTGGGCCGAGGTTTTGTGAATTCGTGGCTCGCCGTCGGTTCGGGTGAGCAGATAGCTCGTCGCCGCCTGTTCGAAGTGTCCGGTGTGGCTCGTGAGGAAAAACTGCGGTCCACCGGGCTCGCGACCGACACGCAAGAGCAAATCATGCAATGCCCGCTGCACGGACCAGCGTAGGTTCAACTCCGGCTCTTCAATGGCCATGATATCCGCAGGGGTCACGATGAGACGGGCACAAAGGAGGGCAATTTGCTGAATACCCGAGCCCATCGAGCGCAGGGGTATGGCGGGCACCTTGGGACCGGTTTCCAAAGCAAGTTCGGCTCGATCCGCTTCGATATCGAATTCCATACGCCAGGTGCCCGGACCCACCAAACTCCGCACGCATTCGAGGAGCTTGACGAAACGTTGAAATTCTTCGCGACGCGCGTCTTTCCCGACTTCCAAGACATACAAGCTTCGGGCAAGTGCACGCGGCAGCGGACTGCGCGCCATGAGCGGTTCCGATTCACCTCCAAAGACCGTGCGATCAGCATGCAACAAGGCAAATCGCGAGAACCTTTCTTTGCCTTGGACTCGCGGGCCAAACCGATCGACCACCGCATCGATTTGCGCGTCCCCGCTATCCGCAGGAAGCGTCGAAGATCCCAGCAGCATGATCAGGATGTCTTCGTCCCACCGTTGCAGCCGCAGCCGCAGCGTGGTCGCATCGTCATCGAGACTCGCCTCGAATTCAATGGGCACAGGCTGTTCGAAGTTGAACATTTCCTGCGCCGAGAAACCACGCTCGTCCCAATACGTGGACGAACGCAACGCCGAGCGCAAGCGTCCTCCCTCGGGCTGCGGGAGTTTTGCAGGGTCGATGCTTTTTGTGCGCTGCTCGTACCGTTCCCCGAGGCTCGGGCCGCCTTTGGTTTCTTCCCGCAGCGCGTGCATGGCAACGAAAAAAAGGCCGATACTTTCCAGCAAGTTCGACTTGCCCACGTTGTTGTCGCCGTGGATCACGTTGAACGGTCCGAGATCGTCCAAACGAACGGGGCTCGTGAAACTTTTGTAACCTTGAACTTGGAACCAGCGCAGTTTCATGGGCACTCCGTGATCGTAAGCGAGCTTCGCCTCGTTGGCCAAAGAAACGGACGATCGTCCTTCAAAACGCTTACATCACCCTCGCCCACATCCTTTTCCTGCCTGCCGCAGCGCATTTCCCCAACGACCTCGACGTGCGCACGCTGCGCGATGAATATGCGTCCGAGCGCGACGCTCATTGACGACAACCTACGCCCACGACGAATCTCACCCAAATCAATCCCGCCCCGGACAAACCAGCACAAATCCGCGATCCACCTACTCCTTGACTCGCGCGCTCCACGCGGAACGCTCCTTCCCATGTACTCGAGTCTATTTCGACACCTCCTCTTCCCGTTCTATGAATCCGCCCTCCGACGTCGCGGCACCTTGCAAACCCTCGCCGACCTCGAACAATCTCAGTGGCGCACTCGAGAAGCCCTCACCGAATTGTCCTTCCTGCGCCTGCTCGAAGCGTTGCGCCACGCCGAACGCCATGTGCCTTTTTATAAACGAC
This sequence comes from uncultured Polyangium sp., assembly GCA_964514885.1. Lineage (GTDB taxonomy): Bacteria > Myxococcota_A > Polyangia > Polyangiales > Polyangiaceae > Polyangium. Next base: position 19,065 of record CAZETM010000075.1, on the reverse strand, counting down.
GCTTTGCCGAATTCGGCGTACGCACCAGCCAAATCAAATCGCCCGAAGACCTCGCCGCTTTTCCTATCGTCACCAAAGACGACGTGCGAGCGAATCCACGCGATTTCGTCGCGGAAAACTTCCACGGAAAACTTTATCGCAGTGCCACCGGAGGCTCGACCGGACAGCCCATGGAGTTTTATTACGACCACGAAACGTACGAACGACGCACGGCCGCTGCAATTCGCTCCAATCGCTGGGCAGGCGCCGAGATCGGCGAAAAAGAATTGCACCTCTGGGGATTTTCGCCAGGCGAACGCCAAGGGTTCCAGACGGTAAAACGTTCCCTGCACCAACTGATATGGCGCCAAAAATATATTTCTAGTTTTCATCTGCGCACGGACAAACTCACCGAAACACTACGCGCCATTGCGACATATCGCCCCCGCGTGATCATTGGCTACGCAACGCCGCTCTTCGTGCTGGCCCGCGCCGCGCTCGAAGAAGGGTTCGTCATGCCCGCACCGCGCGGAATCATCACCAGCGCCGAACGGCTCTTCGATCATCAACGCGATGTCATCGAACGCGGATTCGGCGCTCCCGTCTTCGATCGATACGGCTGTCGCGAAGTCATGTTGATCGGCGCCGAATGCCAACGACACGAGGGCCTACACATCAATGCCGAAAGCGTGTTCGTCGAACTGTACCGAAATGGCCGACCCGCTCCCGTCGGTACCACCGGCGAAGTGCTCGTGAGCGACTTGCACAACCGAGCCATGCCGCTGCTTCGTTATCGCAACGAAGATCTGGCCATCGCCAAAGCCGGGGTTTGTCCGTGTGGACGAGGTTTGCCCCTGCTCGCATCCGTCGAAGGCCGCGTGCTCGACATGATCGTGGGCACACATGGCCGAATCGTGGCCGGCGAAGCCTTCGTGCACTTGCTCAAAGACTTCCCCATCGAACGCTTTCAAGCTCATCAACAAGCCGATCGCGCGATCAACTTGCGCATCGTTCCTGCCCGCGGATTCGATGCCGACACCAGAGCCGAAATCGAACGGCGACTGATAACAGTGCTCGGCTCCGATGCCGACCTCACCGTGCAAATGGTCGATCACATCCCGCTCACCACGAGCGGAAAACATCGAGTCACCAAGTCCGATGTACCCATCGACCTGCACGAGAATCCGTCACCCGCACGTAAGGTTCGTCCCAAAGAACCATCGCGACGCGTACCAGAAAAAACCCGCGTGGCGCATGTCGTTCTGTCGCTGCGTCCAGGAGGTCTCGAACGAGTGGTGTTGCAACTCGTCGAGCGGATGGATCGCGACCGTTACGAGCCCATCATCGTAGCGCTTGAAGAACGAGGCGAGCTTGCTGCTGAGCTAGGGTGTCTCGAAGTCCCTCTGCATGTTCTGCCGCGTAAACGAGGCCTCGACGTGCACGTGGTCTCTGATCTGGCGCGATTGTTGGAGCAGCAACGAGTTGCGCTCGTGCACACGCACAACCCGAGTCCGCACTTGTACGGATCGTTTGCCGCGTCGATCGTACGAAGTCGAAGCATGTTCAGGCCGCGTGTCGTGCACACGAAACATGGGCGCAATCATCCCGATGATGAGCGCAAGGTGCTGGTGAATCGAGTGGCTGCGGCGTTCTCGGATCGGATCGTGGCAGTCAGTGAAGACGCGCGCGCAGTGGCGCTCGATGTCGAACGAATCGATCCGCATCGGCTCGTAGTCATTCGCAACGGAGTCGACACGACGAAGGTTTGTCCAGGTGATGCAGCCCGTGCACGCGATCGACTAGGCATCCCGCACGATGTGCTGCACGTGGGTTGCGTCGCGCGCCTGTCTGCGGAGAAGGATCACGCAACGTTGCTCGAAGCGTTTGCGCTCTTGCGAGCACGAGTGCCTGACACACGCCTCACGCTCGTCGGTGACGGAGCGCTACGTGCAGAGCTCGAGGAAACCGTGAGTCGGCTGGAGCTACGTGAAGCCGTGACCTTTGCTGGTCATACGAACGACGTTGCTGCGTTCTTGCCGTCTTTCGACATCTTCGCGCTCGCGTCGCGAACCGAGGGGACGAGCTTGACGCTGCTCGAGGCAGCGGCTGCTGGTCTGCCGATCGTGGCGACACACGTGGGAGGCAACTCGGAGATCGTGTTGGATGGCGAAAGCGGGTTGCTCGTGCCGGCCGGAGCGCCGTCGGAGTTTGCGGACGCGCTCGAAACAGTCGCGAGGCGAAGTGATCGAGCGGCGATGGGCGCTCGGGGACGCGCTGTCGTGATGGAGCGTTACGACCTTGCCAAGATGGTCGCTGCTTACGATACGCTCTACAGCGAAGTTTTACGGTTCGTTTGAGACGAGCCGAGACTGAACGAGCTGGCGCGGCGGCAAGTTGGTCCATTCCACACTTGGCGCAATGCACGCTTACGGGTTATCGGAGAAGCAAGATGTCCGACGGTCACCAAAAGCTCCCGCCGAAAAAAGAGGTCGCGCTGGCCCTGCTCGAAGGCCCCAGCATGTACGTGCACCTCGATCCTCGGCGCCCTGGAGTGCTCATTCCGCCGCGGTTCCGCGACAAACCTCAGCTCGTGTTGCAGATCGGTCTGAACATGTTCGTGCCGATTCCCGATCTGCAGGTCGACGAAGAAGGCATCACGTGCACGTTGTCGTTCGACCGTAGTCCGTTCTGGGTGCGGATGCCGTGGACCGCGATTTATGCGCTCGTGGGTGAAGATGGTCGGGGCATGATGTGGCCGAACGACATTCCTCCCGAGGTCGTGGCGCAGATGCAGAATCCGCAGGCGAATCGCGAACCGGCGAAGCCTGCACCCAAGAAACATCCTCGTCCCAAACTGTCAGCAGTTGGTCGTGAATCGCGTGAATCGCGTGTTGACGAAGTCGAGGAGCCGCCGCCGGTGTCAGCACAAACCGAGGTGCATGGCAATGCAGCTCGTGCATCGGACGGCAACGCGGCAAGGTCCACCGAGAGCGAACCGACGCTCCCTCCCCCCGAACAACCGGCTCGCCAGCCTTCGGGAACGAACGGCGGACGCAAGCCCAAGCGCGAGCTTCCGCCCTATCTGCGCGTGATCAAGTAGTCACACTTGACCATAAAGGCAGGACACGAGAGCTTTCCCCCGCCCATGCATCCCTCGAAAGTCGAGGGCTCCGCTCGGACGAACCGAGTTGTCCCTTCAAATACGCTACGCCGGATCCTCGTTCCGATCGCGCTCATTGGCGTTGTCGTCGGTCTCGAGTTTTCGTTCGAGTGGCTCATTGCCGACGCTGCGTGGCGCCAGCTTGCGCTGTTCGCGATGGTCAACGTCATCGTCGCGTTGTCGCTCAACGTCATCAACGGCATGGCCGGGCAGTTCTCGATCGGACATGCCGGGTTTGTCGGGATAGGCGCGTATACGGCGGCGCTCGTTGCCGGCCACGTACACAAAGCGCTCGGCACCGAAGACGTACTTTTTTCGAACTCGTTCATCGTCATGCCACTCGCGCTTCTTGCTGCGGGCAGCGTCGCGGCGTTGTTCGGGTTCATCGTCGGGCTACCGAGCTTGCGGCTCAAAGGTGACTACCTCGCGATCGTCACGCTGGGCTTCGCTGAGATATTCAGGCTCGTCATCGCCACAGCGCAAACGGGTGGCACGGTCGAAGGACCTGTGTCGCGGTTCCTTGCGTATCTTGGTGGTCAAAATGGTTACGCGGGCCCGGACAAAAACGGCATCCCGCAATATGCAGGACCGTTTTGGATCTTCGGCGCAGTCGTGCTGTGCGTGATCATCTCGTGGCGTCTCAAGTTCTCGGGTTGGGGACGCGCGCTTCGAGCGTTGCGTGAAGACGAGATCGCAACCGCGAGCGTTGGTGTCGATCCCACGCGTTACAAGGTCACGTCGTTCGTGATTGCAGCGACGGGCGCGGGCATCGCCGGAGGGCTTCTCGCTTCGATGCGCGATGGCAATCCCACGGTGCAGCCTGATCAGTTCACCTTCGCGTATTCGTTCGATGCGATCACGATGGTGATCCTCGGTGGATCGGGGAGCGTCTCGGGAGCCATTTTCGGCGGCGTATTCGTCACGTTCACGGTGAAGATGATCGAGCAGCTTCAGGGCCTCGAGAGCGTGCAAGCGCTGCGTGTCGCGTATCCCTCGCTCGACCTCAACGCGCTACGCATGGTGATTTACGCGTCGGTGTTGATTGGCCTCATGATTTTGCGACCCGAAGGATTGTTCGGCGAGCGCGAGCTTATCCGGCGCAAATCAGCAGGTCGTTTGTCGCTCTTGCCGCCCGAACCGAAGACGTCTGAAGACAAAGACAAAGACAAAGACAAAGAC
>CAZETM010000075.1:0-14647 GCA_964514885.1 uncultured Polyangium sp. | reverse complement strand
CTTGCCGCCCGAACCGAAGACGTCTGAAGACAAAGACAAAGACAAAGACAAAGACGAAGACAAAGAGGCGAAGCAGTGAAAGCGCTCGAGCTGGAGGGCGTGACGAAAACGTTCGGCGGTTTGCGAGCCGTCGGTGGCGTCGGTTTCTCGGTTCCGGAGCGTTCGATCTTTGGTCTCATCGGTCCGAACGGCGCTGGCAAGACCACCGTGTTCAACTTGATCACGGGTGTGTACAAGCCGGATTCGGGCTCGATTCGTTTTCACGGCGAGGAGCTTTCGCAACTCAGGCCGGCGCAGATTGCGCGGCGAGGTGTGGCGCGAACGTTTCAGAACATCCGCCTCTTCGGACAACTCACGGTGCTCGAGAACGTGCTTGTCGCGTGTGAGAACCGGCGCAAGGCGGGGCTGCTTTCGGCGCTGCTTCGAACGCCGGGGTTTTACCGGGACGAAGAAGAAATGAGCCAGAGGGCGATCGAGCTTTTGGCAATCTTCGAGCTCGAAAAGTTGGTGGACGAAACATCTACTTCATTGTCGTACGGTAATCAGCGACGTCTCGAGATTGCGCGCGCGATGATGTTGGAGCCGAAGATCCTGCTGCTCGATGAACCGGCTGCGGGCATGAACTACGGCGAGGCCGAGGGGCTGAAGAAGCAGATTCGATGGCTTCGCGACAAGTTCGATCTCACGGTGATTCTGGTCGAGCACAACATGCAGGTGGTGATGGGCGTGTGCGAAGAGATTCACGTGCTCGATCACGGCGAGACGATCGCGCATGGTACGCCCGAGGAGGTCCGGAAAAACCGTAAGGTTTTGGCTGCGTATCTCGGTGAAGAGGTCGACGAAGAATCGCGTCGCAAGGAGAGCGCGTCGTGAAAACCACGCATCCCACGCGTCCACCTCCGCGGACCGAAGTAGGCGCACCGCTGCTCGTCGTGAAGGATCTCGCGGTCTCTTACGGAGGCATTCGTGCGCTGAAGGGCGTCAGCATCGAGGTTCGTCGCGGCGAAGTCGTAGCGATGATCGGTGCGAACGGCGCGGGCAAGACCACGACGCTGAAGACGATCGTGCGACTTTTGCCGATTTCTGCCGGCAAGATCACCTACGACGGCAAAGACATCGCGGGGGTACCGGCGGAAGAGCTGGTGGGTTTGGGCATCTCGCTCGTGCCTGAAGGTCGAGCGATTTTTCCGAACCTCACGGTGAAAGAGAACCTCGAGCTTGGCGCGTGGAACCACAAGAACCGCGTGACGATGGAAGAGACGGTCGAGGACGTGGTGAAGCTGTTTCCGCGTCTTGGTGAGCGCATGCAGCAAGAGGGCGGCACGTTGTCTGGCGGTGAGCAGCAGATGCTGGCGATTGGTCGAGCATTGATGGCGCGCCCGGCGATGTTGCTGCTCGACGAACCTTCGCTTGGTATCGCCCCGCGCCTCGTTCAGGACATTTTCGCGGCGATTGCGCGAGTTGCGCAGGCCGGCACGACCATCCTGCTCGTCGAGCAAAACACGCGTTTGGCGCTCGAATACACAACGCGTGCGTACGTGTTGCGTACTGGTGAGATCGCGATGACGGGTACATCGAAAGAGCTGGCGGCGAACGAAGAGGTCAAGGCCGCGTATCTCGGTGGCTGAAGCCTGCGAGGTGTTCGTCTATCCGGTACCCCGCTCGAGCCATCGCACTTTCACCGAATGAACAAGCCCCAAGGCGCTCTTGCATCACGCGCGAGGAAGGGCAACCATCGAGATTGATGCATGCATGGGTCGGCTCGTCCGATCTTGGAGCGACGGATCACGATCGAAAGTTCGACTGGTTCGTCGCTCGAGAGCACTCCCATTTCCTGTCGTCCTTTGGAGGACCGATGTCGAAGCTCAAGGCCTTCCTTGCGTTCGTCTCGACCGTGTTCGTGCTTGTTTTCACGTCACGGGCCGAGGCCTCGCATTTTCGTTACGGCAACATCAAGTACACGATTCCCGATCCTGTTTCGGCTCCGCTGACCGTCCGATTCGAGGTGGTCACGGGGTGGCGTGGATCATATACGGACCCCACGACTCTGATCTTTGGCGACGGGACGAACAACGGTTCTTTCCAGGGCGCGCTCATTGGTGGTGCGATCGACCCGAACCTGCTGCCGAATGATCCGAACTACTACATTTACAAGGTGTTTCGCTACACGGCGACGCACACCTATCCGGCCCCGGGGATTTACACGGCGAAATTCGGGAGTTGTTGCCGCATTTCTGGTCCGCCCCAAAACCCAAATGCAAGCAACCAGAACTCGGGAGACGACGACTTCGAGGTTTCTGCTTTGGTCGACGTGACGCCGGGCAACACGGGAAACCCGATCTCGGTCTTGCCTGCGATCATCCAACTTCAAACGGGTGGCATTCGCACGATCACCATTCCGGCCATCGATCCGGATCAAGTCCCCGTTAGCTGCCGCTTTGCGACGATCGCGGAAGCGGGCGGCACACCCTTCAACCCCCTGACGCCCACTCTTCCTCGTACGTTCATGCCTCCGACGCTCGTCGGCTCCAATGCCATACCGACGCTTGCGCCGAGTGCGAGTCCTCCAGGTTGCACATTCACCTGGGACACGACCGGAGGAACTGCGGGTCATACGTATGCGGTTCAAGTGGTTCTCCAGTCGGCGAATGCGCAGAACGGGAACATCAGCACCGCGGTGCTCGACTTCATCGTGGAGCTGGTGCAATCGCCGCCTCCAACGTGCGCGGGAACCGATTCGTTTACCGTGGATATGGGGCAGACGCTGAACGCGACCTTCACCGGGACGAACGTCGGCGGCGGCAACCTCAAGATGACGTCGATCGGCTCGGTCGGTCTGCTCAATCCGGTCTCCGGAACGACGCAAGCAAGTCCTTTCGCTACCAACTTTTCGTGGTCGCCGAGCCTTGGTGAAGACGGCACGGGCATCCTCGCGGTGGTCTACACGAACGCGTTGAACATCAGCGGCTTCTGCACGTTGACCGTCACGGTGCCCGACTGCGCGCAGTTCGGTCAGTCGTGTAGCGCAGGCATTGGTGCGTGTCAGTCCTCGGGCAAACTCCAGTGCGTCGGGCCAAACGTCGAATGCACCGCTGTGCCGAAAATGCCGATGCCCGAAATCTGCAACGGCATCGACGACAACTGCGACGCTACGACAGACGAGAACAATCCTGGCGCCGGCGACATGTGCATGACGGGCCTTCCGTCGATCTGCAGTACGGGTTTGACGACGTGCAATTCGGGCGTGGTCGACTGCATTGCAGACATCGCGCCGGGAAGCGTCACCGAGACATGCAACGGCATCGATGACGACTGCAACAGCACGGTCGATGATGGCTACAACGTCGGCGGACAATGCACCGTTGGTAACGGCGCGTGTACCGACATCGGCATGTTCGTGTGCGACGGCAGCGGCGGCGTGACGTGCAACGCGATGCCGGAAGGCCCCAAGCCCGAGGTCTGTGACGGCATCGACAACGATTGCGACCAAGAGGTCGACGAAGGCCTCGGTCTGGGAACGCCCTGCAGCACGGGCGTTGGCGAATGCAACGCGGGCGGCGTGGCCATTTGCGACGGCATGGGCGGCGTCACCTGTGGCGCGACGGCGGGCACGCCGGTGTTCGAGATCTGCGACGACAACAAGGACAACGACTGCGACGGCACGGTCGACAACGGCTGTGGCGATGCGGACGGTGATGGTATTTCGGATGGTCTCGAAGGTCAGCTCGGATCCGATCCGAACGATGCAGACACCGATGACGACGGTCTGCTCGACGGCGACGAAGTCTCGTTCGACTCCGACTCCGATGGTGACGGCCTGATCAACATGCTCGATGTCGACAGCGACAACGATGGCTTGTTTGACGGCACCGAAATGGGCAAACCCTGCAACAACCCGGCAACGGCAATCCAACTTGGATTCTGTCGCCCGGATAGCGATGCAGGACAAACCACGACCGATCCGATCGATCCGGACACCGACGGTGACGGCAAGACGGACGGCTCGGAAGATGCCAACCTCAACGGCTCCGTCGATGCGGGCGAAGGCAATACCAACGATCCTGCAGACCCGAACACGACGAAGGACTTCGATGGCGACGGCTTGAGCGACAGTCTCGAGGCGTTCCTCGGGAGCGACACGAAAGACGCCGACAGCGATGACGATGGTCATCTCGACGGCGACGAGAACAACCCGAGCGCCGACACCGATGGTGACGGGCTCGTCAACGTGATCGACGTCGACAGCGACAACGATGCGTTGTTCGATGGCACCGAAGCCGGCAAGGCATGCGGGCATCCCTCGACGAATCCTGCTGCAGGACACTGCCGTAAGGACGACGATGCGGGCGCGACGAGGACCTCGACGCTGCTCGCAGACACCGATCACGGTGGCGTGGTCGATGGTGCGGAAGATGCGAACCTCGACGGCACCGTTGATGCGAACGAGCTGAATCCGAACGATGGAAGCGACGACGGAGACGTCGTGGACACGGATGGAGACGGCGTGAGTGACGGACTCGAAACGGCGCTCGGTACCGACTCGAACGATTCGGATTCGGACGACGATGGTCTACTCGATGGCGAAGAGCCCAACCCGAACGACGACTTCGATGGCGACAGCATCAAGAACGTCATGGATGCCGACAGTGACAACGACGGTCTCTACGACGGCACCGAAGCGGGTAGCGCATGCAACGATCCGGGTACCGATCCGGCCGCGATGAAGTGCGTCGCCGATGCAGACAACGGCCTGACCAAGACGCTCGTGCTCAACGCAGACACCGACGGTGGAACGAAGAGTGACGGCGATGAAGACACGAGCCGTAACGGCATCGTCGACGGCGAAGAAACCGATCCGTTGTTTGCCGGTGACGACGTTGTACCTCCTCCCGACTGCACGACGGACGATGCGTGTGGCGGTGCCACCAGCGGCCGCGTGTGCGTCGAAGAGAAGTGCGTCGACGGATGCCGAGGATCCGACGGCAATGGTTGCCCGACTGGCAAGACGTGCTCGTCGACGTCGAATGCGGTTGGCGTGTGCGAAGTGCCTCCGGTGATTCCGCGTCCTCCGGTGGTGGAACCGAAAGGTTGTGCGTGCCGCACGGTTTCTTCCGAAAGCAGCTCGCCCGTTGGCTTCGGCTTGGGCCTCGCAGCAGCAGCCGTGCTCGTGATGCGACGACGAAGGCGCTAGCTCGCCTCGCCTCGCCTCGCCTCGCCTCGCCTCACCCCCTGGCCCCCTCTCCAACTCCGCGGCTTCACCGCTACGTGGAGAGGGGGAAAGACGCCTCGTTCATTCGTCCGCCGCTACGAGCCCCGCGTAGAACTCCCCCACCAACGATTCGATCCACTTCTTCCCCGCCGGAGTTTGCAGCCCCGCGGTGAACACGGGAAACGTCGCATCCGCGATGGTTTCCACGAGATTCGCCGGTGGTTTGTCCGGAAGACCAAATGCCGAAAGCACGCTGCGCACTTTCATCTGTGCGTGTGCCTCGAAAAATTCCCGCACGATCTTCTCCCGCTGCGCCGCGAGTTTGTCGTCCGTACACACGTGCACGATCACTTCGACCGTCGTCCGCGTGACTACGTCGGTATCGGCCTCGCTCAAAAGTACGTCGGCGAAACGTTGTTCGAGCAGAAACGCCACCATCCGCTGACGCAACGCAATGAACGCCGGCGTGTCGGATTGCGAAACGATCCCAGCGGCACCCTTGCGCAACGCATCGCGCGAAAAACCGATCAGGAACTTGCGGATCTCGGGCTCGAGACGCTTCTCGAACTCCACGCGCATTCCATCGATGCTTTTGCCAATCCCTCCCATCCCGAACGGCGAGAACTTCTTCAGCAACGAAGGCAGTCCCCATTCCGCGACGAACGGGTTCACGCGATCGGAGAACTGCACCAACGCGTCGTGCAGCACCTCGGTCATGATCACCCGTGCAGCTTCGTGCTCGGCGATTTCCCGCGCGATCGGAGCGGTGAGGTTGCCTGACTTGGCGGCGAGTTTGTTCAGCGCTTGCCGAGCGTTTGGCGGGACGAACGTACCGATGGGCGCTCGTTCTTGAATGAGCAGCGCGCGTGTTTCGCGCACCACGCGCAAGAGCAACGGTTGCAGCTCCGTATCGATCACGGCACGCGCGAGCATCGCGTCGATCACCTTCGTGAGCGCACCTAGCTCGATCACGCGTCCGAGCGGCTGATCGAGCAGCTCGTCGAAGAGGCTGGCCATGTTGGCGCGCCACTCTGCACGAGCCGCTGGTGAGGTCAGGCGCGAGTGCAGAAACTCGATTTGCTTTGACTTCAAATCATCGAGCGCGGCGCGAGAGACGTTGACGGGTTGGTTTTTCACGGAACAGCTCCGACGGCTTTTTTGGGATCCTACGGCTCACCTGAGCAGCGCTGATCAAAAGGTAAGCATCTTGGTGACCGTGTCGCCCGGCGTACCACTCACTGTGTCGCGACACGTCGGGATTGTCATGACTCAGGACCCTTGGAGGCGCACGAGTCGACGAGTGCTGACGAGTGTCGACAAGCCCCGACAAACGGATGCAACGTTTTACAAGTCCATGACAACTGTGCTGATTGGCCTCTGCTACTCCCTCATCGTTCTCTGTCCGACATGCGCCTGAGGGAGGCGCACACGATGCTTCACACGATGCTCTGCGTCCTGTACTTCGCCGTTTTGCTCGCACTCAGCGCTTACGGGATTCATCGCTTGCACTTGGTGCTCCTGTGCATGAAACACCGACGCACGATCGATCAAGCCAAGCTCGTTCCGCACGTGTCTGACGAGAACCTGCCTCCGGTGACGATTCAGTTGCCGCTGTTCAACGAGTCGACCGTTGCAGCGCGTCTGCTCGAGGCCGCGGCCAGCATCGACTACCCTCGCGAGAAGCTCGAACTCCAGGTGCTCGACGACTCGACCGATGAAACGCAGGCGCTTGTTCGCGCGCATGTCGATCGTCTTCGTGAGCGCGGGATCGATGCGGTGTATCTGCACCGGACAAACCGCGTGGGTTACAAAGCCGGCGCGCTCGCAGAAGGTCTCGACGTCGCCAAGGGCGAGCTCATCGGCGTGTTCGATGCCGACTTCATCCCCGAGCCGCAGTTCATCCGACAGATCGTTGGGCACTTCCAAGATCCCAAGGTGGGCATGGTGCAGACGCGTTGGGGTCACTTGAACCGTGAAGCCACCGCGCTCACGAAGGTTCAGGCCCTCATGCTCGACGGCCATCACCTCGTCGAAAACCGCGCTCGTTACGGCGCTGGCCTGCTCTTCAACTTCTCTGGCACTGGCGGCATGTGGCGTCGCGAAGCCATTCGCGAAGCTGGCGGCTGGCAACACGACACGCTCACCGAGGACCTCGACTTGTCCTACCGCGCGCAGCTCAAGGGCTGGAAGTTCGTCTACCGCGGTGACGTCGTTTCGCCGTCCGAGCTTCCCGAGAACGTTTCAGCTCTTCGTGCGCAGCAGTTCCGCTGGGCCAAAGGCACGGTGCAAACCGCGCGCAAGCTGCTCAAGACCATCCTCACCTCGAAGATCACCACGGCGCAACGAATCGAAGCCTTCTTCCACCTCACGCCGCACTTCGCGTACCCGCTCTTGGTTACGCTCAGCGTGCTGCTCCTTCCGGCCCTCGTGCTCATGCCCGCTACCGACACGCTCACGATGATCATCGTGGACCTGCCGCTGTGCGTCGCGACAACCGGATCGCTCGCCGCGTTCTACATGGTCGCCGAGGCTGCCCAAGGTCGTAAGCGCATGGGCGCCATCAAGCGTTTGCCGATGCTGATCGCGCTCGGTACGGGCCTCGCTCCGCACTTGTCGACAGCCGTGTTCGACGGTTTGCGGAACATGGCTGGTGAATTCGTTCGTACTCCAAAGGACGGCATGAACAAAGGTCGTTACCGCGCGCGCACCGACCTGCCCTTCATCGAGACGCTCCTATGTTTGCTCTCGTTTGCTTCGACCGTCGCGTCGGTCCAAACGGGTCACTACTTCGCCACGCCCTTCGCCATCCTCTTCACGATTGGTTACGGCTACGTCGCGATGCTCGTCACGCACGAACAAGCGGCGCGTCGTCAAGCGAAGGCCCCAGTGCTCGCAGCCTCCAGCGATCGCGCCAGCGACCCTGTTGCGCAAGCTGAAGCGCCCATCGGCAAGCTCGCGGCCTGACCTGCTCTCAGCTCTCAGCTCTCGGCGCACTTTCCCTCCCTCACATAGGTGGCTGTTGTCAAACGTCGCGAGCGCCCGAAAGCTAGGGCGACAGAGCGAGGAGTACTTCAGTACTTCGAGCGATGTCGACCGACGATTTCGGGCGCGCAGCAGTTTGACGACAGTCACCTAGACCTTGCCGCCCGACACTCCTATCCTCGCTTCACCAGCGGAAATCGTGCCCCATGACCAAGTCCGAAATCGCACAGGCCGTATACGAACGGCTCGGCGGGTTCTCGAAGAAAGAGTCGGCGGATCTCGTCGAGCTCATCTTCGAGACGATGAAAGAAACGCTCGGCCGAGGCGAGAAGATCAAGATCTCCGGCTTCGGCAACTTCGTTTTGCGAGACAAACGCGAACGACAGGGGCGCAATCCGCAGACGGGTGATCCCATCGTCATCGATGCCCGTCGCGTCTTGAGCTTCAAGCCCAGCCAGATCTTGAAGCAATCGCTCAATACGAGCGCCAGCGCGACCAGCCACGGCGCGGCTGCCGAGGAGTGATCGGCGTTGTCCGGGCGCAGAGAACTCCCTGCGAAGCTCTACTATCGCATCGGTGAGGTCGCTGGGCTCGTTGGCGTCGAGACACACGTGCTGCGGTATTGGGAGAGCGAATTTCGTTCCATCCGTCCGCAGAAGTCGGCCAAAGGTCAACGTGTCTACTCACGCCGCGACGTCGAGACGCTGCTCAAGGTCAAGGACCTGCTCTACGCACACAAGTTCACGATCGCCGGAGCGCGTCGGAGACTACGTGAAGGCGGCATCGAACCACCGGGACAAGACGATCCGAGCGTCGAAGAAGCTCGCAAGATGCGCGCTGCACTGATCGACATACGCGACGAGATCGACACGATCTTGAAGCAGTTCGACGAGCCCTCCACGCGCGCCAAAATCTGACGATTCGGTCATGACGAAACCGCATGAAGTGGTGCTTGCCGGCGGCGCAACGCTGCGTTTTGCAACGACCCAAAGCGCTGTCGAACGACCCGAAGAAAGCCTGCCCGGCTTCCAAGTCTCGGGCCTTCCCGGAGCCCGCATCGCGCTACGTCGTGCGTATGCCGATGACGCAGGCCTCGTTCTGCACGTTGCGTGTGTCGAAGCTCCCTCGGACAGATGGGCTCCGGGCATCGAAGACGTCGTGCTCGGCGTCGCGAACGGCGTGGCACATCGTGCAATGAGTGAGCGACTCACCATCGACCAATGGGAAGTCGGTCCGCCGGTTTTACAAGAAAAACAGGACCAACGCTTTGAGCAGCAACTAAATGGCCGGGCCGTTCGAGAAAGTTCACCCGTGAAGCTTTTGGGCAAACACGTGCTCGGCTTCGAAGGTGAACAGCGGGACGTCGTGCTCTGTTCGGTTCTTTGTGACGAACCTCGTGATCAAGACGAATGCGCGCAGATCGTCGCGACCGCGAGCCTCACGGGGCTGGTAGCTGCACCGCCTCCGAGCTTGCTCGTGCGTAGTGTGCTGTTTGCTGCGGAAAAACCGATGGAAGCGAGCGCGCTCGTGGGTGTGCTCGGCACGCTCGTCGTGGGCGTGATCTTGTCGAAAAGACCGCGCCCAAACTCGTGAACTGACTTGAACTGACGTGAACTGACGTGAACTGATCAGAACGGAATGTCGTCGCCGCCGTCGTAACCGAAGTCGTCGGCCGGGGGAGGAGCCGCGGGATCTTGTTGGGTCGCAGGACGTTGTTGAGGTGCGCCACCGCCGCCTCCACCACCGCCGCGGGCATAACCGCCACCGCCACCGCCACCGCTGCGAGGAGCACCGCCGTAGTCGCCACCGCCGCCACGAGGAGCACCGCCAGCGTAGCCGCCACCGCCACCGCCACCGCCGCCGGGTGGCGCGAAGTCAGCAGGCGGGCCCGAGTCTTCGGCGCCGGTTCCACGACCTGCACGACCCGCGAGGACCACGTTGTTCGCGATGATCTCGGTCTTGTAGCGCTTGTTTCCGTCGCGATCGTCGTAGCTCGACGTGCGTAGAGATCCTTCGATGAACAGCGAGGACCCTTTGGCGAGGATTTTTGCCAAGGCTTCGCCGCGTTTGCCCCACACGACCACGTTGTGCCAGTCGGTACGCTCGCGACGAACTTTGTCTTTATCGAGGTACGACTCGGTCGTGGCCATACGGAGGTTCAGCACGGCTTGGCCTCCTTGGGTGAAGCGAAGCTCGGGATCGGAACCGATGTTCCCGAGCAACATCACGCGATTGAACCCTTCCGCCATGACCTAATCCTTCCTTGTATTGGTGCTCGATCTCCCCCGTTCCGGCTCATGCGTCAAGGGTTGGTAGGCGAGCCGAGCGGGCGATGGCTGTTTTTCTCTACTGGGTGAGGCGTGCCGTTGGGTTTGTCCGAGTGCTTAGTGCGCGTGCGTGGCTGCTCCGGCGATGACCTCTGCGAGCAAGATTTTCGCAAAGTTCAAGTACATGAAGATGCCGAGCACGTCGATCAGCGTGGCGATGAACGGCGTCGAGCTGGTGGCTGGATCGAGGCCCAAGCGTCGCAAGAGCAGCGGAAGCATCGAGCCCACGGTGCATCCCAAGATCACGATGCCAAAAAGTGTGAAGCCGACGGTGAACATGAGCGCAGCCCCATCGCCCCAGAACCAAATGCGCACCATCGCGATGAGCGCGAGCATCGTGCCCAGCACAACGCCTTGACCCATCTCGCGTACCAAGATTTTGTTCCAATCCGATGGCTTTACGTCGCCGACGGCGAGACCGCGGATGATGAGCGACGACGACTGCGAGCCGGTGTTTCCGCCGGTCGAGATGATCATCGGCACGTAGTAGGCAAGCTTCGAGACGGCTTCGATGAGTTCGTCGTAATGACGCAAAACGGTGCCCGTGAAGAACTCGCTGATGAGCAGCGCAGCGAGCCACGGGGCGCGTTTTTGGATGAACGTCCAGAAGCTCGTTTGGAAGTAGCCGTCTTCCATCGGCGCGACGGCGGCCAAGCGTTGCACGTCTTCGGTTTGTTCTTGGGTGAGCACGTCCATCACGTCGTCGGCGGTGATGACGCCCAAGAGACGTTTGTCCGGACCGACGACGGGCAGAGCCGCGAAGTCGTACTTGGCCATCTTGCGTGCGACGTCTTCTTGGTCGGTCTCGGGACTGACGGCGAAGATGTTTTCGGTCATCACGTCGGCGAGTTTGTCCCCGGGGCTAGCGAGGAGCAGATCGCGCAACGAGACGATGCCGAGCAGGCTCTTATTTTCGTTTAGTACGTAGACGTAATAAATTGTTTCGGCGTCGGACGATTGTTCACGAATGAGCTGGATGGTGTCGGCGACGGTGATCGACGGAGGAGCGGAGACGTAGTCGGTGGTCATCAAGCCGCCGGCGCTGTCTTCGGGCCACTTGGCGAGCTCTTGGACTTCGGCGGCAGCTTCTGGGTCGACTTTTTCGAGTGATTCGAAGAGGTCGTCGCCGACTTTTTCAGGCAGCGCTTCGATGAGATCGGTGCGCTCGTCGGCGGCCATTTCCGACACGATCGACGCGGCGCTTTCGACACCCATCTCTTCGACGAGCGCTTCTTGTTGGTCCTCGTCGAGCCGTTCGAAGATGGGAGCGGCATCTTCGGGTTTGAGCGTGCGTAGGATGAGGGCCGCCTCGTGCTCTTCGAGCATGCCGAGCAAGTCGGCGAGATCCTCGTCGTGGATCTCCTCGAGCAGCGCGCTGATTTGAGACGGATCTTCGGCGAGGAGCTCACGCACCTCGGGAAGCATCGCGACGGCAACCCGCATCATGCCCGGCACTGAGCCCCAAGCCGCGAGCGCTCGCAAGCGACTTCGTATCGCGGCCGAACGGGGAGGCGATGATGTACCGGCGCCTAGCGGCTGCATCACGGATTACGAACCAGCGTTGGCACCTTGGGACCGATCTGCCAACCAAGTTGACACTTTGGAACGGCCTTGGAGGGCAAGTCGTGGAACCTGTGCACGGCACTGAGTTTGCTTGTCATCGTGCTCGTGATGGGGAGCTTTTGCGTGTGTGACCTACCTCTGCCGCCATCTGGAATTGACAGCCTTCCGCCGACATCCCTAGGATCGAGTGATCCCTCACGAATGGGCCGTCGTACGGACCTGTTCGGCGCGGCAGCACCGGTCCTTGGGACGAACCCGGCGCGGCTGTGCGCTTTCGAGCTCGAACATTCATGCGCAGTCTCTCTGCGCTCTGTCGATGCAGTAAAAACTCACGGTCTTTGGTCATCGATTCCCGCGCGTCCCCTCGCTCGAGAATCGAGGCCCGAACGCACTTGCCGCGTGAAGTCGGCTAAGGAGTCAGCATGAAAGCCTTACAGCGTCCAAGAAGCTTCTTTGGGAAGCACACGGCCCGCGCGGCCCTCTCCGTGGTCGCGACCGCGGCGGCGGGTGGTGCCGTGGGTTGTCTCGATCGACCTATCGAGCCCATCGACGTGCGAAGCACGGTGACCATCGTCGAGAAGCTCCAGCAGAGCTCCGTCGACAAGATCGACCTTCTGCTCGGCATCGACAACTCCCGCTCGATGGCTGACAAGCAGAAGATCCTCGAGCTTGCCATCCCCGACCTCGTGAAGGGTCTCGTCAATCCCCGCTGTCTCGATGAAAACGGCGCGGCTGCACCCATGCAGCCCGGGGGCCCCACCGAAGAGTGTCCGGTCGGGACAAACCGCGAGTTCGAGCCCGTGCTCGACATTCACATCGGCGTGACCAGCTCCTCGATCGGCGGACATGGTGCCGACTCGTGTCAGAACATCGACAACTCCAGCAAGGAATGTCAGCCGAACCCGAACACGACGAACAACGACAAAGGTCAGTTGCTCGACCGTGCCGGTGAGAATGGTCAGTGCGGCGGAATCTTCGCTCCCACCTTCCAGAACAAGAAGTTCCTCGCGTGGGATCCAGCCAATAAGTACGGCGGCGACACCGTCATCGAGAACGGCACCGACGGCGTCGTCGACAAGTTGAAGGACATGGTTCTGGGTACTGGCCAGATCGGTTGCGGTTACGAGTCTCAGCTCGAGTCCATCTACCGCTTCCTTGCCGACCCGAACCCCTACGAGACGATCGCAGTCGATAAATCCAAGGCGATCCCGGCGGGCACCGACAACGTGCTTTTGGATCAGCGCCGCGACTTCATGCGCCCCGATTCGTTGCTCGCGATCGTCATGCTGACCGACGAGAACGACTGCTCGATCAAAGAGTACGGCCAGTTCTACTACGTCGGCCAATTGCGTAACGGCGCGAATCCGGTGCGCTTGCCGCGTGCTCGTCAGGAGTGCGCGACAAACCCGAACGATCCGTGCTGCAAGTCCTGTGGTCAGTTGGCAGGAAACTGCCCCGACGATCCGACCTGCAAAGATTCGAACGGCGGCACGGTGCTTCTTACGCCCGAGGAGGACGACATCAACCTGCGCTGCTGGGATCAAAAGCGACGCTTCGGCATCGACTTCCTCTATCCCACCGACCGTTACGTGCAGGCGTTCACCAGCCCCACGATTGCGGATCGTGACGGCAACGTCGTCGACAACCCGATCTTCACCGATCTCATTCCGGACGACCTCAACACGAGCGTTCGCGACTCGGGTCTCGTCTTCTTCGCCGGTATCGTCGGCGTGCCTTGGCAGGACATCGCGCGTGACAAAGACGACCTGACCAAGGGCTTCAAGGACGCCAACGAGATGACCCAGGCCATCGGCGCCAATGGCTTCAACACTTGGGACCTCATCCTGGGTGACCCCGCCAATAACGTGAAGCCCAAGGATCCGCTCATGATCGAGACGTACGAGAAGCGTACCGGGACAAACCCGATCACGGGCGACCCAGTCGTCGATGCGACCACCCCGCTCGGCAACTCGATCAACGGTCACGAGTGGACCATCCAGAGCGACGACTTGCAGTACGCGTGTATCTTCCCGCTCTTGCCGGGCACCGAGCGCGACTGCACGAACACGAACCTCACGGCGTGTGACTGCCAGCTCCCCCTGAACGTCCTGACGACCGACAACCCGCTCTGCCAGAAGGACCCGAACAACATGGATAAGCCTACGCTCCAGGTGAGCGCCAAGGGTTATCCCGGTCTTCGTCCGCTGCAGGTTCTGCGTGACCTGGGCCCGCAAGGCATCGTCGCTTCCGTGTGTCCCTCGCAGCTCAGCAACTCGAGCGAAAGCGCGACGGACTTCGGTTATCGTCCCGCCATCGGCGCCATCATCGATCGTCTCAAGACGGCGCTCGGTGGCCAGTGCTTGCCCCGTACGCTCGTTCCCGACACGGAAGGCAACGTGCCTTGTCTGATCATCGAAGCGCGCAAAGCTGGCGCTCAGGCCTGCACCTGCGATCCCAACGCTGCGCGTGTTGACATCCCGAAGGACTCGACCAAGTACGCCGCCGTCGAGAAGGCCCAGGAAGACCCGGCTGCTGCCAAGGCTGGTTGGGATTGCTTCTGCGAGAT
>CAZETM010000074.1:0-22591 GCA_964514885.1 uncultured Polyangium sp. | reverse complement strand
TCTACAACGGGTACGACTTTGGCGGAGTGGCCATTTACAATCCGTGGTCCATTCTTGAATTTTTATCCAGAACCCCAATGAAGTTAGTCAGCTATTGGGTCAACACCAGCGACAACGCCCTCATCCAGCACTTGCTCCAGCGGCATGCGTTCGCCGTGGAGAAGGACATTAAAACGTTGCTCGAAGGTGGAAGCATCGAAAAGAAGCTCGACGAGAATGTCGTTTTTTCGGAGCTGGAAACGAGTCCGCGCTCGTTGTGGAGCTTATTGGTGTTTTCCGGCTATTTGAAGGCCGTATACAAAGCGCCGATGTATTGGGACGACCCTCCCGAGTATCTTCTGTCCATTCCCAACCGCGAAGTCGCCCATGTGTATCGGACGACGTTTCAATCGTGGATGGACAAGGGATTGAATCCAGGGGGTGGAAACATCGAAGCATTGACCACCGCGGTCCTCGAAGGCAATACGAAGGACTTCGAGGAACAGCTTCAAAAACTGATTACATTTTTGCCATCGTACCACGACGTTCAGGGCGCCAAACCGGAGCAATTCTATCAGGGGCTCATGATTGGACTGCTCGCGATGCTCGAACCTGAATACGAAGTCCGATCGAATCGAGAATCGGGCCCGGGTCGACCGGACGTGATGATCAAGCCGCGACGCCCTGGCAAACCGGGTGTCGTGCTGGAATTAAAAGCCGCGGGGAAACGTGTCGAAAGGACGATCAAACAAGCATTGAACGAAGGGCTGCGGCAAGTGCAAAAAAATGACTACACCGCGGAACTACGCGCCGCGGGCGTCGAAACGATTCATACGCTGGTGATTGCGTTCGATGGCAAGCAAGTGATCGTGGAGTCGGGGGACAAGAAGCCTACGAAAAAGGCCACGAAAAAGACTGGAGCCTTGCGCAATGTCGCGACGGCGGTGAAGAAGGCCGTCAAGAAGGCAAAGAAGGGGAGGGCGTAACGGGCTGGTTTGACTGCCTTTACCGGGAAACGCACCCGAACGATTTTCTTGACTCCCGCTCGGCTCCGTGTTTTACCGGGCACGCGCATGTATTATTGGTCCTACTACCTGCTCATGTTTTTTCTGAGCTTCGCGCTTCAGCGGCCGTGGCTCATGGCCGGCGTGCTCATTTTCTTTTTGCTACGACCCTTTTTGCCCGATCCGGTCATCTTGCTGCAAACCTGGGGCAAGATTCAATCCTTGACCAGGCAAATCGAAGCCAATCCTGCCAATGCGACGGCTCGTCGAGATCTGGCCGTCGTGTGGCTCGAACGATTGCGTCCCCAACGGGCGCTCGAGCTATTGGACGAGGCTCGAAAACGCGCACCGAAAGACGCCGAATTGCTCTACCTGACCGGGGTCGCGCGATTGCGATGCGGCGATGCCGAAGGCGCCCTCGAACCGCTCGTGCAAGCCGTCGAAATCGAGCCGAAACTGCGTATGGGCGATCCGTACCTCGTCGCTGCCGAAGCCTTGTTATCGCTCGGGCGCCTGGAAGAAGCCGAGGATGCGCTCGAACGGTATACCCAGGCAAATTCGTCCTCGATTCAAGGATATGTGCTGCTCGCGGATACCCGCCAGAAAGCGGGCAATGCGTCGGGCGCGAAGGAAGCCATTGCAGAGGCGTTGCACACGTGGAATACCCTGCCGTCGTATCGCAAACGAGGGCAATGGTCTTGGTGGGCAAGGGCGTGGGCACACCGAATGTTCATGCAATGACCGTTGCAGCCGTCGATGTTTTCCCACCCCCGAAAAACCCCTAGACATCCGCTCCATTTCAGTGCACTTCTGCACCCATGGTTCGCTCGATGTTCCTGATCGGAAGTTTCGCCATCGCGCTCGTCACCGTCGGGTCTGGATGTCGCCGCTCCGTCGAGTGCACCACCGAGGTGACGGCGGGAACGGGCACGTTCAAGGCTGTTGCACGTGGTGAAGGCGAGGAAGGGCCGGTCATGAAGGTTGCGCTTCGTGACGCGTGTCAGAAAATGTGTGTCGGGACCAAAGCGCCCATGATCGACGCTTGTGTCTCGAAGTGTGTCGTCGACGTCGGCGCGGCCAAGATAGGCGCGCGCACGTCGTGCAAGAAGTAAATCGGACGGAGTTTTCCCCATGATGCTCGCATGGTCATTCTCCGCGCACACGCTCGACGAAATCGAGCGGTTATTGCGCGCTCTCGGCAAACACCGTTATATTCGTGAAGTGGATCTTCGGCTGCATTGGACCTTGGACCATGTGCTGGCCGATCTACCCATCTTTGCGCCTCACGCGCGCGCGTTCGAGCTGCGGCGGCAGAACGACAAGAACCTCGAGCCAGCGTCGCGTGATCCTTCGTTATGGCGCCCGGCGAGCGTGGACGACATCATGGCGGTCCTGCGAGCGTTTTGGACGCCCGGGCCTGAGGCCGACAAGCGAAAAGAGCGTTTGCGCGAGGTAATCGACAAGCTAGGTTTGCCGCCGATTGATCATCCGCCCTTCGAGGCATCCGCGGACGAGCCTCCGCATCCGGAACTCGTGCAGCTCGATTGGGAGCTTTATCCGGTGGACGAACTCGATGCGGATCGGCATCGCGGCGCGCTCGAAGCAATGGAGGAAGCGCAAGAAGAGGTGGATGCGTCTGCGCCGGTGTATCAGGAAGGACCGCTTTTTTCGGTGCCTGAATTGTGCAATGGCGCTCCGTCCGGCACCATGGAAAGCGATTTCCTAGTATGGTCGGACGGACCGTACAGCTATTCGCATTATGTGTTCAAGGGAGCGGCGAAGGTGGCGAAATTGGAGCCGCCGGAGGGGTACGAGGATCTGTAAAGACCGGTAATTACTTCGGCGGAATCTGCGCGACCTCGAAGAAGTCCCACGCCGGCGTGTGGTTGTTTCCGGTGGGATCTTGAGCGGTCACGTAAACGGCCGGGTATTCGGCTTGTAGCGTTTCGGTATTGCCATCGACCTTGGTCACCACCGCCGAAATGTAAAGCTGCGGAATGAGGCCTGCAGCTTGACGTCGCTTGGACGAATACACGAGCCAGTAATACTTGAGGCCCTCCCACGTTTCCGCTTTGGGTGCCCACCGCGCCCATGCATTCGTCAAACCCGGGCTTTTCAATCCCGTACACGCGGGCGGATCGTTTGCTCGAAGGCGCGTGGCCATTCCTCCCGCGCCCGGCACAATGACCAACTCACCCGTCGGCTCGTCGTACGAATCCACGGGCTGATCCGTTCGATTGAAGGCTAAGAACGTATCATTCGGCGAATACACCGGATAGAATTCTCGCAATGCCGGATCGCTCGCGCCGGGCAGTGGCGAGGCATCTCCACCGGAACGGTTGTTGTAAGGAATGGTGTAGATGTCCATCGTCAAATCGGCTGGTGTCGTGCTGGCAATGACGCCTTCGCCACCCGCGGGCGAAGAGACATAGGCGATTGCCGCTCCATCGCGTCGCCAGCTTGGTGACGTGACGACGAGGCGCGGATCCCCATTACGTGCCAGAAGTCCCCAGCCATTCATATCGGCCGCGTGCAAGTCGGTCCAGGCCAGGTCGTATCGGCCCGTGATTTGATCCTGCAGCACGGTGATCGCAATGGCATCATTCGGAGCGTAATGCGCAGGCGTGAGCACCGGGGCCATTTGTCGATTACGACCCAGCAGCGCAAGTGCGCTGGGCGAGATCACTTCGGGTCCGACAACGCCGCCGGTTACATAACGAGCATCGACGGCGCGAGTGTTATTGTCGGCGTCACGCGTGTAAATGATGAGTTTTCCGTCGGGCGACGACGTATGACACGAAACGCACCCTGTATTTCCGCCTGAAGACGTCGGGCCGGCCATGGGGGGACTCAAAACGGTTTTCGACGTCGTATCGCCAATGGTAAACCCTTGGAATGACGTTCCTCCCGTCGATGTCCAATACACGACGGACCCTGGAGCGGCCACGGGCGCAATGTGCACCGCGCCGGTTGCGCCAAGAAAGGGTCCCATCGTGAGCGTTTCACCTTCGACACGCGCGCCGCGCAGGGTCACTTTCACGTCATGGCCAGCGCTATGGTCGGTGAGGCCTTTCCAAGCAGACGGATCGATTGCATAGGACGTTTTCGTCGTATATACGATGAGCGGCCAGATTTGATTGTCCACCTCGAGCCGCAGCTCGAATACGTTCAGGTCTGCAGGTGCAGTCCATTCAAAAAAGAGCGGCGTCCAGTTGCGCGGAACCATGGCATCCATGGGTGGTTCCGACAAACACGGGCCACCGGTATCCATTCCGGGCGTCTTGTCGAACAAATCGGCAATGCCGCCAGAAAGGCCTTCCTCGACGACCGGAGCCATGGGGAAATCACCAAATGGCCCATTGCCGGGATTGATGAATCCGCCGCCGTCGCCACCTCCGCCTGTATGCGATCCCCCCGCGCCACCCGAGCCGCCTGCAGCTCCAGCTTCGCCTTTGGTGCTCGAAGATCCCGCAGTGGGTGAACACGACGCGCCCGACATTACCGTTGCGACGGAAATGGCGGCGACCAAACTCAACGAAAGCGAATGAAAGGGTAAGTTTCGACTGGTCATGGCAAGCTCCTGGTTTGCGCAGCAACTGCCGCGATTCAACATCAACCCTGGCTTGAAATCAAGTGTTGATGACGGCAATTCTGGTGCGTTACTCATTCCTCTTCATATCGCAATTGACTCTCTCCTATTTCGAACACCAGTCCGTCTTCGAGCTTCAATCTTGCCACGGGTCTTCCGTTATGCGTTGGCGCATTCGTCGACCCCAAGTCGATGAGCCAAAACGAGCCATCCAGAAATTCGATTGCCGCCGCCTGCCGGCTCACTTTGGGATCAGGCAAATTGAGGTCCACGACCATCGAGCGACCGATCAAAAATCGGGGGCGATTGAGCGGATGACGTGCTCCCGCCCGCGGGCCAGAAAGCGCCAGCAAAAATGCTTTGGGTACGGATGCGTTTTTCTTCGCGAGAGCGAATAGCAATTCGCTCGACGGCGACAGTGACGGTAATTCACTTCGCGCTCGCGTTCCGGCCGAAGAAAATTCACCATAACCCAAAGACGCTTTCTTGTATTTTTCGAATTCGTCTTTTTGGAGCCGCTTGCGCATGAGCGTCAGGTCGTCTTCCAGCGCTTCCCACGCATCGTCGAGCGGCCCGGGCGCACCCTTAACAAACCCCTGCGTTTCCTCGATGAACCGCTGTGCGTCGCGTAAAACCTGTTCTGCGTCCGAATAACTCCCCCGCTCACCAAACGCTCGCGCTCTCGCCCGCAGCTCGCTCGCTCGTGCCAACGTCACGGCCGCATGCGCCACTGGATCGGTGGATTTGGCCGCCACGAGCGTCACGTGGGTATCGACCGCTGCCACGGTTTCGAATGTATTCGACGTGCCCGCCACATGCCCCGTCAGCTTGCAAGTTAATGTGCGCAAGAGCGTCGAATCACGCGGAGCGCGCAATTTCAATTCGACCACGAAACAAAGCTCGTCCCCGCCCATCATATCGGGCAAACTCAATTTCAATCCGCCCGCTCCAAAGGAAGTGGGCGGGGTATCGAGCACCCGAACGATTTCAACATTCTCCGAAGGCGCGAGCAGCAACGCATTTCGCTCAGCTACCATGTCGATTTGCGATCCGAGCGCACGAATGAAGCTCGATTCCGACATCTTCGGATCGATCACGAATTGATAACGACCTCCGCCGCCCTCGGCAATCGCCCCGAGCACCGCATCGTTGTGATGCGCGCCAAAACCCAGTGTCGAAATGGCCACGTCACGCGCTTTCAACAGGCGCGCCGCCGCTCCCAATTCTTCGGGCGTCGTCGCTCCCACGTTCGGCGCCCCGTCGCTCATGAGCACCACGAGCTGCCGCTCGCCGGTTTGCCTGGGCGGAAAAAGCAGCGCGGCTTGCGCGAGCCCTCCACCGATATTCGTCCGACCGTTTGTCGTAATGGAACTGATTTGTTGGATCAGCTCACGACGACGTTGCCCAAGAGGCGCAAGCGACGCCACGGTATTGGCCCCGTCGCTGAACGTCACGATCCCGAGCTGATCGCGATCGTCGAGAATTTCAGCCAAACGACGCGCCGCATGCAACACTTGCGTGATCGGCTCGCCATTCATCGATCCGGACACGTCGAGCACGAGCACCGCGGATACGACCGGACGGTTTGCTTGGGCCGCATTGGTTGCTGCACGGACTTTGGCCACCGCATACGTGGTGATGTCCGAAAGCGGCTCGACCGCAGGATGCAGCAGCGAAACCGTCAACGTAAGGGGCGAAGGCGCATCTCGCGAGCCGCCCTGAAAAGGCACATGAGCGCGGTACGGGTCGGGCATGAGGCGAGGGTAACCGAATTGCGGATGCAGCAGCAATCACTAATGTCCGCCCCAACCCACACCAAAGCGGCAAGCGGCTGGAACAAGAAATTTCACACAGGGCTTGCAAGTTGCCAGGAGCGGCTGTATGAATGCTTAACGGGCGCGAATGTTCAGTGCCGGTAGGGTCGGCCATGGAAGACGCGGAAAAAAAGGGGCGAGTGATCGAAGCGATCGTGGCGCTGCTTGACGGAGCACCGGGTCGCCGCATGCAAATCACCAACCTCAATAAAGCGTTGTTCTACCTGGATTTGGCTGCACTGCGCGACACGGGCTCGACCATTACAGATGCGACCTACGTCGCCTTGGACAACGGTCCTGTCTTGCACGATTACAAGCAGGTCGTTGGCGAGCTGGCAGAAGGCAAAATCGCGCATCAAGATGTTGATGGCCTAGAAAAACCAGTTGTGCTGGACCGCCCGCTCGATACCTACCATTACCTGGATGATTACGGTCGCGCATTAGCTGCGCGAATAGCAAAAGTAATTGCGCAACATTCCGCTCGGGGCGTTTCGAATCTTTCTCATTCCAATCCCGGGTGGGCGATGGCTTTCAGCAAAGGTCGAGGACGAAACGCCGCACCTGCGCCCATCGATATGTATCTCGCGCTGCAACAACTCGGAGATGACGATCCTTGGCTGCACGAGCCCGCTGACGATATTTTCAGCAATGTAATCAGTGGCGACTGTTCGGACGCAACGCCGTGGCCCTAATGGATATTCAACGCGGCGATATCACTTGGCTGGTCAAACCATCCGCACAGGGCAGCGTCAGTGAATATCGTCAACGAGTCGGCCAGCATTATCGAGGACTTTTGCGCTCTTTTCAAGACAGTATTTGCTTTTACATCAATTCCCACGGCGAATGCACCGCAAAAGGCGTCAATATCTCTCCTATGGGAGGAACACCCAATGGCGCGAAGATATTCAAAATGCGGTGGATGTATCCTGGTTGCGGAAAAAGTGGTGGGTTGCGGCTGGCCGTCTTGATGTGGTGCAACGAGCGGAAAGTAGTCGTCGCCGGCTTATGGGAACGACGCGAAGACCCCTCCCCCAATGAATTTGCTCGAACGCTTGCCGACGACTGACGGCAGTTCCTGTCAAACCTAACCGCCACCCACAATCGGAAACATCTCCACAATCGGCGCGCGCGATCGGCTCGATGCCGACGAGCACGCAAAGCAGAAGAGTCCTCATAAGATGCAGCAAGATACTTGAGCGGGGGCCTTTCAACAAGAAAACTCTCGCACACTCTCGCCGAGATTGGTGTACGTTCGTTCTACCCATATGACGCGTGCGTCAATTCTTCTCGCTAGCCTTACGCTCTTCGCCACCGCATGTGGCCCCGGTCCGGCGATTGTCCCCGCGCCGTTGCCGACGTCGACCGGGCCGATAGCCCCTGCACCTGCGCCAACTGCGCAAACGACGACGGTTGCCGCAAAACCATCGCCTCCGGATCCGCCGCCGTTGGAGGTTGCCGCAGCGCCACCTTTGACGATTCCGCCTGCGCCTCCCATTCCACCGCGAACGTGTCCGAATTTGCCCAACCTGACGCCGGAATCAATGGGACCACGCTCTGGAAATGCAGTCATTGTGACGGTTTCCGATTATTTGTCCCTCGCCCCGATTGCAGGAGTCCAAATCAACGTTTCGCATTTCGAGACGTGCACACGCCATGGCGGATGCAAACCATCCCATCCTCATGCGGCATCTCTGTTGCGCATGACCGCGACGACGAATAAACAAGGCCGCATGTCGCTCAATGTGCCAGATGTCGATTACCGCATGGAAATTCCAACGACACACAAGAGCGCAGGCTATTTGACGTACTCGAGCATTTACGACTTGGGTTCACAAAAGTGCCACGATTTGCTCATTGAAAGAAAAAGCGCAAACGGACGCATCCTGGCATTCGACGCCTATTTGGTTCCGGAATCGATGCGGGCCATTCAGAATCAAGATCAAGCGCTCGCCGCGGCACACCAAAACCGCGAGCTGATGGATTGGCTACGCAATCATCAGGATGCCACGATGACAATTCGCGACAAGATTGCCACGTGGGACGTGGGGTTCGGTTATGAAAACCGATTCAAGCGACTGGTGCAAGTGAATGCGTTCGACGGGTCGACGCACATGTTGGGGAAGTGGGGGGATTGATTGCCCCATCAAAACGGCACCGAAGAGGGCTATGAAGCAATCTTCAGCGTCACTCGCTTGGCCAGCGGTTTTGCCAGCGTACGCGCTCGCAATGAATCCTGCGTCGCGGTTGAGTCTCCCAATGCATCACGAACCAACAACGCCAAAATCGCCAGCGCCATGGAATCAATCGGGTGCTTTCCGTTTTCCCAACGCGAAATCGTTTCCGAGGTAACCCGCAGCATCCCCGCCAAGTCAACCGCAGTGAGCCCCAACGTTTTTCGTGCCAAATGAAACACTTCCGGCGAATCGTCCCCGGCATCCAATAACGCACGGACAACACCAAGCTCAAACCGCTCGATGTCCCGCCCATCCACAATGCCTTCTCCGCACGCGTCGCACGCCTCACCCATGACGATCGCCGTGAATACGTGGCCATTCACTTCATCGTTGAGCGTCTGCTCTGCGGATTTTAACGTTCCTTTTTCGCAAACGGGGCATTTTTTCATATCGTCCTCTTCATCCAAACAACGTGATGATCATCAAACCGTCCTGAATGACGACAATGACCTCGAGCGCATCGCCGTCTTCGTCGACCCCATGAACGCGCCAGCGCTCCGTCGTTGCCAACGCCGAGCATGATGGCGCGGCCATCAGAATGGACCG
This sequence comes from uncultured Polyangium sp., assembly GCA_964514885.1. Taxonomy (GTDB): domain Bacteria; phylum Myxococcota_A; class Polyangia; order Polyangiales; family Polyangiaceae; genus Polyangium. The sequence goes on along the minus strand of CAZETM010000074.1, from coordinate 13,425 downwards.
GAGTTCGTGGAATCTGGTCCCACGCTCCACCATACGCTTCCGCGCGTGCTGAGTGAGACGAATCCGATTGGCCGCCGCATAGCCACGAATGTCCCCAAGGGCGGCTTCTTCGGCGGGCGTCATGACGCATGCTTCGTACACGCGACTTGACGCCGCGTCAAGTCCCGCAACCTCCAGCCGCAACCCCTATACCCCACCACCCACAATCGGAAACATCTCCACAATCGGCGCGCGCGCTCGGCTCGATGCCGCCATGATCTCTTTCGTCGACGCCTCCTGCGACAACGTCACGCTCATTCGCAATGGGCCGCCTTTGACCACCATTCCCCGCGCCTCGAGCTCCTCACGGAATGCCCCCGCATTCTTCCGAATCGTCAACCCATACACCCGCACGCTCGCAAATAGCTCCTCCGGCGTCGCTTCCATAATCAATGCGCCACTCGCAAACACGAGCACATCCGTCGCCCCGAGCGCCAAATTCCCCTCCGGCGTCCCCGGCTCCATCTTGCGCACCGAAAATATCGCCTTACGCCCGTCCGTCACCCGCGATATCGCATTCATCACGAATGCCGCCGCTCCCGCTTCCAATCCTCCGAGCGGCGATTCCACAATGATCACTTTAGGATCCGCCGAAATCGCATGCGCCAACGAAAGCACCCGACGCATTGGTAAATCCAGCGTCTTCAGCTCGCGCTTTTGCGCCCCCAACAACCCCACTCGCTCGATCGCCGATATCGCCAAATCTCGCGCCACGCCTCGTGATTGTCCCGCCAAACGCGCGCTCCACGTGACGTAATCGAGCACCGTCATCCCGTCCGGCAACGGAAGGTCGACCGGTGCCGCACCGACGATATCCAAATGCTCGCGCTTGCCCGCGTCGTGCCCCGCCACGAATAACGCGCCCGCCACCACCGACGCCTCGCCCGGCATGTCCTCTTCCGTCACGGACTTCGACCGCGATCGTAATGGCACGCCAGTCAATGCCGCCAGCAATACATCCGCATCTCCCGCGCATAAAACGCGATCCCCTCGCGTACGCACGGTGAGCTTTTCCATCGCGACCACATCGTCCACCGCGATGCGCGCGTCCTCGGCATGCAATACAGATACAGCTATGTCCGTAGTCACCGGTCGCCGTCATCCACGACAGCCGAATGGCCGCCAAAAGAAATGTCACCCATCAAATCGAGGCGCGCCATTGGCTTGGCTCCATCAAAAACCATCAACGGCGACAAACCTTTCGCCAAGTCCATCAGCGCCGGAGGAATCAACATTCCTACCATCGGCGTCTGCGGCGCGGCCGTAATGCCCACCAACTTCGCCAACGCGCCAATCAAGCTTTCATCATCCTCGGGCATTTCGACCATCGGCGCATCGTCCGACAAACCTGCCTGCTTTCGCGCCGCCTCCAATGCCTCACGCAAACCGCCCAAATGGTCCACGAGCTTGCGATCCATTCCTTGCGCACCCGTCCACACACGCCCTCGCGCGACCGCATCAATCTCCTCGGGCTTCATTCGCCGCCCTTCCGCCACACGCGCAATGAACAAATCGTAGAACTGCTTTACCTTTACGCCCAGGTCGCGACGCTCGTCATCCGAGAACGGTCGATAGAAACTTTCCGCATCCGCTTTCGGAGCCGACCGGAATTGCTCGATACCGATGCCCAGTTTACCAAGCAATCCCACGACATCGACTTTGCCGTAGAAAATACCAATCGATCCCGTAATCGTCGCTCGATTCGCATAAATCGGGCCACCCACGACCGATGCATAATATCCGCCGCTCGCCGCAGCCGTACCCATCGAAACGATGAGCGGCTTTTTCTTCGCCGTGAGCTGCGCCTCGCGCAAAATCACATCCGCCGCCAGCGACGACCCGCCACCCGTTTCAATGCGAAACACTACAGCTTTGATCGTCGAATCTTCGCGCGCCTGCTGCAGCGCCTTCGCAATCGTGTACGATCCGGCCAACTTGATTCCTACGAAAGGAATCGTTTGGCTCTCCCCATCCACCATGTCACCCGACAAATAGATGACCGCGATTTTCGCGGGCGATCCCCAATACGTGGGCGCCTCCGAAATGGGTTTTTCCTGGACCACCCGCACCGGGCTCCCCACGACATTTTCCACCATCCGATCGATTTCGTCGGGGTACGCGAGCGAATCGATGAGCCCCGCCGCACGCGCCTCGTGCGCAATGAACGGGCCCTTCGCAATCACTTTGCGCAACTGCGACAGGGCAATCTTTCGCCCGCCACCCACGTCGCGCATGTAAATGCCTTCGAGCTCTGCCAAAAGCTCCCGATGGTCCTGCCGCCCAATTTCGCTCGAATCCTTGCGCGTGTATTGCTCGGCCGCCAACTTGTGCTCGGCTATGCGCACGAAATCACTACGCACCCCAAGCTTCTCGAGCGCTCCGCCATAATACATGTATTGCGACGAAAGCCCCGCAAAACGAAGCCCACCCGCCGGATTCATCGCAATGTGATCCGCTTGCGCGCACACATAAAGCGACCGGCCGCCCGCATCCTCCAAATGGCAAATGACCTTTTTCCCAGCCGCTCGAAGCCGCCGAATCGCGTCACCCAGCTCTTCCGCATGCGCCAGCGAGCTTGCCGGCTCCGCCTTCAACTCCAATACCACCCCCGCGACATCGGGGTCCTCGGCCAACTTCCACAATTTCGTCAGGAATTTCGTGTGCTTACGGACGCCGGGCACCGAATCGATCCGGATTTTTGCCACGCGCTTCGGCATCGGCAATCCAGGCTCGCGGAACGTCCGAACCGCCGCCGTGGCATAAAACCCAGCATCGCCATTGCCAATCATCGCGCCTGCACCAGCCTGCAAAACGTCGAAGTTGACATCCAAACCGATCATTCCCGCATACGCCGGCGTATTCTCGAAATCGCGCGCCGAGAATTCTCCTCGAAGTCGTCCCACCTTCGGAATATCGAATCCAATCGTCGCGCGCGCCGTCACTTCCCCATTAACTTCCAACAGCGACGCTTCGGCGCCCAATTCCACCGAGCGCTTGCCTTTATACGGCCGCAATACCAAACCCGCATCGTACGCTCGGCCCGACGCATTCGTCCAATCTCGCGCAATCGCCGACATCGACACCCACGAAAATGGCCGGTACGTATAAGCGGTCGTCACGCCAAACGCACCATTGAACTCATTTCGATTCGAAAACGACCACGCGATCGTCGTGCCAAACGAACTTGTCTCGCCCAGCTTCGCAGCCAATCCCCAACGTAGCCACCGTTGCGAAGCATCGAGCCCAGGCGTAGTCAAATCGAGCCAATCAATACGCAGACCCGTGGCCAATCCGAATACGGAAAACCCCGCGTCCACCGCGTTTCCACCGACAAACCCCGTGCCGCGTGGATACGCCATCGTCCAGCGCAATTCAGCGCCAGGCAAAAATGCTAGATTGGCTGGGTTATACGCAATGCTCGATGCATCATCGCCACCCGCAATGGCCCGACCAGGCGCCGGTACATAAGGCTGCGCAGATGCAGGAAGCGCCGCGAGCAAAACGGCCGTCGAAGCAAAAGCGCCAATCGCAACGAGCTTAGGATTTTTCATAACGTCGAAAGCGTGCGCAATGTTTGGGCCTCGGCATCGTACGTCTTGCGAACCTCGGCTATCGCCATGCGCTCGATGATCCGAGATAGCACGCCCGCCTTGACCTCGATATCCCCAATCACGCAACGACGCGTTCGCCCCTCCGGCGCCGACTCCAGCCGATACGTGCCGGATGAGCACATATAACGACGATACTGCTCCCGAGGCGCCACCGACCAGTTCGACGCATGATCGGACAGCCGATACACGCTCGTCTCCTCCCAACTCATCGCCTCGCGCGCCACATCGCGCCCGCGAAACATCGCCAAAGGCGCGTTCGCTTGAAACCGCAACACTCGCCGAAACTCACCACGCGCAATCACATGCTCCACCGTCTCGATCGACTCGATGAGTGGAGCCAACGCGCGGGCCATGAGCCCTCCAAGTTCAGGTGAAAGAACAGCCAGCTCGACAGCATCGAGCGGCGCATCGACTTCGTGGGTGATCTCGAAACGCAATTCCAGACACTCCCTCGAACTATCAGTTGGTTACGTGATCAAGCCTCGAGCCTTCGCGATCGCTTCGATCTCGGGTCGGCGTCGCTCCAGCTCGGGCACATCTTTCACCGGTAAAAAACGTGCCGCAACGCCATCGCGCGGAACACGCAACATCACAGGCTCCAGCGCCGTCGTCATCTCGTTGACGATGCGCTCGAACTGCACAGCCTTTTGTGCTCCAACCTTTTTCTCGACCTCGACGTACGTCCACTTCATGTCGAGCGACTTCATATCCGCAGCTCGAACGAGAAACGTATTCGTGCTGAACACGGGCATCGTCGCCGGATCGAATTCCACCGGCAATCGCACTTCCTCCGCGATGATCCTGCGCCCGTTCAAACGCACCGGACCGCCGCCTTTGTCCGTGCCGACTTTACTCACGACCTCGACCGTGAGCGGTCCGCCATGCGCGAGATGAAAACCAAGCACCGCCCTATCGACCGTCGCACCAAGATTGTCGAGGTTGGCAATCCAAACCGTCTTGCCTCCCGCTGCGACAAACTTATCGAGCAGTCCACTCGCACGAAGCGCGTCCGGCAAGTCGCCATGACCCGTCGCATACACGCTCGGCTCGCCATCTTCGTCGCGAAAAAGATTCCCATCCTGCGTCAGGCGCAACGACACGAACTGCTCGAACGTCGCCACGTCCCCAGCATGAGTTCGAGCTGCCAGCGCTTCGCGAATCGGACCATCCGTCGCTTCACTCGTCATCAACCACAACGGCGGAATCGCTCCCAGTTGCCGCTGCACTGCGTCCATCTCGAGCAAACGCATGTCGAGAAACGTCTTGCCATCAAGTGCTTCGACGAGCGCTTTGACGACGCCGCCCATGCGTGTCGCCATGCCTCCGGCAAGCACACACAACGCAACTTCACCTCGCGAAAGCGCTTCCCGACCAAGCGTTTCGTACTTCGCATGCTCGGGTGATCCGGCAGCCGGCAGGTCAACGACATCATCCGGCTGTGGCGGCGTGACCGTGCCCGGCGCGTAGCGATTACGCGCGTCACGATCGTGACCGACGGAAGCAGCCCACTGCAAAAGGCGCTGCGAATCGAAGCCTCGTACAGACAAACGTGCGAGCAGAGGCTGCGGCAGATTAGCGAGATCTTGGTCAAGCGTCACAGATCCGTGAAAGCACGCCCACGCCGTCGCGGCAACATCTTCAACGCGAGCAACTCACGATCGCTCGATGCAGATGACCACCGCCGATCGGCACGTAAGCGCGGCAGACACGCGCCACACGTCCTGGATGGTTCAACCGTGAAGAACCATCGCCCACACGTCGTAAAGCGCATGTGTCCACACTGCAGGCGCGAAACCGCGGAACACGAAGATGGCCGTGAGCGCGAGACCGCAGACTGCGCGGAACACGAAGGACTGCATGTCGAAGGCATCGCCGAGCGAGCCGACGTAGTGCCACGCAGAGAACGCAACCGCAGCGACGACGGCCCACACGCACGTCAGGACAAACCGTCGCATGCCTGGCGAGAAGATCGCTTTGAGCAGCAATGCTCCGAGGCCGAACAATCCTACGCGGAAGGCGATCTCTTCGTAAAACCCTGCGCCCATCGACATGATGACGCCCGAGAACACACTGCGCGTTTGAATGCTCGGACCAAGCGTCAACGATCCGACCACGTACGACGCGACAAACCGCATGAGGATCGCGTAGAGCGTTCCTTCGACTGCGATCAGGACAAACCGTTTTCCTTCGAGCGCGCGTTTCTTTCCCGTCGCAGCCAGCACGACGACGAACGCAACACCGACGGCGAGCGTGAGGCCCGCGTACGAGAGCAAGCTGTGTTGAGCGAGGGCACTAAGCTCCGCAGTCACTGGATCGGCCGCGTTGCGCACAGGCAAAAAAACGACGCCCAAGTGATAGAGAAGAAAGATCGGAAGCGTGAGCCCGAGGTCGGTCCAGGCGTCGCTCTTTTCGGGCATCGCCTTGGAAGGATCCGCTGCTTTTTCAGGCTCAGCGCCCATCAGGACGGCCTCAGGCGGTAGACGATGAACACCACTTCGATGACCCACAAGACGAGGTTCATCATGAACGGCACGTCACGCAGGATTTCCTGCGTCGGGCTCTCGGCTTTGGGTCGACTCACGACGAGCTGCAAAAATCGTATGACCCCAAAGAGAGGGTGAATGGTCGTGGCCCACAAGTAGGGGTTTTGGAAGAACCGCTGCGTGGCGTGATCGAGCGTGTACGCGAAGTACGTCGCGATTGTAGCGATGCCCGTTGCAGCAAGAGCGAACGTGAGTACCTGCGGCGAGTACGCTTCGAGCGCTGCGCGTTGCTTGCTTGCGTTGGCTCCAGCCAGTTCGTGACGGCGTTTGCCGAAACCGAGGAAGAGCGCGAGCAGCGCAGTGCACCCGACCATGTAGCCGGAAATCGGTGTGCCCGTAGCGAATCCACCGGCGAGCACGCGCAGGACAAACCCAAGCGCGATGCAACCGACGTCGACGTAGGCAATCTTTTTGAGGCCAAACGAATACGCGAGGTTCAGCACGAAGTAGGCCGCGGCGACCGCGACGAACTTTGCAGGTCCCAGCGTCGCGCCACCCAACGCAACCACGACGAGCACCGCGAGCATGACTTTCGCCAGCGGTACGGGCACTTGACCACTCGCGATGGGGCGGAACCGTTTGACCGGATGAACCTTGTCCGCCTTCTCGTCGACGAGGTCGTTCAGCGTGTAGACGGCTCCGGCGAGCAAACAGAAAACGCCGAAGGCACCAATCGCGCTCTTGATGATCGACGGGTGCGTGAGGTGTTTGGCAAAGACGACCGGTGCCAGGACAAACAAATTCTTCACCCACTGATGCGGGCGAATGGTCCGGATCATCCCGCGGATGCGCCAAAGCAGGCTGCCTTCACGCGAGGGAGGAAGGATCGGCGCCGATTCCGATACAGGCGCCTGGATCGGAGTGGATTCGAGCGCAGCCTCTGCGTCGGCCGAAGCCGTTGCCGCACCGGATCCATTGGCGCTACCTGACGACGAAACGATTTGCTCCACTTCGTTGCTCGAAAATGAGTCCTTGAGGACAGGGTTCGGAGGACGGCGGAGCATACATCCGGGTCTGGGAGTGGGCCATTTCTCGGCAGGTCAATCGTGTGTCGGTTGGTTTCGATAAAATCCAGATTCACCGCGCAGACTGCCGTGATCGGATAAATTTCACGATGTTGCGCGGGCAGCGCGTGGGCCCGTGCTAGCATCGTCCGCGATGACGTCGGCGCTCTCGATCGCGCGGGAGTCAACGCCTGTGCTCCAGGAGCTCCGCTCCTCGGTAGAAACTGCCCTCGAAGGAAAACCCGATGCGGTTGAGCTCGCGCTCATCGCGCTTCTGGGTCGAGGCCATGTGCTCATCGAGGACGTCCCTGGCGTAGGCAAAACGACACTCGCCCGTGCTCTCTCCAAAGCTGTCGGTGGTGAGCTCCGCCGCGTGCAGTTCACGAGTGATCTCTTGCCGAGTGACGTGCTCGGCGTGAGCGTTTACGACCAGAAGTCGGGTCAATTCCAGTTCCGACAAGGTCCGATTTTCGCCAACGTGCTGCTCGCGGACGAAATCAACCGCGCCAGTCCACGTACGCAGTCGGCGCTGCTCGAAGCGATGAACGAAGGACAGGTGTCGGTGGATGGAACCACGACAAACCTTCCCGAACCATTTTTCGTTCTTGCGACGCAGAACCCTCAAGACTTTGCAGGAACGTTCCCGCTGCCCGAATCGCAGCTCGATCGGTTCATGGTGCGTATTCGTCTTGGATACCCGCCGGCGCACGTCGAGATGCGGCTGTTTGCCCAAGGAGGCGACGGCGATCGCATTCGCGGCGTCAAGCAGATCCTCGATCCGGAGCAGCTCTCGGCGCTGCAACGCGAAGTCGACAAGGTGGATCTCGATGCAGCCTTGGCGACGTATCTGCAAGCGGTGCTTGCCGCGACGCGTGCGAGTCCGACTCTGTCGCTCGGCGCTTCACCTCGCGCAGGGATAAGCCTGGCGCGAGCTGCTCGGGCCCGCGCGATGCTCAACGGGCGTGCCTACTGCATCGCCGACGACATTCATGACCTCACGGTGCCAGTATTGGCGCACCGCATTCGTCTCGCAGCGCATGCGGAGGGCTATATGCCGAGCCGTGACGAGTGCGAGAACGCGATCCGAGACATTGTTGCGCGGGTGCCGGTCCCGCTCTGAAACGAGGCGTGAATGGCAGCGGATGGGTCGCAGGTCGAAGCCGTCGCCCAGCGCGTCGGCAGTCCCGTACGACGCGCAGTACCACCTCGCCAACCGCCGCCCGCTCCTACGCCCGAGCCGCCGAAGTTGGATCCTACGGAGGCGAAACGTCCGTGGATCCTCCGCTTCCTGAAGTCGGTCTTCACGTGGAAAGCGCCGCGTAAATTAAAGTTCACGCGTGAAGGAAAATATTACGTCGGCATAACACTTGGCGTCGGGTTTGCCGCGATCAACACCGGCAACAATCTGCTCTATCTGCTGCTCGGAATGCTCGTGTCGCTCATGCTCGTCTCCGGCGTGATGAGCGAGCTGTCGCTACGTGATCTGACCGTGACCAGGCGTTTGCCGACGCGTGCGCAAGTGGGCCGCGCGCATCTGGTCGAGATCGAGGTCTACAACCACAAGAAAAGCGTCCCTTCGTACGCCATCGAAGTGGAAGACCTCCGCGCCGGGCAACCCGCGGACAAACGGTGCTTCTTCCTCAAGATCAGCCCTTCGAGCGCGCAAGTCGCCGCCTACAGACGCACTCCTGCACGACGTGGCCGGGACCGACATACAGGCTTCCGCATCGCCACGCGTTTTCCGTTCGGGCTCTTCGAGAAGTCACGTGAAGTCACGTCCGAAGGCGAACTCGTCATCTATCCCGCCGTCGATCCCGTTCGCCTTCCACCCGAAGAACGCGGACGCATGGTGGGCGGCGTAGGAACGTCGGGACGTGGCACGAGCGACGAGACGTATTGCCTTCGTCCCATGCGCGATGGCGACGATCCGCGCGACATCTACTGGCGCAAGAGTGCCATCCTCGGACAAACCGTCCTGCGCGAGCGTGCACGCGAAACGAGACCTGACACGCGTCTCGTCGTCGACACCGTGCGACCCAAAGACGCGGGTGATCAATTCTCGCAACTGTTCGAGAAACGCATTCGCGAAGTTGCATCGCGCGCCGTTGCACACATCAAACGCGGCGACGGAGTCTTGGTCCGCACGACGCGTGGTGAAGAAAGCCGCGGGGATCGCAACGTCGGTGCCGACCGCATTCTGCGCTTTCTCGCGCTGCTCGATGCCGTCGATGAAGGAAGCCCCAAAGAGACCGACAAGCAGAAGTCGTCCAAGACAAACTCGGATCGAGGGAGAGCGTCATCATGAGGTTCGGGCTCGTCCATCGCATCATGACCGATGCGCTCGCGGTGCTCGGTATCCTTGCGCTTCTTACGAGTGGTCAGTTCGGCACGTGGGTGAGTGGCTCGCTGCTCGTGGGTCTCGCGTTTGCCCTGATCGTTCGGGACATGTGGGAGAAGTACCCGGCGCTCAAGCACTTCGATTCCATCACGGTCATCGCGGTGCTCGTGCTGCAAATCGGGCGCCTACTCTTCGACGTGAACGCCAACGTGCTCGACGTCGTCATCGAGTTCGCGGCTGCGCTGCAAATCATCCGGCTCGCGACACGCAAAGGTGCCGCGCACGATCAACAAGTCATCGTGCTGGCGCTGCTGCATCTCATCTCAGGCACGGTGCTCGGTGGAGGACTTGGCTACGGCCTTTGTTTCCTCGGTGTGCTCATCGTCGCGCCTGGCGCGCTCGTGCTGAGTCACCTTCGTCGCGAGGTCGAGGGCAACTATCGTCAAGGCGCACGTGATCGCACGGGTTTGCCCGTGGACGTGCCGCGCATCTTGCGCTCGCGACGCGTCGTTGGACGAACGTTCCTCGGGGTCACCTGTCTGTTGTCGATCCCCATCATCGTCTTCACCGGACTGCTGTTCATTCTGTTCCCGCGCGTTGGTTTGTCTCTGCTGCTTCTCAACCGCGGGCACACGGGACGTTTCGTTGGTTTTTCCGGACGAGTGGACCTGGGTGAAGTCGGCGTATTGCGCAGTGACCCGACGCTCGTCATGCGCATCGAGATGCCCGACATGCCCGATCCACCACCAGCGCGCATCCCGCTGCATCTGCGTGGAACAGCGCTCGATACCTACGACGGACGCACGTGGACCCAGAGCGAGAACTGGAAACGTGCCGCCGAAATGGAAGCGTTCATCATCCCGATCGACGACCACTGGCCCGATTCCAAGTTCGATCCGGTCATGCGTATCGACCTCGATCCGATCGATCCGCCCGTGTTGTTCATCCATCCGCACGCACGAGGTCTACGCGTCAAAGGACGCACGACCGTCGCACCCGAATCGCAAGCGAGCGTGTTTCGCGGACCCGAGGGCGAGTACCGTTATCAGCCAGTCGACGATCGCGGCATCAAGTACGAGATGTTCCTATCGCGTAAGAATGCTCCAGCGTTCCGACGCCTCGCGAATGCCGATCGCTGGCACTACCTGACGCTCCCGCAGAACACAACCGACCGCCTGCGCACCCTGGCCTCGACATGGGCGAAGGACGCGCATACTCCGCTCGAGAAAGCTCAAGCGATCGAGAGTCATTTGCGCACGGACTATCGCTACGACCTCGGGTCACCGTCCGGCAAAGATCCCAACCCACTCGATCACTTCTTGTTCGAATCGAAGCGCGGCCACTGCGAGTTCTACTCGACGGCGATGTCCATCATGTTGCGCACGCTCGATGTGCCCACGCGCAACGTCACGGGGTTCGTCGGCGGAACTTACAACCGTTTCGGTAAGTTTTACGCGGTACGCCAAGGCGATGCGCACTCGTGGGTCGAGGCGTTCATCGATGGTTACGGTTGGCTCACGTTCGATCCCACGCCGCCTGCCGATGCCGCGCCCAAAAGCGAGATCGTCGGCATGTGGGCTTATCTGCGCGACCTCATCGAAGCCACCAGTCAACGGTGGGACAGGCACGTCGTCAGTTACGACTTGAGTCAGCAGCTCAGCCTCTTCAACAGCTTCAGAAAGTTTCGACGCGGAGACCCGAGCGCACCCAACGCGTCACCTGCGCGCAATCGTCGAGGCGTGCTCGTCGTTGGCGTCGTCATCGTGACGGCGGCAGGTTTGTTCTTCTACTTCCGACGCCGCAAGCTCCAAGCCATGGGAGCGATCAAACCCGGTGATGCACGATCACCGAGCGCGATCCTCGCTACCGCGCTCTACGAATCACTCGACGTCGCCATGAACGTGCGTGGCATCGCGCGATCACCAGGCACTCCGCCGCTCAAGCACGCCGAGATGCTCAACTCGATGTCGCACCCGCTCGCGCATGAGATCCTCGACCTGACGAAGGTCTACATCGAGTCGCGGTTTGGTGGACGTGCGATGGCCGAAGACGATCGACGTCACTTCGAGAAACGCGTGCGAGCGCTACGCAATCCGAAAGAAGCTCCCCTCACCCCCTAACCCCCTCTCCAACTTCGGGGCTTCGCCCCTTCGTGGAGAAGGGGAAAGGCGCTCGATCCGATCTGTCTCCCCTCTCCACGGAGCGAAGCGGAGTTGGAGAGGGGTTAGGGGGTGAGGCGCGCCGATGTTCCTGGCTTCCGCGGCGAGCGCACGTTCGCGGCAATCACCATCGCCTTCGCCAAGAACGCATGCTTGATCGATGGTGACAGCATCCCCAGATCCGACGTCGGCAGATGACCAACTTCATCCAAGTACGCTTGAGCTGCGTCGTACTCACCAAGCAGCGCGAGCACGGTGCTTTGATCACGCAGCGAGCCCGAGACGATGCCCGCAGTTGCCGCATCGGGCACGAGCGGCGCGGCAATCGCTTCCATCACACGCTTGATCGGCTTCAGCGAAGCGGTTGTCGACAGCTTTCGATCAGACTGACCTAGCGGCTGAGGTGCGTACTCGAGCCAGCAGCCATCGACGACCATGTGCGTCACGAGTCGCTTTGACCACCGACGATCGAACTCCACGTGCAGCGGCCTCACGTCAGCAAGACGCGACAACGAATACTCCGTCGGCTCTCCAGCGATCGCGTAGTCACGGAGCAGCGGTTCGACCTCGGGCTCCTCTGCAAGAAGACTAAACGCCACACGTCCGCGATGCAGCAAGCGCTCCGGAACGATGAGCACATCCGGCCGCTCGCCTCGCAACACACGCGCCGACCACAAACGATACGCAATGGCGGGGGAACGAACGAGAACCGCACTGCTCGGCTCGAGAGTTCCGATCGCACTGTCGGTCCACTCTTCCGCAGCCGTCTGCTTGCTTCGATCCGCGACGTAGCCAGCTTCTTCCGACGACAGCGCCACGAGCGTCACGTGAAACGCCACGATCAGCACTGCGCCACTCTTCGCCAACGGTAGCTTCAGATCGATCAGCTTACGCGTCACCGTTGCTACGCCGAGCGCCGAACTCGCCGCGATCGCTGCGACCGCGAGCGCACGTAGCGGCGTCATCGTGTCGATGTAGAGCGCACTGAACGCACGTGCTGGCATCAGCGTATCGAGCAGAACGAATGCTACCAGCGGCGCCACGAGCTTCCTGGCGTTCGGCAAAATCAAAGACGTTGCAGCTCCAACGACTGCGATGCCCAGCGACACCAAACCCACTTCGCGTGCCCATGCTGCGAGGCTCGTCAGACGCGGACCGGCAACATCGAACCCTGTCAGATCCGTGGTGGATAACGCTCGACCGACATCTGCGAAAGCGCGTGGAGCCAGCGGACGCACGGCGAGCGGCACGAGCAGCAGCGATGCGACGATCAGCGCCGAGACAAACCCGGCCAGGACGAACCTTCGCGATGGCAACCACGAGGAAACCTTTTGAGTTCCACGGAAAAACGGCATACGTTCCGCAGCAAACCCCGTCACAACTGCGACGAGTGCCGCCACGGCTGCTGGTGGGCTTTCTGCTGCGGTTGCACCGAGCAGCGCACCGAACGTCACTCCGTCGTACAGACGAAGGGGCCTGTTGGTTTGCGAGCCGAATTCACGCGTCGCGACGGTCAACGCCGCGAGCGACAAAGCGATGGCAACCATCGCGCCACCACCCACGGTTGCTTCGGATTGCCACGATGGAGACAGCGTGGCCATCAAGGTCGCGAGCGTGGCGAGCAACGTTGCGAGTGATGACGTTGTGCCTTGGATCTTGAGCAAACGGCGCACCATGCCGAAGAGCAAAAACGCCGCGAGTCCCAGCATGATCACGGAGCCCAACGCCGCG
>CAZETM010000073.1:0-22638 GCA_964514885.1 uncultured Polyangium sp. | reverse complement strand
CCAGCACGCGTCACGTTCATCTCTTCGCCACTGAGCTGCGAGAACTTCGACACGCCGAAGTCGAGGATCTTGATGAAGTCGGTTCGTCCTGCCTTGTTTGGCAGAATGAAGATGTTGTCGGGCTTCAAGTCGCGGTGAATGATGCCCGCTGCATGTGCTGCGCCAAGAGCATCGAGCACCTGCACCATGAGCGGAATGCCCTGTGCTGGCGTGAGGCGTCCGTTTTTCTTGATGCGTTGGCTGAGCGTCTCGCCGTCGAGATACTCCATCACCATGTAGCGCGAGCTATCTGGCAACGCGCCTAGGTCGAGAACTTCGCAGATGTGCTCGGATCCGATGCGACCCGCGGCCTGCGCTTCGCGTTCGAACCGGGCCACGTTGTCGCCGGAACTCGAGACGCTGGCATGCAGCACCTTGATCGCGACTTTACGCTTGATGCGTACGTTTTCGCCTTCGTAGACCGCACCCATTCCACCCGTGCCGAGCAAGCGGAGGATTTGGTACTTGTCGTCGATGACTTGGCCGGGAGTTAGGCTCATCGGGGCTTCGCTCGCGCTAAGCGGAAAGAATCCAACACGCCACCATCTTACCACGGGTCCCTGGGTCATTCCCAGAGGCCTGTCGTGCCTTTGTGATCAAACCCCTCGAGACACGCGAACCAGAGGAACGAACCCGAAGCATCAATCAGGCCTTGCCCGACAGGTGGTCTCTTCGTGCTAACGTCGGCCGCGTATGGCGCTCTACGAGCTGTCGATCGACGACGCCCACATTCGCGAAGCCGAGAACCTCATCACGCTCGAGGGGCGGGGCTTTCCCACGCTGGCCACTCGCTGGGAATCACGTCTATTCGACCAGCCTTGGTCTACGACTCTGGTCCTCGATTACACGATCCCACTTCCGCCGCTGCCTTCGGGGCAAGCGTCGTTCATCGAAGTGCGTATCGCTGCGTTCACCGGCGGTGCACCAACGAAGTTCTTCTACTTCGGCACCGAGATGAACTCGAGCGTGCCTCGTGTCGGGCCCGAGATGGAAAATCAGATCGGCCAAGCGAAGCTGTTCCAAGAGTTTCGCCTCGACGAACACACCGCGCCGGTCCCGTATCTGAAGCTCATTCAAACGACACCAAGGATCTACGGCGCTGGCGCGCAGGACTATTACAGCCCGGCGATCAAGATCGAACGCTATGACGGTGCAGTGACGAGTGATCACCTGGCGGATCTGTTCCCGCAGGTCGTCGCGAATCTGCCGAGCGTGAAAGGTCATCTGCTCACGGACTCGACCGGTGGGTTGTGGACCGGCGCGCGATACATCGGACAAACCTCCATCGCGATCCTGCGACAAGGCAAAGTCGTCGGCATGCATCGACGCATCGGACGCACGGACAAAGATGCCGTGCCGCCCGAGATCCGCCGCCGCGATCCAAAACTCGACACACTCAAGGCGTGGGTCGCCATCGATCTCGGCGCGAGTTCCACCGTCGTTGCGCTACGCAGCGAACGCAGCAACCCCGAGCTCGTACGTATCGGCGCCACTTCGCCGCCCGTCGTTTCTGCCGACTACGAGAACCCGAGCGAGATCCACTTCGATCAACTCGCGCGCACACTCAAAGCTTGGCGTGATCGCGTGATCTTGCCGATGACGCGTTGGGGCGAAGTCACCGTTGCGCATGCAGCTCGCCACGCTCGCAAGCGAGGTGGTGACGACGCGATCTCCATCGCCGCAGCGACGCTCAACAACCTTCCGTTGTTGCGTGAGCGCGTCGATCAGAAGGAGAAGATCGCGGTGCGCGGGCGAGGGGATCCGGAAACGCAGGAAGTGCTGAAGAAGCCGGCTCCGCCGATCATTGATGAAGAAGGCATCGGCGCGCATGATCCCTTCGATCCGATCGAGCTGTACGCGTATTACATCGGTCTGAACGTCAACCATCGGACGCGAGGCATCCACACTCGTTATCTCGTCGCGATGCCGTCGGGGTGGTCTCAAGATCGTCGCAAGAGCGCGCTCGTAGCGGTTCGTCGCGGCATCTACCGCAGCTTGCCTGCGGGCATGCTCGAGTATCACGACCTCGATGGGCTCACCGTGCTCGACGCAGGCCCGGCGACCATTCCTTTCGTCGCGCATGCGTTCCGCGCATTTGCCATCGCTCCCAAGCCCGATCCCGTTCCGTTCTGTGCGATCGACGCCGGCGCGAGCGAGACAGGCATCGCGTTCGGTCTGTTCCGGAATGCCAAACCCGACGAACAGATGGAGGGTGGATACGATCGAATGATCGAGTACCTCGAGCCCACGAGCATTCCGTGGCTCGGTGGCGAACGGCTCCTGCATCGGCTTGCGTATCGCGTTTACATCTCGGCAGGGCAGCAAGCGCTTCATGGGCGTGTGCCGTTCGATCGGCCAGCAGACGAGCCTGTTTCCACAGTCCTCGAGCACCTCTTGACTCCAACACCCTGGGCCCGTGCGAACGCCGAGTTGCTCAAGGAAGCGATTCGTCCGCTGCTCGAAGGAGGCGACATGCGACTGCCCAGGTCCGTGCGTCTCGCCACGCAAGACGGCGACTCGTTCGATCTGCAGCTCGATATCGATCGCGAGTCGATCACGTCGGCGATCGACTCGTGGTTCTCGCAAGGTGTGGCGATCATTTGCGCGGGCTTGGAGAAGGCACTCGAGAAGGTCGGTCGCGGCCCTGATCCTTACGAAGGTTTGCGCGTGATGCTCGGCGGGCGCATGAGCATGCATCCGGTGTTCTTTGACAAACTCACGCAGAGTTTGCCGCGGAACGTGAAAATTCATCGCTTCATCGAACCTGACAAACTCAACCTCGGTGCTCCGACAGTCAAAACTGCGTGCGCGTTGGGAGCGCTCGCGATGCGCTTCGAACGGATCGGAGCAACGCTTCGAGCCGAGAAACGCGACACATTCCGCTACCGTGTCGGTCGTAACCGTCACGGCCAGCTTGCCGACGTCCTGGATCCGACGGTCGATTACGACGTGTGGCGTGAGATGGGCGCATGCACCAAGCCCAACGTCGAGATCCTCCACATGCGTGCGGAAGATGATGGCGAAGTCGCAGCGGACGATCCGCGCGTCGAGATTGCGATCTGCAAACTCGGTGCAGGTGCCGTCGGTCAACGCGTCTACATCCGTGCAGTCGGCCCAGCTCGTGTGGAAGTGAGCGCCGGGCCGCCTGGTGGTGATCCTGCTCCAGGCGGACCTGTTTGGGCGGTCGATCTCGTAGAGAACATCGCGCGTCCCAAGGCGTGACGTACTCGCTACATGTCGAATAGAGGGGGGCGCGAGATTCGCGCCTCTCTTCGTTTGTGCACCAACGTTACGGACTCGAACGAACCACGTAGAAGAAGTCCCGCGGCGACGCATCACGCACGTAGTCGCTCGTCCGATAGTCCACATGCGGCACGAGTGACATCACCGCTTTTCGTTCTGCAGCCGGCGGATGATCGAAAAACAAGAACCGCGGATACGCGTAGTTCACGTCGAGCTGCGCCGCATCACGTGCACCAACCGCTTGCATCGCCTTTGCCAACGCTTGCGCGCTCACGGCTTCACCCAGCGCGTAAAACAAGACTTTTCCTGACGCATCCACGCCGATCGACGACCGACGAATGATCGTCTCGCCACTCACGGTCGCTCCCCAATTTTTGGTCGACTCGGTGAGTTTGTCATTCAGTACCCCTTGTTCGACCAGGCACGGCGGGGTTTGTCGGTATGCAACCATGTCGCTCTGCGTGCCGGAGATGTTCGGCCACGTTCGAATGCGCAGCGATCCATCCCGATACAGACCCACCGTGCACGCAATGTCGCGCGGCGGTAGAAACGCCTTACCGCCGAGCATCATCCCGTATTGACCGTGCAGCGCTTTGAATCCGCCGTTGAACACCGCGATCAGATTTGGCTGCTCCACCGCAGGAATGAGCCCTGGGCGCTCCGCCGCCGGGATCTTCTCCGACTGCGGTTCATTTACTCCTGCGACGAGATGCAAACCGATTCGCGACAAGTCCATCGCGACCACGGCCACTGCAGCAAACGGACGCTTCTTGTCCGGATGCACGATGCTCTTCACGAGCACTGCAGGCTCATCTCCACGACGACCTTCGGGAGCATCGATCCACACGCCATCATCTGGCGTGGCGACACCGGGGAAGGGCGGCTCGAAACGCGGCGGAGGAAAGCTTTTTGCAACCGCTTCGCCGTCGGTGCCTGCATCGCTTGCTTCGGCAGCAGGAGCGCTCGTTGGAGGTGTTTCTGATGCAGCTACGGGCTGAGCGCTCGAGGGGACTTCCCAGAACGTGCGAGGCGCATCATCGCTGTGACGCCACACGTTGATCTGATCTTGAATGCCGTACGCCGTGTCTTCGATCCACGCGATGGCACCGGGCCCGAGCACTGCACGAACGCCGTCCGTGATGGCCGGGCCAAACCCGGGGATGTTGTGGATTCCCCACCAAACCCCGCCAATACCGGCGACCATGATGCCAAGGCCAATGGCCACACGTCGCGGCCAGCGCCGCTTCTTCTGGATTGCCACGGCGGGCTTCGGTTCGTCTGCCACGGGGTCGGAAGGGTAGCGCAATCATCTTACGCCACCCAAGTTTCGATCGTTTGAACTGGAACGAAAACGCTAGACGACTTGGCCGTGCGCCATCGTCTTCGGCCCGTCTTGGAAAAGGATCTCGACCTTTCCACGATCGATCACTCGCGCGACGACACCATCACCAAACTTGGGATGTCGCACCAGCTCTCCAGTGCCAAGCGTCAGCGTGATGCGATAAGGCTTGAACGCGCCCACCGGTTGTCCCGCGATGGAGTGTTCCCACATCGAAGTTTGATCGCGTTCGAGTTTTGCCGCCGCAGCAGCTTTGGCGCTCGTAGGACGACGTTCGCGCTCTTCACCCGAGCCCGAGGTTTCACGCTTGGTCGAAACCGCTTTCGCCTTCGGTGCGACAGCGATCAGCTTCTCGCTCTTCGGTCGGCGGTAGAGATGGTGCGATGCACACGTCTTGCACTCGACCTTCTTCACGTCATCGCCGACCATGGCGATGATCCGGTGCGTCAGATCGAGCTTGCACTTCGTGCAATACGAATCGATTTCACCACCCGTCTTCGGCTTCTTCGTCGTCACGTACCCTCGCGTCTCTTACGCTCGCGCCGTGCTTCTTCTTTTGCACGGTCCTTGATCGAAACCTGCGCTGAAACCGTTGGTTTCGGCAAACCGGTCGAAGACGACGTCGCGGAGCCTTCGCTCTGTTCGCCAGATGCGTCCGCGGCTTCCTCGTGGTTTTCGGTTTTCGGCTTGTCACTCGCTCGTGCATCGTTCGGCACGAAACGAATTTCTGTTTTGATCTCAAACGAAAGTTTGGTCAGCACTTTCGTGACTTCGTCGGCGATTTGCGTGTGCTCCAGTGCGTCGCGAATTTCCTTCGCAACCACTCGGTACAAGCCCGCCTTCGTGTCGTCGATCTGTTGGTACAGGTAATGAAGCACTTCTTTCGGTAGCTTCATGTCCCCCACGAAGTTCCGCAGACCGTCCGGCCCTTCGCTCAACTTCCCGACGCCTGTTTCTACAGCACGTTCGACAGCGCGCTTGAGCATGTCGGGGATCGCGCGCTCGAAGCGGCGCCGTTCCTCGGGCTTCTCACTCGCGGGCGGCTCGTCCCTGTGCGGTGTGTCGTCGGTATCGCCCATTCGTGCGGCTCAGTAGCGACAACGGACGCGAACGTCAATCAGGCATTACCGCACGGAGCATCCAAACCTCCGCAGCCGCTCGACCCGTTCCGTGCCGGGCGGTGATCTCGACGGTCATCGCATCGTTTGCAAGCGGGCAAAAAGGCCGGTCTGGCTGGACAATTGGCCACCGATCCTCGCCGTGATCTCGAGCAATCGATGTGCCTCGACTCGAACGCACGATGACGTCCAAGTCCGTCACCGACGGCTCGGCAACAGCGAACACCCGATAACAAAATCCCTTCTTTGCATCGAGCGGCGCCGTCAGCGCAGGGCCACCTTCTGCGACGTCGCCTTCAACCGCTTTCTTCGACAGCCGCTTCATTCCATTCGCTGGACCGCACAGCATCGCCAGTCGCGTGAGATCGGCCATCAGCGGTCCTTCGAGACGAAAGTCGCCATAACAGCGCACCCATGGCCCGCCGACTCGCACAGGCAAGGGCAGGGGAGGATCATCGACGATCACCGGGCCTGCAGATCCACCTTCCGGCGGCAACGATGCAGCTTGAACAAACGTCAGAGAAAGAAGCGGTTTCGAGATCGATGCAGTGGGCCAGGGCGGCGCCGCATCTTCACCCGTTTGCTCCCACGGACGAGGACGATCACGACACGCAACCAAGAACGTCGCCACGAAGAGCAGTGCAACGACAGAACAAGCTCGAGCGACCACCTCGCGTCCCACGACGATGGGTCGATGCGCTAACGTGGCACGGTCATGAACGTGTTTGCCGATCGCCGTAAAGCGCTGCTCGATCGCCTCGACGGCGCACTTGTTTTGGTCGCTCCGCCCGAGGTTCTTCGGAACAACGGAGTTCACCACGAGTACCGTCAACACTCCGACATCCATTACCTGACGGGCTTCGATGATCCTGGAGCAGTCCTCGTCGTTTCGCCGAAGCATCCCGACCACAAGTTTGTCCTGTTCGTACGCAAGCGCGACCCGGAAACCGAAGTTTACGATGGTCCCCGTCCCAGCCCCGAAGAAGCCAAGGAAAAGTACGGGGTCGATGCCTCATACACCACCGGAGAGCTCGACGAGAAAATTGCCGAGTATCTGACCGGACACCATCGGCTTTATTACGAGCTCGGAGTAAATCGCTCGTTCGACGATCGCATCCTGCGCGTGATCAATTCGATTCGCGGCAAAGGACGCCGGACGAACAAGGTGTGGCCGAGCGAGCTCATCGAGCCAGCGAGCGCGCTGCACGACCTGCGGCTCATCAAGTCCGAAGCGGAACTGACGAGCATGCGCAAGGCCGCGGCGATCACGCGCGACGCGCACGTTGCAGCGATGCGGATGGCGGCTCCCGGCAAGTACGAATACGAGATCGACGCGCAGCTCCGCAGCATCTTCTACAGCGGCGGCTCCGAGCGATACGCGTACGCGCCGATCGTTGCATCAGGCGCCAACGCGACGATCCTGCACTACCACAGCAACCGCAGGCGCATGGAAGCGGGCGAGCTGCTGCTCATCGATGCAGGGTGCGAATACGACTACTACGCATCCGACGTGACGCGCACATTTCCCGTGAGCGGTACGTTTTCCCCGGTACAACGCCGCATCTACGACATCGTGCTGGCTGCACAACTGGCGTGTATCGACGCGGTAAAACCCGGCGCGAACATCGACGCACTGCACGAAATTGCACTGAAAATCATGGTTCAGGGGTTACTCGAGGAAAAACTCCTCACGGGCAGCACCGACGAGATCATCGAGAAGGCGACGTACAAAAAGTTTTGCCCGCATCGCACGAGTCATTGGATCGGCATGGACGTGCACGACGTTGGGCTGTACTACCAGAATGACAAACCGCGATTGATCGTGCCGGGGATGGTGTTCACGATCGAGCCGGGGATATACATCGCCCCGGGCAACATGGATGCACCTGCGGAGTACCGAGGAATCGGCGTGCGCATCGAGGACGACATTCTCGTCACGACTACGGGTTACGAGAACCTGACGGCCGACATCCCCAAGATGCCCGACGACATCGAACGCGTTTGTCGCGACGCTCGATGAAAAAGAAAAACCTTACGGTCACAAACGATTCATCCGACAAACCCGACCAACTTGCTCTCGACTTCGTGCGCTGGTTCAACAAGAGCGCACGAGATCTTCCGTGGCGCAGAACGCGCGATCCGTACGCCATTTGGCTGTCGGAAGTGATGCTGCAGCAGACCCGTGTCGAGACGGTGATCCCGTATTACGAGCGCTTCTTGGCGCGGTTTGCCAATGTGAAGGCGCTCGCGAAAGCTGACATCGACGAGGTGCTCGCGCTGTGGAGCGGCCTTGGTTATTACCGCCGCGCACGAGAGCTGCATCGATGCGCGCAAGAGGTCGTCGAGAAACACGACGGGGTTTTTCCTTCGGATGTGGAAGGTTTGCGTGCGCTTCGAGGCATCGGTCCGTACACCGCCGGAGCGATCGCGAGTATTGCTTTCGACAAACCTGTCCCGCTCGTCGATGGAAACGTCGCGCGTGTGCTCGCTCGTCTGTTCGCGATCGAGCTTGACATGAAGAGCACCGCGGGCATGCGCGAAGCTTGGAAGAGAGCAGAACAGATCGTTCCCCAAGACGAGCCAGGCAAGTTCAACCAAGCGCTCATGGAGCTTGGGGCGACGATCTGCACGCCGCAGAACCCTGGATGTTTAGTTTGTCCGGTACGCAGTGCGTGTGCAGCTCGAGCGCAGGGTAGGGAGCGCGAATTGCCCATCATGAGCGCCAAACGCGCTTCTCCCAAGGTGCCGATGGTCGCGGCCGTGATCGAGCACGAAGGGTTGATTCTGTTCGCCCGACGCAAAGAAGGCGGCCTATTCGGTGGCTTGTGGGAACCGCCCATGGTGCCGGCTAGCTCCGTCGATGCTGCACGTTCAGCACTGCACGGCGCAGGCATTGGCGAGACCGTCGGCTTGTCCGAGGTCGGTCGCGTGACGCACGTGCTCACGCACCGCGAGTTCGAGGTGATCGTTTGTCATGGCCACGGCCGGCCGATCTCGATCACGGAACGACCGACGACCGATCCCTACGAAAAACTTGCTTGGTACCCAAAAGATCCAAAGGGGATCGGGATCTCCACGCTGGCGAAGAAGATCCTCAAAGCAGCCTCGCCAGAGCTGTTGCCCGCTCGTTCACTGCGTCGGTCTCGGCCGAATGCGTGACGGTGATTTGCGTGTGCTTTGCTCCGTCCGGTCATCGGCTTGCAGAGCGTCTTCCGCGTCGCCGATGTCTTCTTCGGATTCGGAGGAGTACGCATCCTCTTCGCTTTCTTCTTCCTCTTCGCCTTCGGCACCGAGGTCTTCGAGCAAATATGCTGTTTCATCATCGCGATCGTTTTCGGTCGCGATGATGTCGCTCATGTCTTTGCCACTCGTGGCACCTTCGAGAAACTCGGAGCCGAGATCTCCAGCGAGGTCTGCCGCGGCATCTGCGGAGTCGGGATCAAAGGAAAAACGTTCGCCGGCGGATTCGCTTGGATGATGGCGAAACGTCCGATCACTGTCGTCCAGCGTCGGCACCATTTCGTCCATCGCGTCGCGCGGATGAGCTTTTCCGGCGATCGGAGGCGCACTAAACTCGTCGAGATCATCGCCGACCGGCAGCATTGGCGCAGCGGATCTTCTTGCGGTTCTGAGAGTCGGGGATTTCGGGTGTGGGTGGCTCGGGGGTTTTTTGTTCTGCGCGTTCGCCGGGCTTGTCTGAGCAGCTTTTTGCTTCGGCTCGGCCGTCGCAGCCTTCGATGTCTTGGAAGAACTCACGTGGCAATGGCCATGCAAAAGCTGGGCGCGCCCATTTCGCGTGCGAAAGGGATGCCGGACAGGGTAAGACGCCCGAGCGCCAGCATGCGTCACCGATGCCTTCTTGCGACGATCGGGTTCGTCCTTTCAACTGCTTCCGTTGCAGCAGCGGACGAGTCTGCCTCGGTTGCGCCGGACAAACGCTCGGCCGAGGCTCGCGCGGCACTCTACAAAGAGCTTTCCGCGCCACGCAAAGGCGATTTCCGTGTGCTCGCTGGAGTTGGCGTAGGAACCGGTTTGCGCTTCAACAACCCGTATCGTTTGGCCACACAGTTCGGCTCGACGGGTGAATCGCTGAGCGCCACCGCGCCGTACATCATGCTGACGGGTGCGCTTGCGTTCGGCCCTGCGGATGGCCTTCAGCACGGCGCATTCGCATCGCTGAGCATCGCCGTTACGGGCGTTGCTCAATCCGTGATCACGCCTAGCTACATGCTCCTGTACCGCGGTCCATCGAGATGGATGGGCTATGCGCGCTTGGGTCCTGCCATCGTGCTTTCTCCGGACGTAAACGTTGGTGGGGAAGCGGCCGTGGGAGGAGCGTTCTTTTTCACTGGAGCGCTGGGGATTTCTCTCGATCTGGCCGGCAGTCTTTTTTACGGCGCCAGTACGTGGGAAAAAAAATACCCGACCTATCCCGTCGTTTCCGCTACTGCGGGGCTCATCGTGGACTTCGAGGTTTTACCGTGAAGGTTGGTGCTCAAAGGGTTCGTCGTAGCGTATGGGTGCCACATCTGTCTGCCGTGCTCCTACTAATCGTTGCTGCACCAACGGTTGGGGACATCGGCAGTTGTGGCGCACCGCCGGCGGATCTTTCCGCGAGTGCGTTCTTCAGGGAAAAGGGCAACCTCGATTGTGTTCGCTGTCGTGAGTGCGAGATCGGCACCGCAGCCTGCGTTCGAGCTTGTGATCCTGCACAAGGACCCACGGCGTTTCCGGAAGGGTGTTTTCCGATCGAGCATGACGGATTCGCTTGTTTGCGCGCGCTTGAGGGTACTTCGTGCGACGGCTACGAGGCTTTCATGGCAGACCAAGGCGCGATCATTCCGACGGAGTGCAACTTCTGTCCGATCGAAGGAGCGCCGTGATCAGATCGTCCGCACGCGTGTGTGCCCTGGTGCTGGCGATTGTCTCGGCAGGCTGCGCGTCGTTTCGTTCCGCCGCGACGTCTTCCGACGAGTGGATCGCGTATCGAAGAACTCGCGTATCACCGACGATCGAAGGTCGAATCGTTGCGGCTGCAAGATATCTCGCGGTTTACCCGAACGGCGCGTTCGTGCCGAAAACCAAAGAGTTTTTCCAACTAGCCGAGCCTCTTTATTTTGAGGAGCAACGAAAAGCGCCCGACGGATTGTACACGTACCTCGCCGCGCTCCCTCGAGGTCCTCACGCGGACGAAGCGCGACAACTGATGTACTTCCGAGCGCAGAAACCTCGAGGCCCGACTGGATTCGATGGTCGCTTGATGGCCCTCGATGCACGAGTCGGCAAGCTCGCGGCACAACGCACGGCCGCGCGCGAAGAGATCCTCGAAGCCCTACGCATGTGGCTCGATCCCGAAGCTTTCGCTCGGCCCATCTCGGAAGCCAAACCCGCGCTCGTGGTTCCATGGAGTTTGTCTCTCCCCACGGCACGTTGCACCGGAGTCGAAGAACCGAACGGGAATGTCGCCCGCGAGTGCGTGAAGCTTTTGGAGCCCAGCTACGAAGTTACAAACGGACAAACGTTGGAAGAGCGTCAAGCGACGTTCGAGATCACGGTGTCTCAAGACGCATCTGGACGTCCGCTCAAGGTCGTCATCGGCGGTCCGGATTTGTTCGTTCGCCTCGAAGAAACGTTTGGGGGTCGAACGATTGCGCCGGACGATACGAGTGGACGAGCAGCGGGCGTCTCGCGGGCGACCGAAGTCGTGCGGCGCGAGTTTGCGGCGAATGTTTCCGACGATCCCGCGTGCCGAAAGCGCGCAAAACAACCTGCGGTGATGGAGTTGAGTTGCCTGGCCATGCGCGTCGTCGTCGAAGCTGCGCTCGATGCTGCAAACGATGATCGCGTGGTGATCGAGTCGGTCAACGACAAGTGATCGTCACCGCCTCCGCAGTTGTCGCTCTTGTGATACCTGATCGATGTGCAAGTCGGGCTCATCCTCGCCGATCGTTACGAGATCGTACGGCCTCTGGCCGAAGGCGCGATGAGCACCGTGTGGGTCGCGCGTGATCGAACGACGCAAGAAGACGTCGCGATCAAAGCGATTTCGCTCGATGCCGCAGGTTGGAGAGCAGAAGTTCGCGATCGCTTCATGAAAGAGGCGCGCCTGCTCGCGCGTGGCAAGCACGAGCATCTGGTCGCCGTGCGAGATGTCGGCGAAACCGAAGATGGGTTCCTGTACCTGGTCCTCGACCTGCTCGAAGGCGAGACGTTGGCTGCGCGTTTGGCTCGTGAAACCAAGCTCGATTGGCGTGAAGCGTCGACACTTGCGCTCGGCATCGCGCGGGGTGTGGGCGCGTTGCATCGACAAGGCATCGTGCATCGCGATCTCAAGCCGGCGAATATCGTTTTGCATCAAACGAGTTACGGCATCGTTCCAAAGATCATCGACTTGGGTATCGGCAAAGCTGAGGCGACCGTTGGCGATCCGGAGCTGTGCGCGACGCTGACTGCAACTGGGCAAGTGCTCGGAACGCCGCAGTACATGAGCTTCGAACAAGCGCAGGGGCAATCTGGCATCGATGCACGCAGCGACGTGTGGGCTCTGGGCGTCATCTTGTACGAGATGCTCGCGGGAACGCGGCCCTTCGAGGCGCCGAACACGAACGCGGTGCTCGCAGCGATTCGTCGTAACGCGGTCAAGCGTCTGCAAGACGTCGTGCAAGGAGTGCCGGCGTCGGTGGTGGCCGTCGTCGATCGGTGTTTGAACACGGAACGATCAGCACGCTTCGATGATGCCGATGCGCTCGCTTTAGCGCTTGAAGCAGCGATTACCGAACCTAGTGCGGCGCAACAAACCATTGCTGCACACCCGCCGCGGAAGTTTGTCTGGGCCCTCGCTGCAAGTGCAGTCGTCGTTCCGCTCGTGCTCGTCACCGTCATGCGCAAGGACGACACACGTGCTCCACATGTCGACGCTGAACTGACTGCAAATGTCAATCACGCATCGACGCCACCGCTCGCAACATCGTCACTCGTAACAACGGAACCGAGTGCTCTTCCCGCGAGTCCCGTAACGGAACCGACGCAGCGAAACGTGTTGCAAAAGATTCCTCCAAGCGCACAAAAAACGCCTGCAGCGAAGCGCAAGAGCGCACCTGTCACGCGCGTCGACGAAGCAGGCTTTTGATCACGCGCGAGCAATCGGGAACGTCACCAGGCGCGGCGCACACTGGCGATAACCTGCTAGACCACGGCGATAATTTCTTGAAAGGTCGTCGTACCGAGCAGTGACTGGAACAACTGGCCCCAAGCTTCCGGCAACCGAAGTCGCTCCGCGTATCGCGCGTGCGGGCGGCGGAGTTGCACGTCTGGTCGTCACTCAGGGATCGAGCGCGGGAAAAACGCTTGTCGTCACGCGTGCTCGCGTCACCGTCGGTCGTCATCAGACCAACGATCTCGTGCTCGCAGATCCGCGTGTATCGGCGACGCACATCGAGATCGAGCGTAAGCCCGAAGCACGCATCCTCGTACGTGACCTAGGTACGACAAACGGCACCTGGCTCGGTGGGCATCGCATCATCGAGTGTGAGGTTGGTCCGGGCGCATTGCTCAAGATAGGCGACACGCTCGTGCGCATCGAAGTGGACGATCGTGCAGAGCCCGAACGAGGCAGTGATGCTGTGCGATTCGGCGGGCTCATCGGTGTGTCCGCGGAGATGCGTGAGCTGTTTGCAACGCTCGATCGCGTGGCACGAAGCTCGCTCACTGTGCTCGCACAAGGCGAAACAGGGACCGGCAAAGAAGAACTAGCGCGAGCCATTCACGCTCATTCCGGGCGCCGCGAAGGACCGTTTGTCGTGCTCGATGCCGCGACGATTCCTCCGACGCTTACCGAGAGTGTGCTCTTCGGACACGAGCGTGGTGCGTTTACGGGAGCGGATACGCGGCACATCGGCACGTTTGAACGAGCGCATGGCGGCACGTTGTTCATCGACGAGATCGGCGAGCTTCCGTTGGACCTCCAACCAAAATTGCTTCGCGTCCTCGAGAGCCGAAGTTTTTCACGGGTGGGTGGTAACGACGTCATCCCGGTCGACTTTCGTCTCATCGCTGCGACGCATCGGGATCTTCGTGCAGAAATCGAGGCTCATCGATTCCGCGAAGACCTGTACTTCCGTCTGGCCGAAGCTCGTGTCGTGCTCCCTCCGCTACGCGCTCGTCCGTCGGACATTCCGATTCTGGCGCGGCACTTCTTGCAAGATCTTTCGACGCCCGACTTGCCGCTGACGATTTCGGATGAAGCCCTGAGCAGTTTGTCTCTCCGCAAATGGCCCGGAAACGTGCGGGAATTGCGCAACGTGATCTCTCGAGCTGCAGCGCTTTGTCAGGACGGACAAATCACGGAACAGGATCTCGCCGGCGAGGGGTTTGGCTTTCGCGGGAGCGAAGCAGAGCGCGAACCGTTGGACCTCCAAGGAACGTTTGCCGAGGCGAAGTCACGCGCGATCGATCGGTTCGAACGTGCGTACCTCGACGCGCTGATTCGTCGTTGTGGGGGCAATTTGTCGAAGGCGTCGCGGCAAGCGGACCTCGCGCGCAATCATCTACGCGCACTGCTCAAGAAGCGCGGGCTTTACGATCCAGGCGACACCTGATCAGATCGTCAGTGTCTCGACGTGCTCGCCCCACACGCTGCGCAGCACGTCGCTGATTTCGCCGACGGTCGCGCCGACCTTCACCGCATGGAGGATGGGAGGCATGAGGTTGTCACCGTCGCGCGCAACGCGATCGATGACGCTCAACGCTGCGCTCTTCACAGGGCCGTCGTGCTCGGCACGCCACTGACGAGTGCGTTCGGTTTGTTCCTCTTCGACGCGGGGATCGATCTTCATGACGGGGATGGGCGCGCTGTCTCCGAGGAAGTCGTTGAGGCCCACGATGACGCGCTTCTTCGACTCGATCTCGAGCTGATACCGGTATGCCGCCGCTTGGATCTCGCGCTGCACGTAGCCTTGCTCGATAGCGTTGACCATGCCGCCAAGGTCATCGACGTGGCGGATGTATGAGCGCGCGGCCTGCTCGATGCGCGTCGTCAATGCTTCGACGGCGTAACTTCCCGCGAGCGGATCTACGAAGTCGGCAACCCCCGATTCGTTGGCGATCACTTGTTGCGTACGCAGAGCAAGCGTTGCGGCTTCGGTCGTTGGTAGTCCAACGGCTTCGTCATAGCTGTTCGTATGCAGCGATTGGCAACCGCCCAAGACTGCGGCGAGCGCTTGTACGGCCACGCGTACGACGTTCACCATCGGTTGTTGCGCGAGCAGCGTCATGCCTGCGGTTTGGCAATGGAAACGAAGCGCCTTGGCCTTGTCTGTCTTCGCGCCGAAACGTTCGGTCATGATCGAGCACCACAGACGACGTGCCGCGCGGAACTTCGCCACTTCTTCGAGCAGGTTGTTGTGCCCGTTGAAAAAGAACGAAAGTTGCCCCCCGAAATCGTCTACATCGAGCCCGGCATCGACCGCCGTTTGCACGTACGCAACGCCATCGGCGAGCGTGAAGGCGACTTCTTGTGCCGCATCACAACCAGCTTCTCGCATGTGGTAGCCGCTGATCGAGATCGTGTTCCAGTGCGGAACATCCTTGGCGCAGAAAGCAAAGATGTCGCTGATGAGGCGTAGAGACGGTCGCGGCGGATAAACGTACGTCCCGCGCGCGACGTACTCCTTCAGGATGTCGTTTTGAATCGTGCCGCGAAGTTTGTCTCTCGAAACGCCGTTCTCATCCGCAACAGCCACGTAAAGCGAGAGCAGGATCGACGCCGTCGCGTTGATCGTCATCGACGTGGAGATGCGATCGAGAGGCAAACCAGCGAGCAAACGACGCATGTCACCGAGCGAATCGATCGCCACGCCCACTCGACCGACTTCACCTTTCGCGAGGTGGTGATCGGAATCGCGACCCATCTGCGTGGGCAGATCGAACGCGACTGAGAGACCGGTTTGTCCTTGTTTGAGCAGGTAGTGGTAACGCTCGTTCGACGCATCCGCCGTACCGAACCCCGCGTACTGACGCATGGTCCACAGCCGTCCGCGGTACATGTTCGGCTGCACGCCACGCGTGAACGGCGGCATCCCGGGAAAACCCAAGTCGCGCTCAGGATCGAAGCCGTTCTGATCGAGTGTCGACGCATCGTAGAGATCGTCGGCATCGATGCCTGCGGATCCGGGTTCGCCGGCGAGCAGACCGACACGGGGACGAGCTGCTTTGCGTGATTTTTCCAGCCGCGCTTCGAACTCGGCACGTTCCGAGCGTTCGTCTGAACTCTTCATGGTTGCTTGTTCATCCACGTGTTTTCACGAGTCGCGTGAGAGCTTCACCCATGGCGCGTGCGAGCTCGTCCATTCTTCGAGTGCCCGATAAAGTATCGCGAAGCTCGTCGGCGACGAGCACCGCGGCGACTTTGCCGCCGACGCGTACGCTGGCCACAGCGACGTCTCGACTGGCCGAGCCCATGACGGCGTACAGCTTGTCGTGGGCTGGCGTTCGAGGGATCGGGCCGAGGTAAATCGAGGTGGCCGTCGCGGTTGCCATGACACTCGGTTGATCGTTTGGAACGACAACCTGGCGCAAGGCATCGGCAGTGCCGAACGCGTCGTTGCACATCCATCCGTGGTAGCCATCGCGTTTGACGGCGAAGAGGGCTGAGCGACGTGCGAAGAGCGCCATGCTGCGAAAAACGAGTTCGATGATTTCATCGCGGCTGTTGGCGGTCGCAAGCTCTGCGATCTGCGTCTTCACGTCCACCATCGACGTGGGCGGAGGGAACTCGGTGAGCGTCATTCGTTGCGGCTCGTCCTCGAAGCTCTCCTCGAAGGATGTTGCCGAAGCAGCGACGGAAGCCACGGGCAGCGGCACACTCGCCTGCGTGATCGGAGCAGGTACGTCTTCTGGTTCCGAGACGTACGTGGTTTCGACGTCCACATCAGGAACGTTCACATCAGGAACGTTCACAGCCGTAAGAATATCGTTTGAGGTCAAACTTTCGGCGTAAGCCGCCGCCTCTTTGGGCGGTCGCGGACTCGCAAGCCCCTTCCACGCAGATAGCTCCGGCGGAGCGAAACCGAGCGGCGGCGGAATAGACTCGAGGCCGGGAGGAGCGGTGGACGGAAACGATACGCGGGGAGCTTCTTCTTCGAAGCCGAGCGTTCTCGACAAACTCTTGGCCGGTGCCGACATGGGCATGGCAATCGCGTGCCCTGGAGAAGCCCAGCCGGCTGTTCGCCCAAGTGATGCGGATTCATCCTGATCCAAATCATCTTCGGGCACGTCAAGCGCGGGCACGGAAGCGGCACGAAGTGATCCCCACGCCGCAGTCCGACCAAGCGACTCGGATTCGTCTGCAGAAGCAAACGGGTCTTCCTCGATGTCGATCGTTCTCGACAAACTCCGCACAGGTTTGTCCTGGGGCAACGAGCCCCACGCAGCGGTGCGAGACAACGAGTCCGAATCGTCGGTGTACGTATCTTCGATGCTCAAATCATCGGAGGTGACAGCGCTGATCGAATCGGGCGACGCGCGTTTGACGAGAGGGATCGGAGTGCTTGCCGCCGGCGGTGGGATCGATTCGGGCGCGCCGTAGGGCAGGGCCGGGGTCAACCTGCGCACTCGTTGCGGTGGTTCTTCTCGAGCCGCAGCCGCAGCAACTTCGATGCGTCGAATCGCCTCTTCCACAGCTCCGATCGACGCGCGAAGCACGCGGACTCGAGCGTTCAAATGGAAGGACATTTCCGATTCGACATGCGGATCGAAAGGATCTGCAGCCGCGACGTCGATGATTCCTGTTGCCGGATCGATTCGCGTCGGCAGTGCCGACAAGCGACGAGGCATTGCACGCGGGAGCTTGGCGACTAGCTCGATCGAGCCTTGCACGTACCGCAAACCCGGGCCTGCGAGCCGTGCGATTTCGTCATCGAGCGCTGCTTCGGTAACGATGCCGCACTCCACGAGCGCCCGCGGAAAGGAGATGCTTTGCAGCTCCGATATGTGCAGCGCATCGCGCACGTTTTCGCGCGTGACCAGCTCTGATGCGAGCAGTCGTCGACCCAGCTCTACCGACACGACATCGACGGTACGTGACCCTGTAGGCCGTCGCAAGAAACCCGTCGGAAGAGCGAAAGCTCAGCGCGCAGCGGGGAACTGAAAGACAACTTCCGTCTGACGAAGAAGGCCCAGGTTGTCACGTGCGATGCGTTCGACAGCCGTCGGGTCATCACGCAAGCGCTGCACGCGACCGCGCAAACTTTCGATCTCGCGACCAAGCTCGTCCGTTTCTTCCTGGACTTGTGCAAGCTCGCGCTCGAGCCCGCGCAGACGCGGAAGCCCTTCGGGCGAGAAGATCATCACGGGCGCGCCAATGACGGCCACGATGAGAATCGCCACGGGCAGGACCCGTTCGAGCACGAGGGTGAGTCGCAGCATGCCTGCATGCGTGCATGAGAACCGTTGCAGGGTCAACTATTCGGGCCGATTCGAGCGCAAGAATTCGACCCGACAGTTCGAGATCGAACGAACTCGCCCCGGTGGCGAAGGGGTGAGCCGGACATCGTGAAACGTCGTATTGTCGGGTTTTTGAGGGTAAACCGCGTTTAAGCCGGCTCGGCGAACCTGCGGGGTTCGTCCTAGTTTCCCCCAATTCAATCACTAGTTTCTTCGCGAAACGTGAAACCTTTGGTTAGCATACGGCGCGCTGCGTTCGCCCCAAGGTCGGTCTGGAACGACTGATGTTGAGACGCAGCGTGCGTCGTCCGAGAGATCTCCGAGGAAGCCACCATGTCTGTCGATGTTGTCCGAGGCGAGCTCGAGCGCCTCTTCTCGCTCGATGAAATGACCGCCCTCTCACGCGATTTGCTTGGGCTCGATCCGGCTGTCGTTGGTGGCGCCGTATCGAAAGCATCGTTCGCCCGTGCGCTGACGGATCGATGCGTTGCAACCGATGCACTCGATGCGTTGGTCGACGCGATCCACGCATCACGTCCCGACGCAGACGAACGCCTCACAGATCTGCAAAAACGCGGCGCGCTTTACGCCGAGGATCTGAAGCCTGGCGACGTGTTCGGCTCCTTTACGGTGAGCCGCAAGATCGGCGAGGGACCGCGCGCAATCGTGGTCGCTGCAAGTCGCAAAGACTCACCAGACAGTCCCGCCGTAGAACGCACCGTCAAGGTGTTCCGACGAGACGCAGCAAGTGGCGGACGGGCACTGCAACGCTTCTTCACGGCAGTACGAGTCGCGAGCCGCGTAACGCACGACAGTCTTCCTGCATCGATAGAAACAGGCGTCACGGAGGGTCGTCCGTGGATCGCATATGCGCCGATCGACGCTCAGCCTCTGGCAGCTCGCGTCGCTCGCACCGGACCGCTGCACATCAACGAAGCAAAGGACGTTCTGAAAGCGTTGCTCTCGGGTTTGTCAGCGCTGCACGCGGTGAAAATCGCGCACGGCAACGTGAAGCTCGAGAACGTACTCGTCGGACGCGGCGAAGGCGGAAAGGTCCGCGCGTATCTGCTCGATGTCGCGTGCGATCGACTCGGACAAGGCCCCACGGGGCTGCTCGGTTTGCCGCAGCTCATGAAGGCCGTTTCTCCAGAGCGCCTGCGTGGTGCCGGGCCAAACCTGCAAAGCGACGTGTATGCGTTCGGCGTGCTGCTCTTCGAAATGCTGACGGGTAAAACCCCGTTCGTCGGGGAAAACTCCGTCGATGTCGCAAACTTGCACCTCAAACAATCTGCCGCGATGGCGTCGAGCGTTGGTCCGAAAGGTTGGATCAGCAAAGAGATCGACGAGCTCATCACGCGACTGCTCGACAAGTCGCCCGATATGCGACCGCTCGGC
The DNA here is from genome assembly GCA_964514885.1 of uncultured Polyangium sp. Taxonomy (GTDB): domain Bacteria; phylum Myxococcota_A; class Polyangia; order Polyangiales; family Polyangiaceae; genus Polyangium. The sequence goes on along the minus strand of CAZETM010000073.1, from coordinate 3,063 downwards.
GCAAAGGCTGTACTCGACATCATCGATCCTCCGAGCAAAGCAGCCGAAGCGGAGAAGCCGAAGTTCACCGACGACGAGATCAACGATCTGGCCGATTTGCTCGTGGCGGATCCGACGGACAACGACGCTGCAACGGCGCTCGAAAACGCCGCGCAACAAGGCGCGGATCCGAACAAGGTCGGGGATGCGTTCGTCACCGCCGCGGATCTGGTCGACGAAGGCGACAGCGCTGGCGAGAAGATCAAGGCCGTGGAGCTGAAGAAACAGCTCCTCATGCGCGCCATGCGAACGTACGACAAGGCCGGCGACCTCGAGAAAGCCGAAGAGCTGCTCGACCAAGTCATCCAGCTCGATGCGGAAGACGAGAGCGCCGTCACGGCACTCGAAGACGTGCGTCGTCGTCGTGGCAAGTACGAGGAGGTCATCGAGATGCTCCTCGAACGCAGCGAGAAGGCCGAGAATCCTCAAGCCCGTGCACATGTGCTGAACGAGATCGGCAACCTGTACGTCAAGGAACTCGAAGACATCGAGCAGGGCGTGTTCGCGTTTGCGCAGGCGCTTTCGATCGCTCCGGACAACGCCGACTACGCGCAGAAGCTCGAACGAGCTGCGGGTGGTGACATGAAGGTCTGGGCCGAAGCGCTGCAGATCTTGAGCGCGGCGACGACCAGCGCAGACTTGTCGACGGACGCGAAGATCGCGCTCTTCACGCTGCTCGGTCGTTGGTACTCGGAAAAGATCGCGCGGCCCGACATGGGTGTTCCGTGCTTCCAGGCCGTTCTTGCCGCCAATCCTTCGCACGATGGAGCGCTCGAAGGTTTGGCGCAGGTGTACCGCCGCGCGCAGCAATGGCAGGAGCTTTGCCAGGTGCTCCAGACACGCGCCGATCGCGCGACGACGCCGCAGAAAGCACGCGACATTCGCGTCGAAGCGGCCGAAGTTCTGGAGACGAAGCTCGACGATCCGAATCGCGCTCGCGATCTGTTCGAGCACGTATTCCAAGAGGACCCGAGCAACGACAAGACTGTCGAAGCGTTGGGACGCATCTATCGGCGCATCGAGGACTGGGTTGGTTACACGAAGATCCTTGAACGACGCGCGGATGCGCTGGGCGGCGGAGCACGTGCCGAAGCGTTGTGCAAAATCGGCGAGCTGTACGAGAACCAGCTCGACGACCTTGCCGAGGCAACGCGCCGCTACGAAGCCGCTGTCGAGATCGATCCACGCTCGCAAATTGCGTTACGCGGGCTCGACCGGATCTACAACCGGACGGGCAAGTACAACGAACTCATCATCAACATCGAGCAGCAGATCGCAGCGGCAGGTACGCCGCGACAAACGATCAATCTGCGCCAGCGTCTCGCCAAGATCCACGACGAGCAGTTCCTCGATCACCAGAAGACTGCCGCAGCGTACGAGGCGATCCTGCAGATCGATCCGGCGCACGACGAGACGCTCACGGCGCTCATGCGCCACTACCGAGCACTCGAACGTTGGGAAGACGTTTCGTCGCTCTACGACCGGCTGCTCAAGATCGTCACGGATGACAAGCGCCGCATCGAGTTGCTTTTGGCACACGGCCGCGTGCTGCTCGAGCAGTTGAATTCGCCCGACCGTGCATCGAAGGCGTTCGAGAAGGTCATCGAGATCGATCCGCAACACGGTGGAGCGCTCGAATCAATCGCCAACGTGCGTGCGGCATCGGGTGATGCAGTGGCAGCGATCGCGGCGATCGAATCGTTGGCGCACAAAGCAGGGACGCCGGAGAGCCGTGCCGACCTGTGGATGCGCGCCGCCAAGCTGCTCGATGACAAGGGCGATCGCGATGGCGCCATCGAGCGTTACAAGAAGGCGCTCGATGCGGTTCCGGGTCACGCCGGAGCATCGGTCGGGCTGCGCGGGGCTTACCTGGCGCGTGGCGATGCAACGAGCGCTGTGGAGCTCATCTCGCGGGACATCGATACGGCGGAAGGCAACTTGGCGAAGGCTCGCTTGTACGGCGAAATGGCCTTCATCCTGCACGCCAACCTGAAGGCTGAAGAGCGCGCGGTGCAAGCCGCGACCAAAGCGATCGATCTCGACCCGACCAACATGAAGGCGCTCTACGTCTCGGGCGAGATCGCGTTTGCTGCAGGTCGTTACGTCGAAGCAGCGAAGAACTACGAGTCGCTCGTCAATCGCGCAGACGCGATGCCGAACGAACTCGCTCGCGATGTCGTCAGTCACTACATCGACTCGCTCGGCAAGGTCGGCTCGACGGAGAAGGCAGCCGTTGCGGTGCCGATGCTCTTGAAGATCGCGCCGGATTCTCCGCACGCGCTACGCCGCGCCGCGAAGGTTCGTTACGACGCCAAACAATACAAGGACAGCGTCGAGTTGTTCTCGGACCTGATCAAGCGTTTCGGAGATGGTTTGAGCACCGAGGAACGTGCAGACACGATGCTGCACCTCGGCCAGGCCCGCTTGTCGCTCGGAGAGGTCGATGAGGCGGTGGAACCGCTGCTCGAAGCTGCCGATTTGGCCCCCGAATCTCCCGAGCCGCTCGCCGCTCTCGTTCGTCTCTACGAAGCGAAGAAGGAGTGGGAAGAGGTCATTCGCCTCAAGATGCGCCGTCTCGATGTCGTCTCGGGTGATGAGCGCGTGGCGCTGTTGCTCGACGTCGGCGACATCATGGCTGCGCAGATGGGCGATCGTACGCGTGCTGCGAAGAGCTACGTCGCGGCACTCGATGAACGCCCCGACGACCGTAAGATCCTCACGAAGCTGATGCAGCTCTACTCGGAAGAGAAAGAGTGGGCGAAGCTCATCGAGGTCGTCGTCAAGCTCGCGAGCAAGATCGACGACAAGCGCCAGAAGGCGAAGTACATGCACACCGCGGCTATCGTGAGCTTCCGTCAGCTCGGCGACGCGGACAAAGCGGCCGAGTATTACGACACGGTCATCGAGCTCGATACGGGCAACGACAAGGCGCTCAACGAGGCGATCGAAGTTCGCGAGCAGAAGCAGGACTGGGAAGGCGTCGAGCGGCTCTATCGCACGGACCTCGAGCGCGCGACGGAGAAG
>CAZETM010000072.1:0-22640 GCA_964514885.1 uncultured Polyangium sp. | reverse complement strand
ATCAACGCCGCCACCTGGTGCGATGAGACCGCCACCATTGCCTCCAGCGATGGGCGTTCCTGTTCTCCGACCATCTACGCCAGCGTCATCGGGGTTTGTCCTTCAAGACCCCAACAACATGCGCAGCACGGGGCAAGTTTTGCCCGCGATGTCGCCGCCTCCAATGCCTGGAGATCCACGTCGTTCGTCATCGCAGATGCAGGCGGTCACGCCTCCGCCACCGCCGACGGATCCACGTCGCTCATCGTCCGCGATGCCCGCGGTCGTCATGCCAGCGATGATGCCCAACTCAAATCCATCCACCGACAAGATGGATTCGGCAGGCAGACAAACGCCGCCTCCTGAGCTGGCGCATGCACCGCCCCAGATGATCTACGCATCGGGCACGGTGATCGCCGGCAAATACCGACTCGAACGTGTGCTCGGACAAGGCGGCATGGGTGCCGTGTGGGTCGTGAAAAACCTGAGCCTCGATGCTGACTTTGCGCTCAAGCTCATTCGTCGAGATCGCGCAACGGAAGAGGCAGCCGCCCGTCTGCTCACCGAAGCTCGAGCCGCTGCAAAACTCGGACATCCAGGCATCGTACGCGTCTTCGATTTCGGACAAACCGAGGTGGGCGATCCGTACCTCGTCATGGAGATGCTCAGCGGCGAATCGCTCGGTGCGCTCATTACGCGCAAGAAGCGTCTCGAGCCGAACATCGCCGTGCAGATGCTTTTGCCTGTCGCATCAGCGCTGTCTGCAGCGCACGCCAAAGGCATCGTTCACCGCGATCTCAAGCCCGACAACATCATGCTCGCGACCGAAGAGCAGTCCCGCAAGCTCGTGCCTAAGGTGCTCGACTTCGGGATCGCTCGCGTTCTTCGCGACGACATCGAACGACATCAAACGATGGCTGGCGAAGTGCTCGGAAGCCCTGACTACATGTCGCCCGAGCAAGCACGCGGACAGCTCGACATCGATCATCGCACGGACATCTGGACGTTTTCGGTTCTTCTCTACGAAAGCATCACGGGCAAACGTCCCTTCGAAGGGCACAACTACAACGCGCTCATCGCGTCGATCGTTTCGAATCCGCCGATGCCCGTTCACGCCTACGGCATTACGGATACGGAGCTTTCCGGCATCATCGATCGAGGTTTGTCCAAGAGCACTACTGCGCGTTGGCAATCGATGCGTGACCTCGGCACGGCGCTCGCTCACTGGGCGGTCGAACACGGCATTCAGCAGGACATCACTGGTATGTCCATCCACTCTGAATGGTTGGCTTCGGCGCCAGCTCGATTGATGACCCTGCAACCTGCTCAAATGCCTCGTTTGCCTGTTCCCGGAGCAGAGCCTCATGTGGCCAATTCGACTGCACCGGTGGTGGCGAAAGACGGTGCGGATTGGCAGGGCTTGCGTGGTGGTGACGGGCGCAAGAAATGGTTTGTCGGAGCAGGTGTCGTGATGACCTTGTTGGTCATTCTGCTCGTCGGCACGAACATGGGCTCGCTGTTCTCGGAGCCTGCCGGCCCGGGAACCGAGGCAGATGCAGGACCATCGACGCAAGCAGGATCGAGCACTGCACCGACCGCGTCTGCACCAACTCCCACGCCCACAGCAAGCGAAGTAACGACGTCGCAGCCGAGCGCCAAAGCGAGCGTGAAGACGAAGACGCCGGTCACGACCGTGACGCAACCGCCGCGCAAAAAAGCACCGCCGGTCCCGACGAACATCAAGTTTTGAGAGCGTGTTTAACAGGCTCTTAGGTGTTGATCTTGACCATCGGCCCACCGCGAACGATCACGTCGCCACCAGAGCAAAGCACGTTCGTTTGGCTCTTGCCCGATAGCGTCGCTTGACCGTCGGCCGTGACGAGGATCGTCGTGGCTTTGAGACGGATCGTATTGCCTTCCATCTCGATCGACGCGCCACCAGGCGTGGAGAACGTGATCTTGTCGTGCACGATCGTTTGCGCAGTGCTGGCCGCAGGACCGCCTTCTCCAGGCGGAGAAACCATCACCGAGTAAGTCCCGCCAACCGTCGTCGAATCGATCGCTCCGACCTGTGTCGAACGACTCACGCCAACAACGACGCTACGATTGACGGCCGTCACTTCACGCTCGCTCGCTTGCACGGTCTTGAGCAGATTCTTGCCGATGTTGATCGTCTCGTTGGCAGCAACGCTCTTGGAACGGTTTTGCCCAATCGTGACGTTCTCGTCGCGCTTGACGGTCTTGTTGCGATCTTGCCCGATCGTGACGGACTCATCACGCTGCACGGTCTTCGTGCGATCGTTCATGATCGTTGCAACTTCGTCGTGTTTGACCAGCTTGTTGTAGTCGCGCTCGGCCTGCATGCGCAGCAGCTCTTTGCCTTGCGAGTCTTCGAACATCAGCTCGTTGTAGCCGCCGCCCGCGCCGGTTGAATTGCTCCGCATACCGCTCTGCGTCTTGTTGTCCGGCAGCTTGTACGGAACTTTTTGCAGGTTCGTGAAGACGCGACCCACGACGACGGGACGATCAGGATCGCCGCCGAGAAAGTCGACGAGCACTTCTTGACCGATACGCGGCAAGTTGATTCCGCCGTATCCGGCGCCGCCCCAAGGCTGGCTCACGGGGATCCAGCACGAGCTGTTGTCGTCCATTTTGCTTTCGCGATCCCAATGGAAATGGACGCGCACGCGACCGAACTCGTCGCAGTGAATCTCTTCTCCAGCGGGCCCGACGACCGTCGCGCTTTCGACGCCATTGACCTTGGGTTTGACCGAGGACGTGCCCGGGCGATACGCAAGCTTCGCGCTCTTCGCTTCGCAACTGTGCGTCCATTCCCCCGTCGATGTGCCCGCAGTGTTCGCTTCGACGATCAGCAGTTGTTTGTCCGTAGCGAGATCGGATCGCGGGTGATCGAGAAAGCTGGTCACCACGCCAGGAGCGAGATCGTACGCGCTCGTAGAAAAGGCAATCGTCGTTCCGCTCGATCGTTTCGCTTCGAGGCGTCGTTGTGCGAGTTTTTGCCCCTCGGTTTCATCCGTGCGCGCCTTGCCTTTGTCATCGGCAACCGGTGAATCGTCGCCTTTTTCAGCGCCGAACAAGAATGCACCGGGCTCGTAGTGGAATCGTTCGAGTTTGTCCTCGACCGCGCTCGCGCTGCCCGCTGCCGTCGCGGCGAGGTTGTACGAAGGCGGCTTGCGGTAGTCGATGTCGCGAATGGTCAGTTTGCCAGGACGAACCTTTCGCGCAACGCGCACGGCCGTCACGTGTTCTTTGTCGGCCGTCGTGGGATTGTCCCGGAACGCGATGGGTGATCGTGCAGCATTTGACTGCGGAGCATCGGCCAGCACGAGTTTCGTCTCGCCATCTTGCTGCTCGAAGTAGAACGAGATCCCGGCATCTTCGAGCATGCGACAGATGAACGCGTAGTCGCTCTCGGCGTATTGCACGCGATATTTGCGCTTTTTGTAGGCGCCTTTGTCGATTTTCACGACCGGCTCGATCCCCCACTCGCTCAGCATTTTCACCACGATGCCCGGCTCGGAGAGCTGCTGGAACATGCGGTAATTGCGGCGTTGTGTGGTCAGCCAGAACGTGGGGACGATCGAGATGTGATAACTCGATAGGCCCGTTTCTTCGGCGGCTAGTTGTTCGAGTTCGTTGCAGATGCCGGTCCAGATGCGCGGAGAGCCTCCGAATCCATGGCCGTGATGCATCACGAAGCGAGCTTTTTGGCCGACGATGGATTCGAAGTCGACATTCGGGTTGTCGGTGAGGCCGACCAGGCGCACTTCGAAAAGTTGCGACATCCGCTCGTTCACCGTGAATTCCCGCACGTCGAAAGATTCACCCGAGGCGAGCTCGACCGAGAGATTGCTGGTTCCGGGGGCACTCATGGCTGCCATCGTAGGTCACCGTATGTCGCGCCAAAACGCCGCATTCGCTAACTCTGATAGCGTGCGCGGCGGCGGCCCGATGGACGTGAAATCGAGCGCGCGAATCGAGGCTAACACGGCATCGCGGTGCGGTGGGGAAGGTTTTGCCTCCTCGGCGCACATCGCTCCGACCGTTGGCATTGACAACGCGTGACCATCCAAGCAAACGTCAGCGCATGTTTTCGACACGCGCGCTCTTCGTGAACACCCACTGGGTCATCGAGCGCGGGATCATCGAGCCCATCGTGATCGTTCGACGCACGGCCAATCACTACGAGCGCGTCGCCAATGTCCGCAGCTCGTTCGAAGCACTCACGCCTATCTATGACGAGTTCGATCGATCGAATCTTTCCGTTTTGGTGGACATGCGCCTGGCGCCACCTCGAGATGATCCGGAATTCGATCGCGCAGCGGCAGACCAGCCCAAATATTTGAGTCGCGATTTCATTCGCAGCGCCGTGCTCATTCGCACTGCGATTGGCTTATTGCATGTGCAAAGACACATGCAGCGGCTCGGTTTGCCGATGAAAGTATTCAATGACGAAACGGTGGCCTTCGAATACTTGCGTGGACACAAGGAACCGTTGTCGGTGAGAGGCGCAGCGATTCCCCCAAAGCGGACTTGAACGGTACAAGCGGATTTCTCGATTGACGGAAGTGATCCAATTCGTTCCGTCGCGCATCGAGCCATTTCGTCGTCATCTTGCGCGGACAAACCGCCTGCCATCTCCAGCCGAGTCGCGTATCATCGCCCCTACCCCGTGTCTCGTTTCGACGTCCTCGTAATCACCGCTCTTCAGGACGAACTGGACGCCGTCCTTGGCGTGGGTGGCCCGGAGCCCGTCGGTTGGCAAGCGATACGCGACGCGGACGGCTACGTCTATCACGCGCGTTCGTTGCCCGCGGCGCAGGGCGGAACGCTATCGATTGCCGCTGCGTGGATTGGCGAGCTTGGTGCTTCCGCGGCTGCAGCGCGGGGCGCAGCCCTGGTCAAAGAGCTCGACCCGAGTTGCATCGCGATGAGTGGCATTTGCGCGGGAAAACGAGGCGAAGTCGCGCTCGGAGACATCATCGTCGCGAGCCTCGTCTACGACTACGATCGCGGAAAACTCGTGGCGCGGGACGAAGGCAAAGCCGAGCCCGATTTTTATCACGACATCACCACGTACAACCTCGAACGGCGATGGTTGATGGATGCCGCGTATTTCGCTCGAGACGTCGAACGTATCCGCACGCTGGTAGGTCCACGCCCCCTCGCCTTACGCACTCAATTGCGTTGGCTACTGCGCGTTACGCACGCGTTCGAATCGACGGGCCAGCTCACGCCGAAGGACCATCCCGAGCGCAAAACGCACTGCCCTGATTGGCCTCGCGTCGTGGCCAAAGCGCGTGTGGAAGAGTTTGTCACGGTAGAACGAGGTCATCTGCGGTTGACCGAGCGCGGTCAAGAATTCGTGCTCGAAGACGATCTGTTGCATCCGGATGGAGTGCCCGAAGAACCACTGCTGCGCGTGCACGTGGGCCCAATTGCGACAGGAAGCGTCGTGCGTGAAGATCCGCTCATCTTCGAGCGGCTGACACGTCACGTGCGCAAAACGATCGGCGTGGAAATGGAAGCGGCGGCGATCAGCCAAGTCGCGGCGTTACTTGGTCGAAAGGCGATCATCGTCAAAGCGGTCAGTGATCATGCCGATCACGACAAGGACGACAGTTTCCGCGCGTTTGCGTGCCAGGCGTCAGCGACGTGGCTGCTCTCCTTTTTGCAAAGACATCTCGAGCCCTCGTCCGCGGACAAACAGTTGGCGCTCAAAGTTGTTGGTCAAGACGAACCAGACGATCAAACGCGAGCGATCGCAGTGGATCTGGAAGCAGCGATCGGAAGAAGAAACCGATTGCGGAACGTGTTTGCCGACACGTCGCACGTGGATCGCGAAATCCTCGGTTTGCGTAGGCAATTGCGTGAAGGCGGCGTCTTGCGATCGGGAGATTCGTTAGGCGACGGAAGATATTTGCTGCTCGAACAAGTTGGTCGCGGAGGGTTTGCCCACGTGTGGCGAGCTTTGGACCGACAAACCTCAACGGACGTGGCGATCAAAGTGCTGCGTAGTGATTTGGCGCAGGAGCCGCAACGTCGCGAAAGGTTTTTCCGAGGAGCACGGATCATGGCGGAGCTGGATCATCCGGCCGTGGTGAAGGTGCTCGAACAGAAAGGCGAAGACGGCGGTTATCACTACTTCGTGATGGAGTTTGTCCCGGGAGGCGATTTGCGACAAGCGGTGTTGCGTGGCGACGTCTTGCGTAACGCCGGAATCTTCATCGTTCTCGAGGTCGGAGGAGCGCTCGCGGAAGCCCACAAACGCGGCGTGATCCATCGTGACGTCAAACCCGCCAATATCCTTCTTCACGCAGATGGGACACCCAGACTCACCGATTTCGATCTCGTAGCCGCCGCCGATACGACCGGAGGAACGAGAAGCGGAGCGTTGGGGACGTTCGTGTACGCAGCGCCCGAATGTATGCATCATCCGCAAAATGCCGATGCACGCGTCGATGTGTATGGCCTGGCAATGACGGCCATTTTTATTCTGCACGGGAGCGAATTGCCGCTCGATGTCGTGCGTGATGCAAGAGCGTTCATCGACAAACTCGACTGCACGGAATCGGTCAAAGAGGTGCTCACCCGAGCAGCATCATGGGAGCCTTCGATGCGCTATGTGAACGCTCGCGAGTTCTGCAACGCGGTGAGCGGTAGCCTCGCGATCCAACGTGAAGCGGTTGGCTCGGTGGACCACGGACCGACCGTAAAACTCCACCGTTGAAACCATTGTGCACCCGGCCTGTCGCGCGCTAATGTCCGCGCCCCTCGGCCTGTTCGTCTCGTGCCGAGCCCTCGGAAAAATGCCCATGAAGAACCTCCACAAGCTCTCGGCACTCTTCGTTTTTGCTCTCGGTTTCGGATGCGCAGGCGCCGCGCAACAAGCTGACAACAAGGTCGCTGACAAGGTCAAAGACCCCTCCGCGTTGGGTCCGACCAGACAACGGGTCGTAAACATCAGCGCAGTGGATTTGACGGGGTGTTTTCCGAAGGCACCGGAGCTTCCTGTCAAACTCAACGCGCAAGCGCTCACGGGCTTGCTAATCGCCTCGCGGCCCGTCGTGATGGAGTGTTTGGTCGATCCGAAAAACCGCGACAAGAGCGACGAGACGCAATTCACGCTCGAGACGACTGTCGACGCGGGCAAACTCACGCACAAGTTTGACGGGACCAACCTAACGGACGCAGGCAAGCAATGCATCGGCGCCGCCGTCGAGAAGTTTGTCGCGACCGCACCCGATTGGGCAACGAAGTCTGGCGCGGCGAAGGCAATCACGGCGAAGGCGCCATTTGAGCATTCGGTGGTGAACATGCCTGCGGTCAGGTTCGGCGTCAGCGAAGCCTCGGACGTGACGGGCACGATTCGCTTGGCGCAAGGCGGATTCTGCGACTGTTACGCGGGATGGAAAGACGCCGACCCGACACCGTTGAATGCCTCGATCAAGGTCAAGAAGGACGCTGGGGCCACGTTCACTTTCGATGCCTCGCAAGACGCTGCGGCCACTCAGGTTGCCGCGTGTTTGCAGCCTAAGGTCACCGCGTTGCCGCTCAAGACGACTGCGGGCGAATTGACACTGTCGTATACGTTCATCTTCATCAATGCGATGCGTGATTCGCAGTTCGCCAGTGCGACGCCCGAACTAGCGTTCGAACAGTCCCAAGCTGTGCGCAATCAATACTTCGCCGCATCGATCATCGCTGACGGTGGGCGTGTCGTGGCATCAGAAGCCGATGGCGTGGCAGTCGCGGCGTATCAGAAGCTCGCGGCGGAATTGCCCGCAGTGCAAGCGACTTGCGCCGACATCATGAAGGCGCACGACAACTATCGCGGAGCGCTCGAAAAAGAACTTGCGCTCGAGGAAAAAGCCCTCGCGACGGTGACCGAGTTCGCGGCGAAGGACCCGAGTTGGGAGCCGACGAAAAATGTCGTGACCCTGCAGGTTGAAGGCACGAAGAAGGATCTGGTCGCGGCCCAGGGCGTACGCGGCCAAGACGAGGCGATGTGCGCCAAACGTTATCCCGCCGCCGCCAAGCCGAAGAAGTGACCAAAGCGCAACCGTTCCTGGTCAAACGTTTGGCAAACGAAACTTGAGTACAAACGCCGCCCGATAGGTATCTACGGGCGGCGGCGTGACACTCGAATTCGTCGCAATGATGTGCGACGCCCACATTCGCTCCGCCACTCCACAAGCATCCGCCAATTCACGCCCTGCGCGACCTTCGCTCATCGCTCCCAGCGTTTCGATTTCTTGGGGCTCCAAGTGCGTGGCGTAATATCCCAGGATTTTCGCCCGCTCGGACGCATTCGGGAGCGGAAAGTGCACGAACAAATCGAACCGGCTGAGCAGCGCCGGATCGAGGTCGTCTTTGCGGTTCGTCGCGCCAATCACCACCACGTTGCTGCGATCGACCAGACCTTGCATTTGTCGCAACAGGACGGACAAGATGCGCCGGGTGCTTTCGTGCATCGCTCGTTCGCGCGACCCTGCAAAAGCGTCGATTTCATCGAGAAACACAATACTTTTCGGCAAAGTTCCGGCCGTGGTAAAAATCGCATCCAGCCGCCGTTCCGATTCGCCGAACCATTTGCTCATGATCGATTCGACAGGCAAATACACGAGCGGAATGCGACTTTCGCTCGCAATGACGCGCGCCATCGTAGTTTTTCCCGTCCCCGGAGGCCCCTCGAAAAGAACCGCTCGCGGAATCCCCGGTCCCGGACGTGATCGAGCCATATCCCCGACGGCTTGAAAGATTTCCGGATGCAGCAGCGGCAGCACGATCGTTTCTCGCACGTCGCGTTTCGTCGAATCGTACCCCGCGATTCGATCTTCACGAAAATCGCTGCTCGCCTCGAATACCACGGCGCCCAATTCAGTAAGCTTTTGCGTCGGGGACGCAACGACCGTGGAGTCGTCTCCGCGACTCGCACATTTGCGAAAAACGTCCAGGATACAATTGATTTCTTCTTGAATCAGCAGACTTTCTTTTTCGAAGACCACCATACCGCCGCCTTTGGCGTCGAAACGAATGGTGATTTTCGTGGGCGCCGCCAGTTCGGGGCCTTCGCCAGCTTTGCGCCGCTCGGCAAATTTGCGGTCGATCGGGCTGTGATGATCACCCGTGAGCGTAGCGCCATAAAAGCTGCGCCGAAATTCGGTGAAGTATCGGTAATATTGAGCGAGCACATCGACGACGGGGAAAAATGCTTCCCTGCGCAGCTCGATAAAACCAAGCTCGACGGTTACCGTGGACTTTTTGTATGAAACGACGGGGAGCAGCGCATTGATGGCTTCCGGGCGTAGGGCACCGAGGCACACGATGGCGCCAGCGTCAATTTGCTGCTTGGCCTGGTCGTAGGAAACCGCCGTCGGAGAAGTGTCAGTCATGCCGTAGCCGAGTCATACAGGAGCTTCCCAAATACTTCCACTCGCTGCTAAACTGCGCCGCATGGCACGTATCTTCGAAGACAATTCGCGCAGTATTGGTGCAACCCCGCTCGTCCGGATCAACCACGTCACTCGCGGAGCGCACGCAACCGTGCTCGGCAAAATCGAAGGACGCAATCCGGCGTATTCGGTCAAGTGTCGCATCGGAGCCGCCATGGTATGGGATGCCGAAGAACGCGGCGTCTTGAAGCCAGGCAAGGCGATCGTCGAAGCAACGAGCGGCAATACGGGGATCGCGCTGGCGTTCGCCGCCGCATCGCGTGGTTATCGATGCGTGCTCACGATGCCCGAGACGATGAGCATCGAGCGGCGCAAAGTCTTGATTGCGCTCGGTGCCGAACTCGTGCTCACGCCCGGAGCGCTTGGAATGAAAGGCGCCATCTCGCGTGCGGAAGAGTTGGCCGCGACGGAACCCGACCGATACGTCCTCATGCGGCAGTTCGAAAACCCAGCGAACCCGGCGATTCATGAAAAAACAACCGGGCCCGAATTGTGGGACGACACCGACGGCGCCATCGATGTGCTCGTCTGCGGCGTAGGCACGGGCGGAACAATCACCGGAGCCTCGCGATACATCAAGCATACGAAGGGCAAACCAATCCTCAGCGTGGCCGTCGAGCCAGTTCATTCGCCCGTGATTACGCAGACGATGCGTGGCGAAGAAGTCAAGCCGGGACCGCACAAAATTCAAGGTATCGGCGCAGGGTTTGTCCCCAAGAACCTGGACTTGTCCGTCGTCGATCGCGTCGAGCAAGTCACGAACGACGAAGCGGTCACGATGGCGCGCAGGCTTGCACGTGAAGAAGGAATCCTTTGCGGCATCTCGTGTGGTGCAGCGATGGCCGGTGCTTTGCGCCTGGCATTCGATCCGGCATTCGCAGGCAAAACCATCGTCGTCGTGCTGCCAGACGCGGGCGAGAGGTATCTGACGAGCATTCTTTTCGAGGGCATGTTCGATGTCGTCGAGAAGGCCACCGCAGCGGTTTGACCAGACGAACTCGAGCGAATTGCCATGTCGGACAACACCGAGAACGAACTCGACACAGTCGTGTCGGGCCTACTTGCAAGCTACGCGGGCGATCCGCGAGGCCATCACATTGGCAAAAAGCACTTGCCGTCGCGAGACGAGATTTTCGAGATCATCGAGCTTCTCTTTCAAGTGTTTTACCCGGGCTACTACGGCCGTCAGGACCTCACGAAGGGCAATCTCGAGTACCACGTCGTCACGCTCGTTTCGACGCTACGCGAGAAGCTCGCCAAACAGATCGAGGAGTGTCTTTGTTGGTCGAGTGAAACGGGCCAGGATCATCGCAATCTCGGTCCGCGATGCGAGCACAGCCGCAAGCTTGCATCGCAACTGCTCGAACGATTGCCGGCTATTCGCGACACGCTTTTGCACGACGTACAAGCGGCCTACGACGGTGATCCCGCAGCCGGCAGTCTCGACGAAATCATCCTGGCCTATCCCGGTCTTTTGGCCGTCACGGTGCATCGCGTGGCGCACGAAATGCAGAAGCTCGAAGTACCGCTCATGCCGCGCATCATGAGTGAATGGGCGCATTCACGAAGCGGCGCGGACATTCATCCCGGCGCAACGATTGGCAGAAGCTTTTTCATCGATCACGCCACAGGCGTCGTCGTCGGTGAAACAAGCACGATCGGGCCGCACGTGAAGATGTATCAAGGCGTGACGCTCGGCGCGCTTTCTCATCCCAAAGACGAACGAGGTCGCGTCATTCGCAACACGAAGCGACATCCAACGGTCGAAGAATCCGTGACGCTTTATGCCAACGCCACCGTACTTGGAGGACAAACCGTGGTGGGCAAAGGAAGCGTCGTTGGCGGTTCGGTGTTTTTGACCAAGGGTATCCCGCAAAGATCACGCGTGGGTATCAAACCCCCCGAGATGCGCGTGATCGATGCAGGCAAAGGGAACGAAGACGACGAGTTCCCCGCTGAATTCGAGATCTAGAACGGTTTGTCCCACAGAACCGTTTTCCTTCAGCTACCCAGTCAAACTGAAGCAAAAACCAAAGAAAAAGCCCCGGTGGCTCAACATGAGCCAGACCGGGGCCGTGTCGCCGAGCGGGAATACTAGTAGCGACATAGGAAGCAAAACGCATCAGCGAGCGTTGGTCAATAAAATTTCATAGGCCGGGTATGTTTTTGCCGATGCGCACACCAATGAAGTCGCAGGGGCGGACCATTGAAGGGCCCCGGAACTACCAAGGCGTCGGCTTGTAGTCTTTGAAAAATTGTCCGAACGCATGTTCACCCGTGGAAAACCCCGAAAAGATCGGGTCGCAAATGCGCGCAGCACCGTCAACGATGTCGAGCGGTGGGTGAAAACCATGCATCGCTTGTTTTTTCACCGCGATGGCTACCGGGTCTTCATCCGTAACCCAACCCGTGTCCACGCTGTTCATGTGAATGCCGTTCTTCACATAATCCTGCGCTGACGTGCGCGTAAGCATGTTGAGCGCAGCTTTGGCCATGTTCGTGTGCGGGTGTTTGTCCGTCTTGTGGTCGCGGTAAAACTGCCCTTCCACCGCCGATACATTGACGATGTGTTTGTCCGACGTCGGCACACGCATCATCAAGTTCTTCAACTTGCTGGACATGACAAACGGTGCCACTGCGTTGACCAGGTACACCTCGAGCAATTCCACCGTCGGCACTTCGGCAAGCGTCAGTCGCCAGCTATTCAGATCGCGTAGATCGACCTGCTGCAGATCCTGATCGAGCTGCCCGCGTGGAAACATGTCGAACCTTCCCGCCGTAGCATGATCTTCACTCGTCAAAGCCAATTGCGACAACCGCGCTGGGTCGGAAAACAATGCTTCGTTGCTCGAAACAAGGAGCTGCCGTTCACGCGCATTTCGCTCCACGAGGCGCCTGGCTGGCTCGGGCAAAGCATCGATCGAAACGGCTTCGAAGTCGACGAGGTGCGCGTAAAAC
The DNA here is from genome assembly GCA_964514885.1 of uncultured Polyangium sp. GTDB lineage: Bacteria > Myxococcota_A > Polyangia > Polyangiales > Polyangiaceae > Polyangium. Next base: position 10,227 of record CAZETM010000072.1, on the reverse strand, counting down.
CCCGTCGGGCGACGCACGGTTTGACACGCGTTGTGGATGATGAAATCGAGCCGCGGAAGGTATCCGTAGACAAACCGTACGAATTTCTCGACCGCCGGCGTGAATCGTAAATCGAGCCCGAAGATCTCGAGCCGATCGGCCCAAGCGTCGTAATCGGTTTCGCGGGCATAACGAACAGCCGCATCGTGAGGAAAACGCGTCGTGACCACGACTCGCGCACCGGCACGCAATAGAAAAATTGCGGCCTGATAGCCGATCTTGACGCGCGCTCCCGTGACCAACGCCACCCGCCCTCGCAAATCAGCCGTCTGCAAACGCTTCTGGTAATTGAAGTCCGCGCAGGACGGACACATCTGATCGTAAAAGAAATGGATCCGACGAAATTCCTCTTTGCAGACGTAACACTTGCGCGCATCACGAAGCTCGGTCGGCGGGTCATCGGAAACAGCCCGAGGCAATTCAGCAGGACGGATCACGGGGTCGGGCGTTTGGAATACGGGCGCCCTACGACCGAGACGAATACCCGTGGCGTCGAGCTTCTGTTCTTCGACCACTTCGACAGCACGCTTGTCTTTGCGCCGCAGCTCTTTGGCCAGCATCCGCTGCTCATTACGACTCGGTCTCGATACGCGCCCCGCAGCTTCGAGCAAACGCTGTCGCATGGCCGGCTCGACGTGCCCAAGCCGCGCTCGATTGGCGACGACGTCTTCAAGCACGGCAATCGCAGTCAGCAGGTCGGATTCGTTGATGGGTAACGCTTGCCCAAGATCGTCGTCGCCCGATTGTTCGTCCACGTCTAACAAATCGCTCATCGTCATCATCAATGAAATGCCAACCCGAAAAGCTGGCCGTCGAGAGGAATGGGCATCTTGATGGCGCACACGAGGCCAAGATCAATGCCATGAGACTCACCCGCGGAAACCGTGCCGAGGGGAATGGCAATCCGCAATGCCGCCGAAAAGAAACCAAGCGAAACGAATGGCGAAGCATGCAGCCCGACGGTCGTCGCTCGCTCACCAACGCTCTCTTCGAGGTATGCGCCAAGCTCCGTGCCGAACATCATGAAATTGAATTGAGGCCCGAAAGCGAAACGACCATGGTCAAAACCAACCGTCTGCGCCTGCGCAAAACCTCCAATGCCGAAATTGAACGCAGTAGTCGGATAACGAACATATGAAAGCTCGAATCCGAGAATGCCCGAGACGGGCGTGTCGAGATGACCGGTAAAACCAAAGAGAGGCCCGACACTGACGAAATTCTTTGCTTGTTGTTTCGTGGATTCCGTCGGGGTAATCATTGCCGGTTTTGCACCAGCAGCCGACGTCCGACGCCCCGTCTCGGAAACCAATGGGTCCGCATTGGAAGCCGAAGCCGAAGCGAAAATCGCCAGCGCGGAGAATGCGCTAGCCCAAAAAAAACGAAACCGCGTCGATAAACGCGGACCGGCTAGGACGAGGACCGAAGCGGAATCTTGGGCAATCGTCTGACGCATGGAGTCGGAGCATACATCGATTGCCGAACACTGCCAGGAGTTTGGCTGGCAATCATGCAAGCTCATCCCGTGCGCGCGAGATATTTGAGCAAGCGCGCAAAAGCAAGCACTGCACCGGCTCCAATGAGCACGCCGGCAACCCAAGTGAGACGCAACGGGCCGATGTCGACTCTTTCCGTATTGAGCCAAAACGTGCTCGCTACGTAGTCGAGCGCGCGAACGAGTATCCCACCAACCGCAAGCGCAACGGGCATACCGAGCATCGTGCCGACTTCAGGTGCTGGCTCGGGCAGCATCGATGACGATGGAGCACGTCCACTCGACGCCGGCATTTCCTCGGAAACGCGAGGCGAGCTGTTGCGACGTGGAGGCGGATTCGCTCCACTGTCGCTCAAGCCGACGTCCAAGCTCGACGATGGAGTCGCCAAACGTTTTCCGTTCGTCTTTTCGAACTCCATCGGACCCAGCGATGACGACGCGGAACCCACGGGTTTGGTGTTCGAAACATCTGATCCGCGAGATCCGCGAGATCCGCGAGAAATAGGCGCGACATCGAGGTCCAATTCGAGCGGCGCAGAAGGCGCTGGCGCAGTCACTCTCGCCGGTTGTACCGATCGTGGAGGTGCGTCCGGCAAAACCCCTTCGGGTGTAGAAGATGGTGCCTTCGTAGCAGCGTACGATCCGCTGCCAGCTCGAGTTGCAGGCTGTTCTGCAGACACGCGACGTGAAGGAACGGGCGCGTACGATCGCGTCACATTCGCGAGCGCTTGTTCCATCTCGTCCCAGAACACGCCGACGTCCGCAGGTCTGTCGCGTGGATCGAGAGCGAGCGCGCGCAGCATCACGGACTCGATGACATCTGGAACGTTGATGCCTTCGTTGCGTGGAGTCGGCCGGCGTTTTTCATCGAGCACCGTGCCCATGATCGCCACTGGATCACCATCGATCGCAGCGCGTCCTGCAACTAGTTCGAGGAACGTGATCGCCAAACCCCAGACGTCGGTCCACGGGCCGGTCGTACCAAATCGCTTCGGCGCCCATTGTTCGGGCGCGCCGTAACGTGGCGTGAACGCAAGTGGAATTGCGCTGCTCGACTGCGTAATTTGCCCCGCGGACACTTGCACCGTGTCACGAGCTTGAGCGATGCCGAAGTCGAGGATCTTGAGCATTTCATTGCCGCGCACTGTCGCGAGGAAAATGTTGGCGGGTTTGATGTCGCGATGAACGACGCACACCGTTCCGTTCGGTCCTGGAAACCGATGCGCAACCTCGAGCGCGCGAGCAACGGGCGTCAGTAAACGCGCAGCTTCGATACTGTCGATAGGCTTCAAACCAGCCGCTGCACGATCTTCGATGAACTGCCAAAGCGTTCGTCCTTCGAGCCATTCGAGCGCGATGAACGGAACGATGAGGCCACTGCCCAACGTGAAGACGTCGTAGTGCAGAGGCCTGACGACCTCGGGGATGTTCGCGGACAACCGGAAGAGCATTTCTGCTTCTTCACGAAACCGTTCGAGAAAACTGGCGCGTTGAGCTTCCGGGATGTTCGGAATCTTCAAACACTTGAGCGCAACGGGCGCGCGAAACGCACCGTGCAGCGCCTTGTACACGACACCGAAGCCACCTTCTGCCACCGCCTCTTCGATGATGCAGGGGCCCTGCGTTGTGCCGGCGATGCCGAAGACATCCTGGGCCATTGTGCGCAGCATACGACGACTCGGGCAGCTCGGTGAAGAAGATCCGGGGGAATTCAAAGCACTGCAAAACGAGCTTTCTTCACGGTCGATCGCGAGCAAGAAAGCTTCTCGTGCATACGACCAACTCCTCGAACGAGCGACAAGCCGCAAGCGTGGTCTGATAACCTGAGACCATGAGCGATTTCGCTACGCTGGACATCTCGGACACGATCGCGACGGTAACCCTGCTGCGCACCACGATGCCTCCGGCGTTCTTCACCGATGTCGAGACAATCTTTCGGCGCATTGCCACCGAGCGCGAAGTACGTGTCGTCGTCGTGCAGTCGACAGCGAAAGCGTTTTCGTTCGGGCTCGATCTGCGCGCAGCGATGGCCGAACTGGGTCCACTTCTCGGCGGAAGCCTCGCCGCAGGACGCATGGAACTGCTCGGGATCATCAAGAGATTGCAAGGTGCGTTCGACGTGATTCAGAGCTGCCCCGTGCCGGTGATCGTTGCCGTGCATGGCGCGTGCATCGGTGGAGGGCTCGATCTGATCGCAGCGTGCGACATCCGTTTGGCCACACGCGATGCATCGTTCTCGCTGCGTGAGACACGCATTGGAATCGTGGCCGATCTCGGTAGCTTGCAACGGCTTCCGCGCATCTGTGGACAAGGTGTGTTGCGCGAGTTGGCGTTCACTGGAAAAGACATTTCGAGCGCTCGCGCAGAAGCGATCGGCTTGGTGAACGAATTGTACGAAGACGTAACATCTCTGCATGCGGGCGCGCGCAAGCTTGCTGCCGAGATCGCTGCAAACCCACCGCTCACGGTCCGCGGCGTCAAAGCCGTGCTCGATTATGGCGAGGGCAAATCCGTCGCCGATGGTCTCGCGTATGTCGCTGCATGGAACGCAGCGTTTCTCGCCTCGGAGGATCTCACTGAAGCGATGATGGCGTTCGTCGAGAAAAGGCCAGCGCGCTTCGTCGGCAAGTGAAATTCACTTGGCCGCCCGTGTTTGGTTGACGCCGCACGCGTGCTTTCTAGCGCAAACAGACTCTCGCACCTGAACGGGTTTCATGCGACACTCGCGACCCCCGGGCAGCCCAGCGCTCGCGCTTTTTTTTGGCGCCCAGTGCACCCCGGCGCAAGGACACTCGCCATGACGCTCCGCCCCGCCGATCTGCACGCGATTCCTCTCTTCGAGGGGATCACCGAGACGCATCTCGCCGAACTGCTCGAAGCCATGGAGCGAGTCACGCTCGCGCCTGGTCACGTGCTCTTCGAAGCGGGCACCGAACCGCATCACTTCATTCTGCTCGTTCGCGGTGAAGTCGCGCTCGAACAGGAAGGAAACGTTCGCTTTCGGCTCACGCCACTCGCTCCCATCGGTGAGCTTGGAGCGTTGACGGGGCTCTATCGCAACACGCGTGCGGTGGCGACGACCGAGGCCGAGATCCTGCGCATCGGCATCGTGACGCTGATGCGTTTCTTCGAAGCACACGGCGACGTCGCGTTTCCGTTCTACAACAATCTGCTGAAGATCGTCGCCGCGAAGATGCATCGTGATGCCACGCGTCTCGAACAAATGCGCACGAACATCATTCGAACGCAGAAGGCAATGAAGGACTTGCGCGACGGAATTCTCGAAGCCGAAGAGACGCCGATCAGCAAGATGGTGTGCGACACGATCGAGCCGCTGATCGAGAAGAATCGACGTGGTCACTACATGGTCACGCCGGCGTATGCGTTGTCGACGTCGGTGCGTCTCGACGACGGTCGATTGCTTCCGGTTTGCGCGATGAGCGAAGGCTTCCTCAAGCTGGTCAGCTTGCCGGATGCAACGCTTGATCGCGAAGTGAGCTTCGTGCTCGTGGCTCCGCAAGACGAGATTCCGATGAGTGGAAAAGTCGTGCAAATCTCGGACGATGGTGTGCTCATCGAACTCGACATGCTCATCGAGGAGTACGCGAAGAAGTTGCAGGAACACCTGACGCGCGTTCAGATGCTCGACTTCGTCGTTTGAAGCTCGTGCCGATTGCCATTACATTCCCATCGAAATCGAGGCATCTGTGGCTATGAATCCTACTCGTCGCAAGCTCGCCATTGCCACTTGGTCCGCACCGAGGGAGGGCAACATTTATGGCAAGCTGACGCTCGATGTGAGCCAAGCATTGCCGTACATCGAGCACCTGCGCAAAAAGGGTGAAAAAGTCACGATTGCGCATATCGTCGGCAAAGCGTTGGCGCAGGCGATGGAGAAAGCGCCCGGATTGAATGGGCGGATCGTGTGGGGCCAATTCGTGCCTCATGAGACCGTCGACGTCACGTTCCTCGTGGCGCTCGAAAATGGCAAAGACCTGGCGAAAACAAAAATAGCAAAAGCCAACGAAAAATCCATTTCGGATATTGCGCGCGAGCTGGGTCAAGGGGCGTCGAAGCTCCGCGAAGGCAAAGACGAGGGATTCGAGAAAAGCAAGGGATTGCTCAGGGCTTTGCCGACGTGGCTACTTCGTCCGATCTTGTGGCTGACGGGGTTTCTCACGAGCGCGATCGGTGTACCTGCACTGGGTCTCGAGACATTCCCGTTTGGTTCGTGCATCGTGACCAACGTGGGCTCGCTCGGTTTAGACGAAGGGTTTGCCCCGCCAACCCCATTTGCGCGCGTGCCCGTCTTGGTGCTGGTGGGTGCCGTCAAGGACCAGCCGGCGGTAGTGGACGGGCAAGTGGTCGTGCGACCGTTGGTAACAATTACGGCAACGGTGGATCATCGTTTCATTGACGGGGCCGAGCTGGCCATTCTGGCCAAAATCGTCCGTCAAGGCATCGAACAGCCCTGGACACTCGATGGCTTGTCCAGCGCCCCTTGGAGCGACAACAAGGCGCAGGAAACAGCTTCGGCATAAGCGAGGCACGGTGACGCGCGGGCGTAGGCAGTTTACGCTCGCAGTATGCTTCGTATTCAATCCTCGCTCTTCGGACTCCTCACGTTTCCCCTCGCGCTGCTAGCCTGCGGCAGCGACGAACTCGGCTCGGGCGGTGGCTCGTCCACGAATCTATCGTCGACCAGCTCGAGCGGCTCTGGAGTGACCACTGGCTCGGGCAGCTCGAGCGGAGAAGGCGGCGCCAGCTCCGGTTCCAGCTCGAGTGGTGGAATTCCCAACCCGACGTTATGCCCGACGAAGTTTGAATTCACGCCTCCCGCGGGCACGACGGATGTTCGCGTGGCAGGGGAATGGCAAGGATTCGACCTGGCCACGGCGCCCGTTTTGACGGGCAATGGCAAGGTTTCCGTCACGGTGGATCTGCCTCCGGGGCTACACGCGTACAAGGTCGTTTATCAACAAGGCGGAACGACGCAATGGGTCTTGGATCCAGAACAAGGCCGGCGCAAATACGTGGGCAATGTCGAAAACAGCGCGGTCAAGGTGCGCGATTGCAATCTGCCGACGCTGAATGTGGATTCAACGCAAGCAGCGCGTCCTGCAGCCGGCAATGGCACATTCAAAGCCTCGCTCGGATATGTCGATGCAACCGACAATTCGGGGCCTGATTCTGCGGGCTTCGAAGTGACTCTGATGGAAGCGCTCGTCACGAAAACGCTGTCTTCTCCGGCGGTTACCGTTTCCCCGACAGGCCAAGTGAGTATCGACTTGAACGGCCTTGCGGACGGCAAATACCGCGTGACGCTGCGTTCGAAAACCAAGAGCGGACGACTCGGTGAACCGATTCATTTGCCATTCTGGATCGAAGCCGAGCCATTTCATTGGAAAGACGCGCTCGTCTACATGGTCCTGACGGATCGTTATCGCGACGGAGATTCGACGAACAATGCGCCTGCGACGCCGGGCGCTGACGCTCGAGGTGATTGGAAAGGCGGAGATCTGGAAGGATTACGCAAATCCATTGACGAAGGCGAGCTGGATAAATTGGGCATTCGCGCGATTTGGCTGACTCCGTTTCAAACCAATCCGACGGGTGCTTTTGTCGCGGCGGACAATATCCACAAGGTAACGGGATACCATGGATACTGGCCCATCAAAGCGCGCGAGGTGGATCCTCGGTTGGGTGGCGCAGAGGCATTGCGAGCGCTCGTGAAATCGGCACATGCGCATGGAATCCGCATTCTGCAAGATTACGTGGTCAATCACGTGCACGAGGATCACGAATACTTCAAGCAGCATCCGGAATGGTTCCGCACGGGCTGTGTATGCGGTACGGCCAATTGTGACTGGACCGAAAAAGCACTCGAATGCCTGTTCGCGTCGTACATGCCGGACATCAACCATTCGATACCCGCAGCGAATAAGCAATTCGTCGACGATGCCGTGTGGTGGCTCGACGAATACGACCTCGACGGCTTGCGTGTCGATGCAGTGAAACACGTCGAAGAAGTATCGACGAACAATCTTGCAGCCGAAGTACGCGAAACCTTTGAGAAAGCGGGCACGCGTTACTTCCTCATGGGCGAGACGGCGATGGGCTGGAACGACTGCAATGACCCGTGCAACGACGAGAATTACGGGACGATTCAAAAATACGTGGGTCGGTTTGGCCTGGACGGTCAATTCGACTTCGTCCTGTATCACGGCGTGTCATACCGCACGTTCGCTTATGGCGACAAAGGAATGATCCATGCAGATTACTGGACGCAGCACGGCCTTGGAAAATGGTCCAAAGACGCGATCATGACGCCGTATATCGGCAGCCACGATACACCGAGATTCGTATCTCTTGCGGATTATGCCGATGGTGACCGAGGAATCCCCGGCAATCAATGGAACAATACGGCGGTCGCTCCGGCCGACGCCGTTCCTTACGACCGCATGCGTGTGGCAATGGCGTGGCTATTGGCTCTGCCAGGCGCCCCCTTGATGTATTACGGCGACGAATATGGCCAATGGGGCGGCTCCGACCCGAACAATCGATTGATGTGGCGCGCCGAAGCGAATCTGTCCGCGCAGGAGAAGACCACGCTGACCTTCGTGCGTAAGCTGGGTATGGCGCGACAAACCATTCCGGCGCTGCGACGAGGTGACTACGTGTCGCTAGGAGCAACCGAAACGGGCATGGCGATCGGGCGCAAAATCGCGGCAGGCAACGCGGCACTCGTGGCGCTGTCGCGAAACGTTGGTGGTGAAACGATCACGCCGCAAGTAACAGCGACGCTCGGATGGCCTGCTGGCACGGTGCTCAAAGATGCGATGGGCGGACCGAACGTGACGGTGTCCGCAAGTGGAACCGTCACGCTCAACGTGCCTCAGAACGGAGCCATGGTGCTCGCGCCCTGAGATCTCGCCACGCGACGGTTCATCCAAGCATCAACTTGCGAAGTGCTCCTAGACCGATCGCTCCCGTCGACAGCAGCGATGCGTGAAATCGTTTCAGCTCAAACGAACTTCCTTCACGCGCTCGCACTTCATCACGCAGACCGAGCATGACTCGCTCGCCAACCTTGTAGGCGATCGCCTGACCAGGCCATCCGAGGTACCGCGTCATCTCCGAAGCCGCATGTGATGGATTCATGCGCCCAACACGCACGAGCATGTCGACGCCATAGTCGTAGTCGATGAGATCGCCTGGGCGGAAAGGCGCATCGGCCGGTGCACGCAGACCGAGATGCGCTCCGATGTCGAGCACGACCCGACACGCGCGCATCATCTGATTTGCAAGCATTCCGAGCACGTACTCGGGCTTCTCCAAGTACCCGAACTCCTCCATCAGCCGCTCCGCATAGAGCGCCCAACCCTCCGCGTAGCCCGTCTGGAAGTCGGTGATCATCACGCGATGCAGACGACTCAACTGCTCACGCTGCGATACCTGCACACCAAGCTGCAAGTGATGCCCCGGGAAGCCCTCGTGGTACGCAACGCTCACTTCCTTGTAGAGGGGAATGAGCTTCTGCTCGCCGGGCGCGTACCAAATCGTTCCGGGCCTCGAATAGTCATCCGACGGAGGGATGTAGTAGGCACCAAGCGTGCTGCCGGGAGGCGCGATCTTGATCGCGACCTGACGAAACGGCGGCGGAATGTCGAAGTGCACGCCGTCGAGTTCCTCGACGGCACGAGTTTGTCGTTCTGCAACGAACCGTACGAGTTCGTCTGGGCCGTGAGCGCATCGAGCAGGATCCTGCTCGAGCAGCGCGACGACTTCATCGAGCGACGCTCCTGGTTTGATTTGAGCAGCAACGATCTGCATACGCGCCGCGATCTCACGGACTTCGTGCCAGCCCCACGCAAACGTGTCGCGTAGATCGATGGTCATCCCGAGGAATGCGCGAGCCTTGCGTGCATATCGCTGTTCGCCAAAGCCATCGGCGACACCGGCGCTCGGACGATAGGTTTGCTCGAGGTAGTCCGTGAGGTCGGCATAAGCGCGTCGAGCACGAACGACCGCTTCGTCGAGTCGACCGGCAAGACTCGGATCGAAGCCGGGACTCGATGCAAACGACGCGGCCAGCTCGCAGAACGACGAGCCCTCTCCGGCGTAAACGCGCCCCTGCTCGATCGCTGCATCGACTTGCCTGAGCGCGGCAGTTCGGCCCGTGCGTCGTCCTTCCTCGAGCGCGTCGCGATAACTGTGGAGCGCACGATCCAGTGTGAAAAGTCGCTCGATTACGTTCTGCCAGCCTTCGCGTGTCGACGTGTTCATCACGTCGAAGACCATGCGCACGTTCTGAAAGGGGGACGCGATGTTGTTCAGGTCGACGAGATGGTCGCCTTCGCGCAAACGCTCGAGCTCGACGTCGATGAAGTCTCGAGCGAACAGAGCGGCGAGACGATCGCGAGCATCCGCGCAAGGAGCTGCGTCGATTTGTTGTCGATGATGAGAGAGGGTGGCGATGGCGGCTGAAGCGCCTTGGGGGCCGAAGTCATCCCAGGTGTGGTCGTGCCCGTCGATGCCCCAAAAAGTGGCTGAGGAAGGACGTAGCGAGGCGATGTCGCGCAGCAGCGCGTCGGAGAGGACGAACATGCGCGGGATTGTGCGGGATGAATGGGTGGAAAGTGGTCGAAAAATTTCGTTGATGGAAAAGAAAAAGCCTGCAAGGAAAACCTTGCAGG
>CAZETM010000071.1:11258-23055 GCA_964514885.1 uncultured Polyangium sp. | reverse complement strand
GACATCAACCACCGTGCCCTGCGTCCAGAACTCGGGGTTGTCACTTTCGTCAGCGAGGTTGTCGCCGACGAAAAACGACTTCGCCAAGGCATTGGGTTGCACGCGGTTGATCGGGTCACGCTCCTGCGCGCACCCGAGCGCACCGCCGGCAACAAGTCCGACTGTGCCCACGAAGGCCGCTCGTAACCACATCCATCTCATCGAAAGTCCTCCTTACCTACCGAGCCGAAGCTAGCTGAAATCCCTACGCGTCGGGCACGGTCGCCGCCGCGATAGCCATGCACGCGATCGCCAACTAGAAATTCACCAATGTTTTCGAGCAATTAGCCACTCACTCCCATCCCTACGCAAAACATCCAATAGACGCCTAAGACCCGTTCTCGACAACCAAACCCTTTGTTTCCGCGGACAAACCCGAGCGCTCCATGCGGATCTCCACCGCACGCGCGTGCGCATCGAGTCCCTCGGCTCGGGCAAACCTGGCGATGTGCGGCCCGTCCCGAAGCAACGCTTCGAGCGAATAACGAATGACACTCGTACGCACGACGAAGTCGTACACGCCGAGCGGCGAGCCAAATCGAGCGGCTCCGCCCGTCGGAAGCACATGCGAAGGACCCGCGAAATAATCGCCAACAGTCACCGGAGACGAAGGCCCAAGGAGCGCCGCGCCCGATCCATCGACGCGATCGAAAAGCGCTTCGGCATCCGCGACGTTGTAGGTGACATGTTCGCCAGCAAGAATCGATGCAACTTCGGCCATACGATCCAACGAATGGACGACGAGCGCCACGCCGCGTGACCGAAGAGATTCGGTCGCGATCGTCTTTCGCGAAAGCAACGGCAGTTGCGCTTGCATCTCGGCGATGACCGCACGCGCAACGCGCTCGGATGTCGTGACGAGCATGCAACACGCAGCTTCGTCGTGCTCGGCTTGCGACAACATGTCGGCCGCAACGATCGCGGGATCAGCGGTCTCGTCAGCAAGCGCAACGATCTCGCTTGGCCCTGCCAAACCATCGATGTCGACGTCGCCGAACACGAGACGTTTGGCGCACGTGACCCAGATGTTTCCAGGTCCAACGATCTTGTCGACACGCGGCAGCTCCGCAGTGCCGTACGCAAGCGCCGCAATCGCTTGCGCTCCACCCGCATCGAAGATGCTCGTGACCCCCGCAAGATGTGCGGCTGCTAGGAGCGAATCGTCAGGCGCTGGTGTTGCAAGAACGATGTCGCGCACGCCTGCAACACGCGCAGGAATGGCCGTCATGAGCACGCTCGATGGATACCGTGCTTTGCCGCCTGGCGCGTACACACCAACACGCGCGAGAGGACGCACGCGCATGCCGAGAAGCACGCCGTCTTCTTCGTACCGAAAGCCCGCATCACGTTGATGTTCGTGGTAGCGCGTGATGCGATCTGCAGCGCGCTCGAGAGTCTCGCGCAACTTGGGATCGAGTCGCGCGAGCGCGGCTGCTCCGTCGAACGAGCGCATGACGAGCTGCTCAGGGCGACGACGTTCGAACCGCTCGATGTACGCACGAACGGCTTCGTCGCCCGATGCACGAACGGTCGCGATGATCTCACGTACCGCAGGCTCGACGGCGGCTAGATCATCCGCGCCACGCGAGACCAAGCGGCGTATGGTCGCGACAAACTCATCACTTCCGTCGGTGAAGATGGGCAGCATGCGTAGCGCCGAGGGTACCACGGCAAACCCTGCCGCGGGCCAAGCTCAAGCGATAACATGTTCCGATGCCGGCGGGGAGCCCTGGAGCGATGCACTCCAGAGCTTTCGCCTTGGCGTCACGACGATGTCCAATGCCCCGCACGGAGCGCGGCGGAGTCGATCGTCTTGATTTTGGGAGCGAGCGCTTCGCGGAAAATTGCCTCGTCATCGTCATCGAGTACGGCTTCGCCAAACCCTAACGCGACTTCCATGGCCGTCGCGAGGATGCGGAGAAACTGCTGGAAACTCGATGCGCACAACTCGGGCTTGATCGAATCAGTCCCGAGCATACACGTGAAGATGGGACAATCACCCTCGGCGTCGAGCTTGCCGACATCCAGGAAGTACGGGTCTCCGAGGAGCGCACTTCGCGCGATGATCACCCAGTTTTTACGCCACTGAGGGAATTCAGTGATGCTTTTGCCACCAAGCGTCTGCTCGGAAGCGAGGCTGCTCGATGGGAAAAGACGGACCCTCTCGACCGGAGTCACAGTCTCGACGTCGGTCGGGTCGGCAGCCGCAAGGAATGAGCGGTAACGCGCGGGAATCCTATACGCCTTCCGCATTTCCTCGACCGTTGCAGGGTCGGCTTTACCGAAACGAATGGGGAGGCCCCGTTTGGCAAAGATTTCCTTGAGCGCTGTAACGGACTCAGCGAGGTCGCTATCCACCGAAACTATCCTCCCTCTTGCGCACGTACGGAAGGCCTGAGCACTGGGCCCTCAGGGACGTCTGCACTGCATTCATGCGCCGGGAACCACCGGCGCGCGTAGGCATACCCCGCACCGGGCCAGGTAGTGTAACAGAAAAACAATGGTCGACACTGCCTACGCTGAAAGCCGCTACCGAGCCACCGAGATTCGCCATCACTACGGCCCCAAAATTCATCTGCTCGACGATCCACTCGCCTGGACTCTGCTGACCCGTGCCTGCTCGCCAGAAACTGGTCAGCCGGACATGGGGCGTCTGGTGCGGATGCTGTACGAAAAACTCGCTCAAGTCGTGCTCGCAAGTGAGTTTCCCAGGGCGCGTGTGGATGTGCCGACTCGCATGGCGGCCTCGCACCCCGAAGCCGTCTACCGCGGGCTTGCGCTCGCCCGCACGACGAAAGCCGTGACGGTGGGCATCGCACGTGCCGGAACGATGCCGTCGCAAGCGGTCTACGACCTGATGAACGAAGTGCTGGACCCCAGTCTCGTGCGGCAAGATCACCTCTTCATGAGCCGACAAACGAACGAGCAAGGAACGGTCATCGGAGCGACCTGGCACGATGCAAAAATCGGACGTGACGTGGGCGATCGCATCGTGCTGTTCCCCGATCCGATGGGCGCTACGGGCTCGTCGATCGTGAGTGCCGTTTCGTACTACAAAAACGCTCTCGAAGGGACCCCTGCAAAACTCATCGCGCTGCATCTGATCGTGACGCCCGAATACATCCAGCGCGTGACGAAAGAACACCCCGACCTCGAGGTCTACGCGTACCGACTCGATCGAGGTTTGTCCCCGTCGAACGTCCTGCGCACCGAGCCAGGAACCAATCCCGCCGAAGAATGCGGCCTCAACGATCGTCAGTACATCGTTCCAGGAGCCGGCGGCGTCGGCGAAATTCTGAACAACGCCTGGGTTTGACCAAGAGTTTGACCAAGAGTTTGACCAAGAGTTTGACCACAAAGCAAGGTCACCCGATCGGGAGCGATACGCGGAAGGTCGACCCACGCCCCACCTCGCTCTCACACCAAATCTTTCCCCGATGACTCTCGACGATGTTGCGCACGATCGCGAGCCCCAAACCCGTGCTGCGTTCGCCACCCGTCGAGCGCGCGCTGGTCTTCTGAAACGGCTGAAATAACGTGTCGACCTCGCTTCGAGGTATGCCGACTCCTTGATCGATCACGGAGAGCAACACGGTGTCCCCATCACGCTCGAGCCGCACTTCGACCTTCGTTTCCTTGTGCGAGAACTTGATCGCGTTCGACAAGAGGTTGTTCAGCACTTGCTCGACCTTGCGCCGATCGATCACGAACGGCTCGAGGTCGCACTGCTGCTGAAACACGAGCTTGATCTTCTTCTTGTCGGCGAGGACTTGGTTCGTCGATACGTTCTTGCGAATGACCGCAACGAGATCCGTGGGACGCAAATCGAGACGGATGTTCCCCGTCTGAATCAACGAGAAGTCGAGCAGATCGTTGATGAGCCCAAGCATGAACTCCACCGAGGAGTTCATCACGCCGAGGATCTCGGTCTGCTCTTCGGTGACTGCACCAGCATCCCCGGACAACATGAGTTCCGTGTACCCAAGGATGACGCCAAGCGGATTACGCAAGCCGTGCGCAGCAATGCCCATGAAGCGGCTCTTCTCTTCGTCGAGACGCGCAAGCTCGAGATTCTTCGTACGTAGCGCGCTCGTGAGTTCTTCGAGCTGCGAGCGAATCCGATGCCGCTCGATCGCATAACGCATGGTGCGCACGAGCAGCGGCTGCTCGAACTGACCCTTGAACAAGTAGTCCTCGGCGCCGCGACCAAGAGCATCGATCGCCATGCGCTCATCAGTGTGCGCCGTGAGCACGACGATGGGAACGCGCGGAGCCGCGGAGATCATCAGTTGAAGCCCATCGAGACTCGACGAATCGGGCAACATGATGTCGAACGCGATGACATCGACCTGGGTTCGCTGAACGAACTGAATCGCATCGGAAAGACGCGAAACGACGTCGACTACAAATCCATCGGCTTCGAGCAATAAGCGAAGCTGAAGCGCTTGGGTCGGGCTGTCCTCGACGACGAGCACACGCGGATGTTGCATAAAAGCTTTGGCCTCCAACCGTTTCGTGGCTTCACAGGAGCTGGAGAATCACGTCGAGAAGCTGGTCCTTGTCGAAGGCGCTCTTGACCAAATACGCATCCGCCCCAACCTCGAGCCCGCGTGCCTTGTCTCGCTCACCGCCAAGTCCCGTCATCAACACGACCGGAAGCTTGGCCAACGTTCGCGATGAGCGAATGGCTTGCGTCAACGCAAACCCATCCAAACGCGGCATCTCGACATCGCTCAGCACCAGATCCGCGCCTCGTTCTTCAAGAATCCGCAGCGCATCTCGACCATCTACCGCCACGGTTACTTCAAACCCCGCAGTCTCGAGAATGCTCTTGCCCAGCGTTCTGGTCGTGGGTGAATCGTCCACCACGAGGACGCGTCGCTTCGGCAACTGCGCCGCACGATCACCACGAATCGGCAAGGCAAGACTACGCGCTGCACGCAGTTTGGAAAATGCCGCAACGAGCTCACCAGGATTCAAAATCAACGCGACCTTGCCCGCCGCGAGCACCGTCGCACCACTGACGTAGCGCACGCGACGAAGCCGGCGACCCAGGTTCTTGACGAGGATTTCATCGACGAACAGGAGGCGGTCAACCACGAGCCCCACCTCTTGCCCTCGTCCACTCACGACGACGACGTGCGCATCCCGGTCCGTACGATCGTGCTGCTGACTCGAGACTCCAAGGATCTGAGACAGCAAAGCAATGTCGTGAAGGGAGCCGTCGTGCATGAGCATCGGACGCCCCTCGATCCATCGCACATCGTCATCACTCAACCGCGCGAAGCGTTCGATACTGGTCGAAGGCAGCGCGAAGACTTGCCCGGCAACTTCAACGACCACCGCGCGAACCGTCGTGAGGCCCGCGCCATCGTCCGTCACGGTGATCTCCACCTGCGAGCCACGCAGCGTCGCGGCAATTTCCAGACGACCACGCGCCGGTTTGCATTGGTGGACTTCTGAATCTGCAGGAGGATCTGGCGAATCTTCTGCGTCGCCTTCTTGGACTGCTCGGCCAACGCGCGCACTTCGGCAGCAACGACCGAAAACCCTCGACCATGCTCACCCGCACGCGATGCCTCGATCGCTGCGTTGAGCGCAAGCAGATGCGTCTGCTCGGCAATTTCGTTCACCGTCGTAATAATTTCGCCAATCGTCTGCGCTTGCTCGGCCAGCTCGATGATCGATTCCGCGATCGACTCGGCCTTTTGACGAGCTGCGCTCATCGCGTCGATCGTATCGTCGATGGCCTTGCGACCGACCTTGCCCAAGTCATCGGCACGCCGTGACGAATCGGCAACCGAACGCACCCGCTGGGCTGCATGTTCGGACGTTTGAGCGACCTGAGTCACGGTCGCGACGGTTTCAGAAATCGACGTCGCTTGCTCTTCGCTGGTCGCCGCTTGTTGCGTCGTGACGGCAAGCAGCTCGGCCGATGCCGCCGCAAGCTGATTGACGGATTCCTTCGTGCTTTCGACCAGTTTCGTGCGTGCAGTTTCCGCTCGTAGATCCTGCAAGATGCCGATGAAGATCCGTCCCCCGGGGCCGTTTTCTTCCGTCACGCGAAGGTGGACCGGAAAAACCGAACCGTCCTTGTGCTGCGCCGGTACCGCTCGACCCTTCCGGCAAAGCCACGAGGCTCAACTCCGGCTCCGACAAACGTTCGTCTGGCTCTGGCTCGGACTTCGCTTGCACGCGGACAGGCACGTCCGCACGAACAACCCTTTGACGTCGAAAGAAGATCCCCTCGGGCACGATGATCGGCTCGAGCGACACGTGCCCCAAGAGCGACGGATCCGACGGGCCCATGATCAGGTATCCACCTTCGCTAAGCGCTTCGACGAGCTTACGCGCCACGATCGCAATTGCTTCACGCTCGAAATAAATCAGAACGTTGCGGCAAAAGATGAGGTCGAGATCGCCGTTGCCCGGAAAGGCATCGGTCACCAGGTTCAATTGACGAAACTCGACGCGTCGCTTGATTCGCGACTCCAGAACCCACTGACCGTTTTGTTCCTGCATGTGCGCGCGTGCGAGCTGCGTGCCTTGACCGCGTAGTGACCATGGACGGTACTCGCCACGACGCGCATGCTCGAGCGCTCGTTGGGACAAGTCCGTGGCGATGATTTGCGTACTCGGCGCGATGCGGTCTTCTTCGAAAGCTATCGCGAGCGAATAAGGCTCTTCCCCCGTCGAACAGCCTGCACTCCACGCGCGCAGGACATGCTGCGGCCCATGACGAAGGAAAACATCGGGGACGACCTGACTTCGTACGAAGTCGAAATGTTTTGGGTCGCGGAAAAAGTACGTTTCACCGACCGACAGTTCGCGAATGATCTCTTCGACGAACGCATCTTCGGAAATGATACGGGCGCAAAATTGTTCGACCCCCGGAGTACCGGACAAACGCATCGCTCGACGGATGGCCGCATCGAAGAGGTGCCGACGCGAAGGGGGAACCGAAATGCCAGTTCGCTCGGCAAACAACGACACGACAACGTCGAAATTGGAGAGTTGCCCCATAGACGAGTCGCAGTAGGACCCGGATTGTACTGCCCCGAGCAAGGGTACAATCAAGTCAACGTTGAGTCATAGATACGGTTCGCGAAAAAGCCATGTTCAATCACCAGCAAAGTAGCGCCCCCAAGCTGAAGGTTTTGGTTTTCCACATCGGAAACCTCCGTTGCGGTCTTCACGAAGAAGACGTGACGGAGGTAGTGGCTGCCGTGAGTCTGACGCCGCTACCTGGCGCGCCGCCGATCGTAAAGGGGGTCATTTCGGTGCGGGGTGTACTGACACCGGTGCTGGATCTGCGGCCACACCTGGATGAGCCGCCGAAGTCGGTATCGCCGACGGATCACTTCATTTTGACGCGTGCGACGGGAAAGCTGGTGGCGCTGCACGTGGATCGAGCCGATTCGCTGGTGGCTCTGGAACAGTCGAGGATCGACACGGCGACGGACATCACGCGCGGAGAAGGAATTTTGTTGGGTGTGGCGATGATGCCGGACGGGTTGATGCTCATCGCGGACCCGACGAAGTTCTTGTCGGAGGCGGAATCGAAAAGCCTAGAGAAAGCAATGAGTTCGGCTGTTTCGTAACGAGATCGAATCGGATGGGCGGACAATTTCTGACCTAGCCGGAAAAGTTGAGGTCGACGCGGAGGATTGGCATGCCATGTTCAGCGCGCTTGCCTCGCGAATTGATTCGAGGCTCAGGGAGGATTCGTCATGAATTGGAAATTGGTTGCAGCGATGTGTCTTGGTGCGGGCCTTTTGACGGCGTGCGGTTCGGGCCAGCAGGGAGCCGCTGCGCCCGCGCCTGGAGCCCAGAAGCGGGGAGTGGCCCCGGAGCCGGAGGAAGAATCGAATACGGGAGCGGCAGCTCCGGGCGCGCCTGCACCGGCAGCAGCTCCGGGGACGTCGCCTGCTGGGGTTATCATTCACGAAAAAAAGGACCGATGAACATCAAGCAGAGAAGTTACTTCCTGCATTGACTTCGGCCAGCCAGCTTTTTGCCCGATCCACAACGGTACGGGTAAAACCTCCTCGCACGTTCCCCGCGGCTGCCACTTCCGCAAGCTTTTTCTCGACATCGGCTGCCGATACGACGCCGCCCATTGCGCGATAAAGAGTAATCCACAAGCTCGCCGTACGAGACAAACCAATCTCGCCGTGCTGCTCGCCCACTTCCACGGCTGTGGCTGCATCACTCATGGCGTCTTCATTGCGCCCAAGGGCAAGTACGATGTCAGCTCGTCGAAGCAGCGACAATGCTTGCATGCGATCACCGCGCTGGCGTTGAATACGTAGCGCCTCGTCAATGCTCACGAGAGCCGCATCGAGCTCACCTAGCCTACGTAATGCATCGGCCCGGAGCGACCAAGCCGTGGCACCAATGACCGGATCTCCCGCGGCGAGCGCCAAACGAGCCACTTGAGCCGCGGTTTCGGCAGCTTCGCGGACGAGTCCTTCCCGCAGCAGCAACGCAGCCAAGTTCTGCAATAAACGTACGCGATCTCCCTGCATTCCTCGAGCTTCAGCCGCTCCGACGAGCCGTCGAAATCGTTCGATGGCTCCTTTCGTGTTGCCCTGCTGCGCCTCGACGGCCGCCAAATCTCCTTCGGTATGTATTTTTTGCCAAATGGACGACGTCGCATTCGCAATAGCGAGCGCTCGCTCGAGATCTGCAACGGCGTCATCCAAGGCAGGCGGGCTTGCTTCGTAACGCAATTCGAATCGCAATATACGTGCAGAAAACTCAATCGCCGGTCCAATGGTCTCCGCCAACGCAATCGCTTCGGTCACCATCGGAATCGCTCCCGGACCGCGATCGAGCCCCGCCACGGCCAAGCGCGCTTCGCAACGAATGGCGGGACTGCCGACTTTGTCCGCATCGGCAATCAATGCGTCATCTCGCACCAAAGTTTCCTGCAAGCCACGCGCGACACGCAATCGCAAAATGCGCCATTCGAGCGCGGCTTCGACAAACGCTGCCCCTCGTTCGGCTCGGTCTTCGTCTTCGATCCGCTCGAGCCTCGAACGCGCTTCTTTGAAATGACGCCCCTCGATCAAGAACCGCACAATCGACAATTCCACGCGCAATCGCTCACGCGTGCTACGCAGCAAAGCGGTCAATCGATCGCCCAGCGCCGAAGCCTCCAAGAATAGCCCGGCAACCGCGGCCTCTTGCATGGCCCGGCCAAACCAATGGCGAGCCCGATCGGTCGCCCCCAGTTTGTCATAACCATAAGCCAAAAATGCCGCATCCGAATCGGCTCCAGGACGTGCCGCTACCGCATCCAGAAGCGATCGATATACTTCGACAAACCATTTGCGGGTACGCACGAGATTGAGCACGGCTTGGCGCAACATCTCCTGCGGGAAATCGTATTCGCGCGACGAAGACGCTACCGTGAGCAGCCCGGCCGATACCAGACTTTCGAGCACGCCGCTGAGTTCAAGCGAAGAAAGCACCGCTCCGAGCATGTCGGTATCAATGCCACCGCCGTGCAGCGCCACGACAGCCAATACGCGCATGGCCGTTCGTCCCGCCGCGCCATTTAGCTCGAATTGTCGGGACATCTTGGACTGTACGAGCGCCGCGACGCCCGGTAAGTCCTCGGTCAGCACGCGATCGTCCGCAGGCTCGTATTGATGGTCGCGAAAAACAATCGCGCCAGTGGAGCGCCAAGCAAAAATGCCCTGGACCAAGAAGAACGGTATCCCTTCGGAGCCTCGTAATACGGCCTGTTGCAGCTCGGGGCATAACGGTGCCACGGCCATGGCGACTTTGACTGCGTCATCCATTCCGAGTGGCGATAACGTTACATGCCGAATCGACGCCTGTGCATTGGTGCCAAGATGCGCAAGCAACGCTCGCAAATGTGCCGATGGCGATGGCTCGTGCCGTAATGCCGCCAGGACCAAAAGGCGTGCGCCCGCTTCGGCGGCTGCTTTGTCGCAAAGACGGCGCACCAGTTCGAGCGTATATGGGTCCCCCCATTGCAAATCGTCGATCACCAATACGAGCGGATTGTCCGCGGCAGCCTCGAGCAATGCCGCCTCGACGACTTCCAGCTCGCTTCCTGGCGCCCGAGCCTCGCGAAGTACCTCGTGACGCAGCGCCATGGACAAGGCTTTGCTCAATCCTTCGAGCGCTCCGGCTTGTTTTGCATCCAGCGCTTTGGCCGCGTGCATGATTGGCTGGAGCAATCGTTGCCGTTCGGGACGACAAACAGCTCGCAATACACTCGACGGCGGCAAATTCGCGGTTTCGACCACTGCATCGAGCAACCTCGTGCGCCCAACACCGAGCGGCCCTGATACGAGCACCACCTGCACTCGACCCGCGTGCGCGTCAGAGAGCGCTTCCATCGCTCGCGAGACGGCATCGTCGCGCCCGGTGAGCGGCGGATGAAGCACGAGATCCGGTCCCGATTCAATCGAGCTAGCCACACGTTTGTCGAATAAAACTCGATCGAAGGTTCCGTCTTCCGAAGGAACCGCCATCATTTGCGCTCCGCGGCGTTCGGCGAGCATGCGCTCAAGCTCGCGAGCGACCCAATCGGCTGCTTGCGGGCGAGCATGAGGCTCGGGAGCACAGAGTTTGTCCACGAGCCACACGACATCGGGACGACAACGCAAATTGAATTGCTGCGAAACTACGAAGGGAGCCAGGGGCATTTGCGCAGCGGTCACGGCAATGGTCGCGTCGTCCACGAGCATCGTTGCGGCGTCGGCAATGGTCGAGTCGTCATTGGGCGATCTTCCGGTGAGCAATTTGCGCAGGGTGATTCCGAGAGCATACAAATCGCTTGCCGGCGATGGCAATGCGCTACCATATAAACATTCGGGTGCAATGTACCCGGGCGTGCCCACGATGAATCGACGGGCTTCCATTTCCATTGCGTCACGTTGCGCAGGATCCAAATCCGCGACGACGCCAAAATCAATGAGCTTATAACCAAAAGCTCCGCAGACGACATTCGCCGGCTTGACGTCTCGATGCACCAGGCCTGCCGCATGCACGGCCGACAATGCCCACGCGACTTGCGTGATGGCCTCGAGCACTTCCTGCTCGTCCAATTGCCCCAAGCGCAACAGGCGTCCTTCGAGCGATTCGCCACCGATGTATTCCATTGCCAAAGCAAAGGCATCGCTGGCTTTGTCTCGGACCACGGAAAAAAAGCGGACCACACTGGGGTGCTGCACACGACAAAGTGCTCGCGCTTCGGCCAACACACTTTCGCGCCATGCCGAAGCTTGCTCGGACGTCGGGTCGATGCCCTCCGGCAAGAAGAAAAGCTTGAGGGCGACGTCACGAAGCTTTTTGCCGTCGTGGATCTCTTCGGCCAAAAACACCGGAGCAAAGCCACCTCGGCCAAGCGGACGCACGAGTCCATACGGGCCGAACGAGTCGCCCGGACCGAAACGCGCCGTCTGTTGGCCGTCGGCTGCTGATTGCATCGCGGCGGGAGCTTAACGCCGCGGCGTGACAAATGGGAAGAGGAAGACGCGGCGAATCGCTCGTGTGGTGTTGGCTGCCCTAACACCACGAGGCCATCTTCCAGTTTGCCCAGCGCTATGACCATTTCGAGACCCCGAAGCGACCAACCAGGAACCGCAGGCGTCCGTGCCATCGCCGCAGGTGGTCACCTCACAAATCGAGACGCCTCGATGAACGGCGGAGGCGCTCTTTGGGTCGCCGCAGGTGGTCACCTCACAAATCGAGACGCCTCGATGAACGGCGGAGGCGC
>CAZETM010000071.1:0-11158 GCA_964514885.1 uncultured Polyangium sp. | reverse complement strand
GGTCACCTCACAAATCGAGACGCCTCGATGAACGGCGGAGGCGCTCTTTGGGTCGACGCAGGTGGTCACCTCACAAATCGAGGTGCCGTGATGAACGGCGGAGGCGCTCTTTGGGTCGCCGCAGGTGGTCACCTCACAAATCGAGACGCCTCGATGAACGGTGGAGGCGCTTTTCGCGCGTGGGGAAGTACCCGGACGTACAACCGATACCTGTCGAAATGCCGTCCTGACAATAACACACCAAGGTTTTGCATTCGACACCGGAAATGGGATAGCCTCCGCGCGGATGGTAGCATCGACCGAATTCGCGCAGATTCCCGAGCAGCTTGTGCGAGCAGGAGCAAGCGGGCGCTTGGGCGTGGTGCTCGGACCGCATTTGGCCGCTGGATCCGGTTTTCCAACACCGCATGAGTTGTGGCAAACGGTGCTCACTCGAGCTTTTCAAGAAGGCGCACCCGACCGCCTGGACGACCTGGAAGAAGCGCGGGTGTTGTTCACCGAGCCGGGGAACCATTTAGAGAAATATGCCTTGTTGACGACAATCATGGGCGACGCGTTCGTCGATGGTTCGATCGTTGCAGCACTTCGCGGCATTCAATCGACTCCAACCCCCTTGCATCGCGTACTTGCCGAAGTTCCGGCTCTTTTTTTGGCCACGGGTCCAGACGAACTATTGCAACGAGCGCGCACCGAACGAGGTTTCACCTGTTCGACGACATTGCTCGACGATGGTGACGATGTACGTTTACCGGGCATTGGAGATGTTTTGGCATTGGGTGGGACGTCGTTCAAGTCTGGGATTTTGCCTTTTGCTCGAGCGCCATTTCCCTTGACGGATCAACATCGAAATCGTCTACAAAAAGCCCTATCGCGAATATCGTCCATTTTGTTCGTTGGATTCGAAGCCAAGGACGACGAACTGATTTCGGTGCTGGAGATTCTGGCGACGGTCCATTCGAAGAATGGGGCGCGACGTTTTTGGTTGGCCTCACGCGATGCTCGTATTCGTGCTCGAGCTGCCGCTCAAGATATCGAGCCGGTGTGGTTGTCTTCAGCGGAAGATGCACCGAGGTTCATCGGTGCGTTGACGAAACGAATCGCAGAGCAAAATACCGAACGAGCATCCCTTTGGCCGCTTCCGGACGACACGGCCGAGGAGGTTCGAGATGCATTGGCTGCAGGGCACCGCGCCTTGGCGATTGCGGATTTAGCGGCGGCGGCGGAGCGAGGATTGTGGGTATGGGACAAAAGCGCTCTGGACAAACAGCCGCAGCTTGGTTTGGAGGCTTTGTCGCTTCTTTATTTTGCTTTGCGCCGGACGTTATTCGAAGAGCCCGCTGATGCATTGTTGATTCCGGTGGACCGACGAGGGCGCGTGCTGGAGGTATTGGAGAAGGGCTTGGCGGAATTGACAGGGCTGGAGGAACCCTGGCGAAAACAAGCAGTGCTGCTCGCGGATCGTTTCGATTCGATCACAATTTACGCGCCAACGATGGACAATCTTGGCACGAAGCCGGTGGACGCGATCGGTGTGGAAGAACCATCCATTTTTGACCCCGCGGACGCAGATATTTTACGCCAGAGCCTGGAGTTGGCGAAATCTGGTCACCTGGAAGAGGCGCTTGCGCAGTTGCCCCGTTTTGATCATCCGTGGAAAGGGGCGCTGATTCGAGCCTTCATGTTATGGCTCGACAATCAAATTGAACGTGCGCTCATCATTCTGCAAGATATTTGTCGGCAATTTCCAAACCGCGCTGAATTGGAGGGTTTCACTGCGTATCTGTTGCTCGCGTGTGGGCGTCTTGAAGAAGCCGCGCAACATGCGGAATCGGCATTTATGCAACTTCCAAGTCGATTCTTTAGGCATCTGCAAGGTGACATTCTTGCTCGTCAAGGGCATTTCGAGCGAGCGTGGACGGTTTTATTGCCGCTGGCGGATTCGAAGAATCATCAAGTAATGCGACTACGAGCGATGTTGGCAGGGAAGGTTATGCCAGACGTGGCGGCCGCTTTGTTGGAGCAATACGTCGAAAACGTACCGGACGATCACCATGCGCGATACGCATTCGCAATTTTCGAGGAAAGTGCGGGCCGTTGGGAACACGCGGCAGAATTGGCGTGGTCAATTTTTGAAAGCAATCAGAAAGCGTCTATTCAAGCTGAATATTTGTTTCTAATTGGGCAAAGCCAATTGAGGGCGGGACAATCGCCGAATGAAGAAACACGCACGCGAGTGTTGGCCATTGCCGACGAATTGGCGCGACGGTTCGTCGGTGATGAACGGGCTGCACGCATGCGGCAAACCTTGTTGCAACGATTAGAAGAACCGGTTCAGATCAATTCCCCCAAATTGGCATCGGTGGTCGACCTCATGCTGGAAGGTCTTCCGACGATCCGAGCTTTGTCGGAGTCGTACGAACGTTTCGGAGTTCCTTCATTTGCGAGCTTGTCCGCGGAATCGAGAATTGCCCCGGCCGCGCTTCTCGCCAACTTGTGTCGACCCACAGAACATCGACACTTGCCCGCATTGAGCTTGGCGATTGATGCCCAGATGATGGCGGCGCCAACGATATTCGGAATGCGATTGCTCGTCGGGCCGCTCGAATTAGCCTTGGTCGATGCGTTGGACGTTTGGAGCGTTTTACCAACGGCATTGGGGCCCGAAGGTCGTCTCGTGGTATTCGAATCGGTGATCGACGCGATAACGCGTGCAGGAGCAGCAGCCGCGGAAGAAAGTGCGGACCAGGCATTGGCCAAAGCTTTGGCTCGGGCAATTGAATCAGGATTGATCGAACGATTCGTGTTGGATTCAGTTATTGCGGCGGAAACCCAAACCATTCATCGCAATGCATTGACCACCAACTATTCGGTATCGTTGCATCTCGAACTGGCCTATTATCAAGCTATCGTTGCTCACCCCGGCCTGCACTTTCTTTGCGCGGATGCGTTGACGGCTTCATCTCGTGGTGCACTTGGAAAAGCCGCTGCATTGTTCGAGGCGAACGCAGAAACTTCCTTTACCGATCGGCTAGATTTTCTGCAATCGCGCATGATTTCTTTCCCGGCTTTCTTGCGTGGTGTATATGCGCAATACGACGCAGAGCAGTTGTCGAAAATGGTGCAACTCGCCGAGCTTGGTTTTACGGATGCATTGGGCGGGCGCGAACTATTGGCTTTGGCGCGACGTCACAGCGGCGTAGACAAGGAGGAACCGGCGCGGATTTTGAATCGAGCCGAGCGATTGGCTCGACAACCGCAGCATTTCGCACAGCACGATGCGTGTGCAACCTTGGCGTTCACGTACGCGCAGGCCATTTGGGCTGCGACCTGCGGTGAACATGCTTGGGCGGAAACGGAGGCGCGTACATTGACATCCGGTCTCTTGGGCCGGGCGGATGATGTGGAAGGATTGGCGCATGCTGGAATTCTAGAGCGCATCTTTCAAAACATTGGGCAACTGGCGCTGTCATTTCCGCTGGCATCAGGATTCGTCGCGGTGGGAACTGAGCCACGTTTGTCCGAGCATTCCCCGGCAGGATGGTTGTGGCAATTCATTAAAGCGTGGGCGGGCAACGTTGGGCATCGTAAAGGAGCGTTGTCTCGTGGGTTGTCTCGAGTATGGTTGATTCTGGACCAGTTCACCGAAGGGGTTGGACCATCCAAACAAGTTGCCGCTCCTCTTGTGCTTGGAACATTCGACACGTTGAATCCCGCAACACGCACGACCATGGGGGCATTCGATTCCGCCGCAATTCTATCGGCGCTTTGGTCCGAACGACCATTCGAGGGCTGCGCGGTAACGCTGACCGACGCGAATTCGAGTGCGAAACGTCGCTTTCCGCTCAATGATTTGTTTCCGTTGATCATGCACCAAGTCGAGCGAGGTCTTTATCATTTGACAGAAGCAACCTGCGCAACGACCATCGTCGTACCTAATGTTGGCGCCGTGCCTTTTGCGACTCGCCCCGAAGTCGCTCTATTGCGCCTGCAGGGACGTCGCCTCATTGACTTCGCCCTCGAGTTTGCCTACAAGCAAGGCCTTCATGATGGCCGGGCATACGATCGCTTGATTCGACTTTCCGAACAGCCTACGGATACGACGCTGCGCCGAACCATTGCGCGCGAGGCGCTTCAATTGCCGTTCGTGCAGTTTCGGGAAGATGCCACGACGCTATTGCAATGGGCGTATGTTCGGGTGCCGGGGTTTCCCCAAACTCTGCAAGATCTTTGCGCGATGTTATCGGAAAGTGTCGAGTTACCTTCCGTCGACAAGACGCTCGGGGAACATCTCACGGCGCGTAGACAGGAAGGTGGATTGTGGTCGCGTCGCCGGGATCTGGACGACCTTTATGGACAAGCCACGCAGGTCCCGGGTGCCATTTCGATTCATGTCTTCGACTTGGAGTGGCCGGAAAACCCAGCGGACTTCGGCCGCATTGTGGCTAGGTATTTGCATATTTTGGAATCCGCGAATGAACATCCTGCGGGGCGGATCGCGCAAGCTATTTTTGGTTTACGCATCATTGGAGAATACAACCAACACATCTCCCTCCCCCAAGGCGATATCGACATTCGCGAGCGCTTTCCGGAGCGACTCGTGAACACACTGGACGCCATCGAGCAGGCTCCCAAGGAAGGCACATTGGCCGCCTACGAAGCCGGATTGCTGCGCTTCTGCGCTACCCAAGTCAGTCGTCTCGATCATGATTCTAGTTTGTCCCTTCGTCACCATTTGTGGTTGACTTTTCGCCTCTTTCAATGGATCGTCGCACAACTCGATACGCTCACGCCTACCGCAAAACTCGCGGCCTTCGAGGTCTTTGCGCGCGATTTACCGCAACCTGCAGTGGATCAAGCCTCCGATGATTTGCTCGACCCGGCCGGATTCGAACGTGTTAGCGGAATCGATTATCGTCTGGTGACCGTTCTTTATGCCATGTCGCAGATGAATGCCGTCGCGAAAGAAGGCCAGGACGAGGAACAGGAAGCGTCGGACGTCAAACCGTGGCGGTTTTCGTCGTCGATGTTGGAAGAGCGTTTCGCAAGACTCGCTGCCCGTCCGTTCACGAATCGGGAATTGCGGATGCGACCCCAAGGGCAAACACCGACATCGTTTGATTGGGACGCGCCAGGAACGGTTCCGGATCTGGCGATGTTGGCGCTCGTCAAGTCTCGACGAGAAGGGTTTGCCCGAATTGCCCCGGACGCACGATTGCGTTGGATTCGAGACTTGCCAGCAGGTCCTGCGGACACGACGCGGACGCCTTG
The DNA here is from genome assembly GCA_964514885.1 of uncultured Polyangium sp. Lineage (GTDB taxonomy): Bacteria > Myxococcota_A > Polyangia > Polyangiales > Polyangiaceae > Polyangium. The sequence continues at coordinate 5,890 of CAZETM010000071.1, read as the reverse complement.
GTTTCTCGCACGAGCGTTGTATCCGGCCATCAATGCGGCGCTTCCACGCTTGGGTGTGGACGAAGCGTTGGCATACGAGGAAAAACTACGCGGCTTGGAAGGGGATGCGGAAACATTGCGCTGGCGGTGGCTGGGATTGACGGCGCTATTTCGAGCTGGCAGAGGCGAGGTGACCGAGGAAGAGGTATTGACTTTGCTTTTGGGGCATCTCGAGGCCAAGGTTGCCCCGAAAGTGTTTGGCTGGGCGCTTTTGGGTGTGGCGCGGAAAAACCCCGATCATTTGGGATCGTTCATTCAACGCGTGCTCGATACGGCGATGGAACGCAAACTGGATCCCGTGCCGCTTGCTGAAGGAATCACATTTGTCATCGCCTTCGGCAAGGTTCGAGCGGCCATTACGAAAGGGCGCGAAATGTTTTTGGCTTTGAATGAGCGTCCGCCGTTTCAGGGAGACGAGCGGATGAAGAAGCTTGCGGCGCAGTTTGGATTGAGCTAGAGGCGATATCGATGACGGTTCGAGCGATCTACATTCACGCATTTTGTTCGGTCAAAGGTGGCGTCGGCAAAAGTACGTTGGCGACGGCGACGGCCAAGTTGCTCGCTCGGCGTCCGGATCGCAACGTGGTGTTGATCGATGCGGACATGACGGGCACATCATTGGCGGACGGTTTGCGGTTGCGGGCGCCGAACGTACGCATGCGTGAGGATGGTTCGATGGATCTGCTGGCTGATTCGTCGGCGGGACCTCATCATTCGCGGTCAGGCACGTCGAAATTGATTCGAGAGCGAGGATTGGCGAAGTGGGACGATTCACCTCCGCCGCCGGTATTTCTCAATGATATTCTCTCATTCGAGCCGACCGATGATATCAGCGATCCGGCGGAATCGATTCCTGAATGCGTTATCGAGCCGCTTTTGTGGAAGCATGAACAGGGGGATGGGGTTGGCTACCTGCCCTCGTCGCCCATGCGACGCGATGTTGCGGTAGCGTTGACGTGGCTTTTTGATCAAGCGAACCGGACGAATCCGTATCCGTGGGTTCGGCGAATGAGTTGGCTTTTTCATGGTATGCGTGCGCAAATGAAGACGCTCACCGATATCGTGGTCGATTTGCCGCCGGGGCTGGTGGGGTTTCCTCATGAGATGTTGATGCTTTTGGGGGCGGTGGATCGCGAAGAGACGCTTCCGATTGGTTATCCCGAATGGAACCCGGGGGAATGGAAATCTCGGCCTTTCTTGGTAACGACCGCGGATCGTAACGACATCTTTGCGGCGGTTGACCACGCGTTGGCACAGGGGGAGCATTTGAGGAGTTTGCGCCTGGTAGTGAACAAGCGGACGGAAGATATCGACGAGATTCGGGACGCATTGCGGGAGCGGTACGGGGAGACGAGCGCGGCGAGTGATCCCGAAATGACGGCGTACGACATTACGGAAAAGCGCGAATCGTTGGGGAAGATTTTCAGTCCGCGTGGTGATCTTCAATTGGCGGATGACGACGTGCGAGATATCGAGCGGGTGTTGAAGTTGCGCGACGAGGAGGAAGGATGATCTCCGGCATTGATCGTCCACGAAATGCGATATTGCCTCTGCGAAACCCGGTGCCATGGCAAACGCCAGCCTTCGATGGCCCCCGTAGGCTAAGAAATGAGGTTAAGTCTGCGAGCAAGATGGAGCTTGCGCGAGGGTTGGAGTTCGGTGACGATAGAAAAAATATGCAATCCAAGGATCGGACTTGGATTGAGAACTTGGTCCATGCTCGAGTGAAATCAGAGATTGATGGAGCGAGTTATTCGGTACTGAAGCGCGTCCACGGTATCTTGGTGCATCATGAGATTTCGCGCCTCGAGCAAATTCTGAAGAATGCTCCAGTGGAACGCCTCGCCGTCCAGGTGCTTTTGGGATTCCTTGCGAGCACGCTCAAAGCGAAGACAGAGCTCGAGGAACGAGATACCTTCTACGCGAAAGTGGAAGCGCGATTGGAGCGTGACGAACCACTGCGGGCGGCTTCGCTTTTGCGAGGACTTCGATGAACGTTGCGAAGCGTCTATATGCTGCAAAAGAAAACCCATATGAATATGTGGGTCAAGTGGGCATTGCAGTACAAATCGATGCTCGGAGCAAGCATGTGGGAGTATTGTTCCGACGTACTGTTGGTAATATTTACGAATTGCGTCTGCTGCATCTTGCATTTCACCATTGTGTACAGATTTCGATTCCCACCGGGGACTACGCATGGACCCATGTCGAATTCGAACCCGAGCGTCAAGTGCTCGTTGCACAATTGTGTGAACTCATCGAAGAGGAATACATTCTTCGTCCCGACGGTGATCGACAACAACTCGGATATGCATTTCATTATCGCGGCGAATTATTCGATCCCATGCGCGGCGTCTTCATAACGACGGACGGGCATGGATTGACGTGTGCAACGTTCGTACTCGCCGTCTTTGCGTCCCACGGGATTGACTTACTTTTTTTACCGAGTTGGGAGCCTCGCCCGAATGACGTCGAATGGCAGGAACAAGTCCTTGCTTTTATGAAGCGAAAGCGTATTGACCCGAAGCATGTCGCCTTCATAGAACAAGAAATTGGCTGCTGTCGTTTTCGCCCCGAAGAAGTTGTGGCCGCTGGTACTGTGGATGGTTCGGAATTACCTCTCGGATTTCGTGAGGCAGAAGCACGGGGCGCCGCCATTGTGGCGGAACTTCTTCGGCGTGCACAGGGGGTAACGCATTCGTCTGGACCTACTGGGTAAGCGAACGTCGCTCGCGAGCGACAAGAGGACAACATCATGGCGAAGAAGCCTGGTTTCAGTGGTATCCGTGATAAGAGCATTACGTGGGCGCATCGCCCCTCTTCGGAGATCGATCTCGGGGGCAAACGTGTGGCCGTGGTTGGCGGCACCAATGGCCTCGGTCGCGCCTTCGCCGTGCTGATGGCGTCGCGGGGCGCCCGGGTAACCGTGGTGGGTCGTACGTTTCGCGACGAGGGCGTCAAGGGTCTCGAATTCGTGAAGGCCGATCTCGAGCAAATGAGCGAAGCGCGTCGCGTGGCTGATTCGCTGAGCGCCCCCGAGCTGGATCTCGTGGTCATGACGACGGGGATCCTCGCTGCGCCGAAGCGTGAGGTGACCTCCGAAGGAATCGAGCGCGATATGGCCATCAGCTACCTGAGCCGTCTCGCGCTCGTGCGTGAATTCAGTGCGAAACTAGGTAATGGGCGGCCCGCAGGCGCCCCGAAACCGCGCGTCTTCGTAATGGGTTTCCCCGGGACCGGAGAAGTCGGCACTTCGCTTGACGATTTCAATGCGGAAAAGTCATACAACGCGATGGCCGTGCATATGAATACGGTTGCGGGCAACGAGGCATTGGTGCTCGACGCGGGACGACGTTATCCAAACGCGAGTTTTTTCGGTCTGAATCCAGGGCTGATCAAGACGGACATTCGCGCCAATTTCATGGGCGCCGGGAGCCTGAAGCACCGAATCTCGGAGGCGTTGATCGGTCTGTTCATGATTAGCCCTGAAAAGTATGCGGAGCGTATCGTGCCGTTGCTTTTCGCGCCCGAGATCGAGGGGCGGACCGGGGTGATGTTCAATCAGAAAGGCGACGCGATTCTGCCCACGGAGGCACTGGTCGAGAGCCGTGTAGAGGAAATCATGAAGGCGTCTGAAAAGCTGATCGAGCGGGCATTGAAACCAACGCCGAGCGCTTGATACTTTCGTTGGTACAATGTCGGATTTTCGTCGCGTGGGCGAAATCCGACATTCGTGTTGGTCGCTCCTCATAGAAATTTTGAGCTATCAACTTCGGGGCTTCTGCACTGTACAACACTGGGGTCGTTGGGCGACAATGGCCACATGGACTACACCCTCGGCGACATCCTTCACATTGGCCCGGACACACAAATCGTTGCCTCGACAAACCCGCACACGGGCGACGCGGTCGCGTTGAAGATGCCGCGCGAAGCCGCTCCGAACGTGCGGCTCGTCGAGAAGTTGCGGCACGAACACACGATGCTGACCGAGGCGCAGGCGCCAGGCGTGGTGCGGGTGGTGGAGGTTTTACCGCGCGGTGCGAGCCTGGCGATCGTGATGGAGCGCTGGGGCGAGGGATCGCTCGACAAGCAACTCGGCCACGGCCCTCTGCCCGTGGAAACAGCGTTGCGGCTCGGCGCCTCCATTGCGCGTGCCGTGGGCCAAGTGCATCGCAAGGGCATCTTGCATCGCGATGTCAAGCCTCAAAATGTTCTGGTGGATGCGGCGCAAACCGACGTGCGAGTCATCGATTTTGGTATCGCGGTCCGGCGCAGCACGTACGTCGCTGAAAACGCCGCGCCAGAAACCTTGGCCGGCACATTGGCTTATATGGCTCCCGAGCAGACCGGGCGGATGAATCGCGGCGTCGATTGGCGTGCCGACTTGTATGCACTTGGCGCGACGCTTTACCACATGCTCACCGGGGTCCTGGTTTTCGAGCAGCAAGGTCTGGCGGAATTGGTTCACGCGCATATGGCGCGAACGCCGATTGCGCCGCACGAACGAGCGCCGGCGCAACAGATTCCCGAAATCGTGAGCGCATTGGTGCTCAAGTTGCTCGCGAAAAACCCTGAGCAACGGTATCAAAGCGCCGACGGCGTGGCGTTCGATTTGGAGCACGCTGCGCGGGAGCTTCGCAAAACCGGAACGCTGCAATCGTTTACCCTCGCCACGCACGACTTTGCGGATCGCGTGCGTAAGGCCTCGCGGCTGTATGGCCGGGAAGAGGCCACGCAATCGCTGGCGGCAGCCTATACGCGCGTGCGTAATGGCGCCGTGGAAGTGGCGCTCGTGGCGGGACCGTCGGGCGTGGGGAAAAGCGCGCTCGTGAATGTATTGTGCCAACAAGTGCGTGAACTGAAAGGGATCTTCGCGCCTGGGAAGTTCGATCTGATTCAGCGCGGTACGCCTTATTTGGCATTGTCACAAGCATTGCGATCGATTGTGCGACGCCGACTTGCCGATTCCGCCGAGAATCTCGCGCGCTGGAAAGCGGTTTGGCAGGAGGCTGCTGGGCCGAACGGGCAGATCCTGGTCAACCTCATGCCGGAGCTGGTGCATATTTTGGGCACGCCCGAGCCACTCGTGGAAGTTGGCCCGGCCGAGGCGAAAAATCGATTCATGTACACGGTGCGGTATTTCATTCGCGTGACGGCGACGGCGGAGCATCCGCTGGTGCTGTTCATCGACGACTTGCAATGGGCCGATCTGGGTTCCATGGCGCTGCTCGAGCAGATCTTGACGGATATCGAAATCAGCCATGTGTTGTTGGTCGGCGCATATCGCGACAATGAAGTGGACGGGGAGCATGCCCTGCATGCATTGAAAAAAGCGGTGCTGGAGCATCAACGAGGCGTGTTTACGACCGCGCTCGAGCCGCTCGGATTGGATGCATTGGAGGGCATGGTTGCCGATATGCTCGAACGGCCCGTGGAGGAAATCCGCGCGCTGGCTTCGTTATTGAAAGCCAAGACCGATGGCAGTCCATTTTTCGTAGAGCAATACCTCCGAGCATTGCATGAGCAGCGGCTTTTGGTGCGCGATTTCGAGAGCGGCGATTGGCGATGGAATGCGACACAAATCGACCGAGCTGGAGTTACCGACAACGTGGCGGCGCTCTTGGCGGACAAACTCGGGCAGTTGTCGCGAGGGGCGCAGCGGGTGCTGGCGGTCGGAGCGTGTGTGGGTGCGAGTTTCGAGGCAGCGGTCGTGGGCGAGGCGGAAGGGCTGAGCGAATCCGCGCTGCGGGTAGCCATTGAAGAGCTGCAGCAGCAAGGGTTGGTGCGCGAGGCGGCGGAGTCCGCCGAGGGCGGCTGGGAATTCGTGCACGACCGGGTGCAGCAGGCAGCG
>CAZETM010000070.1:10231-23107 GCA_964514885.1 uncultured Polyangium sp. | reverse complement strand
AACGGCCGTGTGGGTCGATTCGATCCCGCTCGTGCAGGTGTCACCGACGGGCGATGCGGAATCCATCAAACGGGGCGAGGTGCTCTACAATGATTCGCTCGTCGGCTGTGCGAGTTGCCATTCTGGTTCGCACCTGACCAACAATCAGACCGTCGATGTCGGCACCCAGGGCAAGTTCCAGGTTCCGATGCTCCGCGGCATTGCCGCGCGCGCGCCCTACATGCATGACGGTTGTGCGCCGACGCTGCGTGATCGTTTTACGAATCCGTATTGCGGAGGTGGCGACAGCCACGGCGTCACGTCGAAGCTGACTTCCGAGCAGATCGACGATCTCGTGCATTACCTCGAAACGCTCTGAGCGAGCTTTCCAGCGGCCTGTTGAGTTATCGTCGCGAGCAGATAAATCAACAGGCCGCTAAGGGCAGCACCACCCATCCCCCGTGACCTGTTGGCAGGGCGGATCTTTTCCTATCCCATTCGAACACACGAAGAACTGCGAGAATCCGAAATTGAAGCAGATGTCGTCGCTCGACGGTGAGCGCAGGCAATTGCCTCCGGGGCTTTGACAACTCTGCACGGCTTCGTCTTCTTTCTCGCAACCCGTTATCGTGGGCGGCAAGCTCGGGTCGTTCGTGCACGTAATCGTCGCTTTTGCGGTACAGGCATAAAGCGCGGCTTTTTCGTCCGTGCACCCCGTATTCGCCTCGGTGCCTGCGGATTGACACTGCTGCGGGCAGTTCCCGATCTGGGTAGCCGGAAGTTCGACGCAGTTTTTCTCGTACAGATGCGCACACGCATCGATGCACAGCTCGACCAGGACCGAAGTCTGCTCGCCCGAGCCGCCGCTGCATCCGAACAAAATCGTGGCGAGTCCCAAACTCATCCAAGGACGCATGGTGTTCACCTTCATGGTTATCAGAAGTAATAACGAGCCGCGACGTTTCCGCCGGAGAGAATGTCCCAGGGATCGTTGCCCCATGAAGGGGAAATGCTGACGGACGAGTCGGATACCGATTGATTGCCCACCGTGGCATTCGCCCATTCCGCCGTCATGAACAGCCCGATCCCGCCTTGGAGCGCCAACCGCGGGAGCCCGATGAATCCGAAATACATTTCGGCACCAGCGGTCGCTCCGAGATTGACCACCAACCCGCGCAGCGCCGCATCCGGCGGCGCGTATTTCTCGAACTGCGGAGCGACATTGGATCCCGCAAAGCCAAACGTCACTTGCGGGACGACGAAAAACGTCATGTGCCGCGTGTCCGCGATCGTGATCGGAAGGCCCGTGTGGACGACGAAACTCAGCACCGTCGGCTTTTCGATCGAAGCTGTCACCTCATCGTAGGCGGCCGTCGTATCGCCCGCTGAAAAGCCCAGACCTAGACCCAAGTCAATGGCCAATCGTTTCGATATCCATTTACGAGCGCCCAGGGCTGGCGTCTGAATGCGTTGAACGTCGATGCGATCATTCGGCACCATACCCGGCTGCTCGCTGGTGCCAATGGGAACGGCTCGTCCCAACGGTAGATTCCACGTGCCGATGAATCCAAAACCCCAGCGCCCAACGACGCCTTCGTGATCCGTTGGCCCGTCCGGCGCTTTGGCAGGTGCGCTCCGCTCGATGATTTTCTCGATGATCACCGTTTTTTGCGGCATGCCTTCCGCGGTTGGCACCGCAGCCGTTTCAGACGGGGCAGGGGGTTTTGTTTCGGGGGGTTCTTGACCTCGGGCAACGCCGGGTAGAAGCGCCAACGAGCACGCCACACCGAGCGTAATACGTAACAACGACTTGAATTTCTCCACCGCTTGCAGTCCTTCCTTGCTTCAGGAACGCCTGTAACGATGGTCGCCCGGCTGGCGCACGAGATCCAATATTCGGCGACGATTGTTTCAGAGAACGTCGTTCGACAGCATCACCCACTTCTCGCCCGTGCCCACGTCACCGTCTTTGTCCTTCACGGTCGCCGTCACCCGCACGGTTTTTCCAAGAAGCTGATCCACTTTGACATTCCCATCGAGCTGGAACCGCAAACCGTACAGTTTGCAGTATCCACCCTCGTCCGGATCGAACGTGAAAATCACGCTGAAAGGAGTCGTCTCGGTATCCAGCTCCTTGATGTACCCCGATAACGTCGTAATGCTCCCCGATTGCCGCAGGTTCTTCATGCGCAAAGCAATCCAGATGTGATGCCCACCTTGAGGACCCGCTTCGAGCTGCGCGACTTCGTAATCAGTGACCGGCAAAAAATCCGACATGCCTTTGCCCACGAGCAGCACCGGTGGCCCATCGTTCGGCTTGCATATATCGGTTTGTCCCTTTTTCCAGCCCGACCAATACTCTTCGAGCAGCGCCGGATGCTTGTACGCCGTGCCGCAGATCCCGCCCATGCACGTCAATCCCTCGTCGCAGGTCGGAGCCTTCGAGCCGATACACGTGCTCGATAGATCCACACGCAAAAGCAGCTTTCGATTCGCAAGCACCGTCGTGGATGCTCGTCGGGTCAGCAAAAGCAACGAGCTGCCGCCATAAGCTTCGACGTCCACCTCCACTTCGTCGCCGTCGGGCAAGTCCAAGAACGGAAGCTCGAGCGGCAATGTGAAAGGTGACGCGCCATCGGCAAATAGCGTCTGCGTCGCGCGCGTCTCTCCGTTCACTTTCTGAACGACACGCAGCTCCATCAGATCGATCCCGACACGCAGGTTCGTCGTCAGGCCGATGATGACCTCGCCCGTGGGAGGTTTGTCCGGGCCTCCACAGCCGAAGGTCAGGACTGCAAACAGGATGGTGATGATGAGAGATAGGAAGCGGAAGGCGGCGATACGCATGCGTTGCTCCTCGCAGGGGCGAGGTGGCAAGGCCGAGCGTGTTTGACAGGCTGCTGCGCGAACCGGTGCTTCGGTCGGCCCCGATTCGCTCGCAACGCCTGTCAAAACACGCTCTCAGTTGATGCCTTCGATGGCCTTCAAGAACTTCTCGGCCGGGACGAACTCGGTAAACCGCGTGCGTTCTTTCCCTGTCGAATCGTAGATGACCACCGTCGGAAGCCCTACCACGTTGTACTTCTTCTTCACTTCTTCCACCTGCGGATCCTCGTCGTTTGTCGCGTCAAACTTCACCGCGACGAACGAACCGGTCTTCTCCATGACGCGAGGATCCGAGAAGGTGTGTTTGGTGAACTCTTTGCAAGCTCCGCACCAATCGGCAGTGAAGTCGACCATGAAGGGACGCTTCTCGCGTTTGGCCTTCTCCAGCGCTTCTTTTTCCGAATGCTCCCACGTGAGCATTGGCTTGGCGGGTTGACCGTTCGCGGCGACATCAGCGACGGGCTGAATGGGCATCTCGGGGGGCAGCTCGACGCTGACCCAGAGCACGAAACCACCTGCGGTTGCCGCAAGAACACCGAGCGCTTTGCGGATTTTGACGATCGGTCCGCCGTCGCTCCAGTCGAGGTGGATGGCACCGAGAAGGATGCCGAAGAGGATCGCCGCGCCGCCGCCAACCATGAACGTCATGTCATGGCGTGCCACTTTGGCCATCGCCGGGATGGCATAACGAAGGAAGTACAAGGCGCAGACGAGCAGCACGGTGCCGAAGAAAGATTTGACGCCGACCATCCACTTGCCGCCCTTGGGCAAACCCACGGCGAACGCACCGACGAGGAAGAAGGGAAGGCCGAGACCAAGCGAGTAGCTGAGGCCAACGAGCGCACCGAGCACGACACTTTGCGTTTTGCCGATCCAAAGAATGACGCCGGTGAGCACGGGGCCGGTGCACGGAGCCGCGATCAAGCTGCTCACGAGACCAAGCGCGAACGCGCCGCCATAACCGACGCCGCCGACGCCTGAAAGCCGCTGCATCAAGCCTTCGGGCAACGTCAACTCGAACGCACCGAACATCGATGCGGCCATCGCGGCCATGACGATTGCGATGCCTGCGTTGACCCACCACTTTTGCAGCGCTGAGCCGAACAAGCTTCCCGTCAGAGCTGCGCCGACGAGCAGCGTCGTGAACAGCACCGCGATGCCCATGACGAACGAAAGCGATAAGAGAACCGCTTGCCGTTTGCTTTGCGCTTGCTTGGCACCGAAGACGCTCACCGTGATCGCGATCATCGGGTAGACGCACGGCGTGAGGCACGTGAGCAGGCCGCCGAGGAACGCGCCTACAGCGCCGCCCAGCAGGCCGTAGTCTTCACGCAGCCGAGTGAACAGATCACGCGTGTCTTCCGCGGCGAACGCCATCGAGGGCGACAGCAGAAGCAGCGCGAAAAGAATCGTGCCGAGCATCATCGGCGCGGTGGAGGAGGTTCGTCCTGGCGCAACAGACGTACGCACAGGGGCATCGAGATCACGGCGGGGATCGATTCGCACGACGAGCATCCTACCAAACGACGAGCCGTTCGGCTCATGTTGCGTGGGGTTTGGGGCGAAGGACGCCGAAGGCGGTCCGAAGCCCCAAATGTACAAACTAGAGGTTGGATCTGTCAGGCGGGCGGATCGATTTCTTCCAGGGCTTTTCGGGCGAGCTCGATCTCGCCACGAAGGGAGATGTTCATGGCGCGCCGACCCGATGTGCTTCGTTCGATGAAGGCGCGTAGCCACACTTTGGCTTCGTCACGTCGGCCCGCGTGGATGGCCAATAGACCCAGCACGAACCGGCCGTAACCACCTCCAGCGGGGACTTCGACCAGTCGATTGAGGAACTCCTCCAGATTGGGAACGGTTTGTCCCAGGGCAAGTCGGCAGAGCGCCAGGTGTCCTTGGTAGAGAGGTTTGTCCGTGGTTCCCCATCGAGCGGCGCGCGACAATGCGGCCATCGCATCGAGGTATCGTTTGTCCAAATAGTACAGGCTGCCGAGCGTCCACCAATGGAAAGCTTTGCGGCTCGGCGGGCTCGATCGAGCGGCGAGGCGCAGATGCGAGGCGGCCCCATCGATGTCACCGGCGGCTTGTTTTGCGCGTGCCGCGTCTTGATGCGCGACGTCGGGGAGCACATCGAGAACGATGGCTTGTTCCGAAGCGACGATGGCTAGATCGAATCGTTCTTCTTCGAAGTGTGCGAGGTAGAGCTGTCGCAGGAGCATCGCTTGTGTCGTGGGATCGATCCTGCCGCGTGCGCTCAGACCTTTGCGGGCCCAGATCGCTCGAGATCGAGGCGTTTGCGCATCCCTCGCTCGTTCCAGCATCTCTTCGGGCAACAGCGCGGGTTTCGCTCGCTGGGTCGGTGTTCGTCCCGTAGTCGATCGAGCCCGCATGGTGGGCGGTGACGTCGGCTCCGTCCTCGGGGCGTCATGCGACGGTGGGCGTGTAGTGAAGGAACCCTCTTCATCCTTCGCTTTACGCACGAGCCGAGACTAGCAGCGCGGTAGAAGCGCTGCACTCGACAATTCGCGGGTTGCGCATGGTTTACGCGCTCCTGTTGCGCTCGGGCCGTGGTCGGGGCAATGTCTGCGATCAAATGAGCCGAAAGATTCGGGATTTGCGCGTAGTGGGCTCGTGGGGTCGAGCGATCGGAGCCGTGATCGTCGTAGTGCTTGCCGGTTGTGGTCGTCCGGCCACGCGTGGCGATTGCGAGGCGATCCTCGACAAGAGCGCAGAGATCGAACTCAAAGCGCAAAACGTCACGGATCCGGCCGAGGTGAAAAAGCGCATGGACGCCGCGCGTACCTCGCAAGGTGAAACGCTCTTGGCGAAGTGTGTCGGTAGGCGAATCACGGACAAAGCGCTCACGTGCGTCCGTGGTGCAGCGACGGCTGATCAGGTGGATCGGTGTCTGGATTGACGGAGCGTCCGAGGCGCGCCGAGGTCGTCACGACCCTGCTCATCATCGGAGTGCTGTTGGGCATTCTTGGCGTGCGTTCGCTGCAAAGAAAGTTTGCCGATCATCCTTCGAGCGAGGACTGCGGAGCGCTGCTCGATCGGTATGTCGAGCACGTGGTGCATGCGATCGATCCGAAGCCGACATCGTCGGAGATGTCGACGCGCAAGTTGCAGGCGCGTGCGTTGGCGACCGAAGATCCATCGTTTGCCCGCTGTCCAACGTTTCTCACGCGGCAAGAAGCGGAGTGTGCGATGCGAGCGGTGAATGCCGACGAATTCGAGCGCTGTCTGCCATGAGACTCACCCGCATCTACCGATCAAACGCACACATCATTTTTGGCATCCGGCCCGCGTGCTGTGATAGCGTCGCCCGTCTCCCCCAAGGCGAAACCCGATTGCCGTGAAAGTCATCTCTCCGCTTCTCGGCTTCAACAACAACGTCAAGCACAAGGGACGCGTTTACCATGTGCAGACGGAAGACTCGGGCATCCGTCACCCGCACGTCATCACGCATTTATTTGCTGACGGCGGCCGCATCCTCAAGTCGATGAAGACGTCGTACGCAGAGCACCTCAACGAGGACAATCTGCGGGACGTCGTGCATCAGCTCATGAAGGAGCAGCACCAGGCGATGTTCGTTGCGCTTCGCGACGGACAATTCGACCACTTCTTCGAGGAGAAGGATGCTGCGGCGGCCGCTGCCAAAGCGGCGGCCAAAGAGGCAGCAAAAGAGGCCGCAAAAGAGGCACAAGCAGCCGCGGCGGGACCGTCGTCGGGCAGTATTTCGGGACCGATTTCGGCCGTTGCCCCTCCCGCTTCGATGGTGATGTCACCGGTTTCCGTCGTGTCGCCCGTCTCGATGGTTGCGCCGCCGGTTGCTTCGGGGCTTCGTCCCACGGCGCCCGATGCGTTGGGCGCTGCGCAGGCCAGCGGGATGGCGCTCGACTTCCGCGGTCTTGGAGATGGAGCGGTTGCGGCAGCGGTCGAGCTGCAAGTTCCGCAAGACCTTTCGCCTCCGCCTTCCGCGGTGAAACAAGGTGGCGCGCTCTTTACGGCGGGTGTTTATCGCACGCTCGCGACTGCATCGGCTTCAGCGGGTGGCTCTGCTGGAACCGGCAGGTATGCGCAATCGCGTGCTCCCGCCATCTTTGGCTCTGCCAAACCCACGCCGAACGTGTCGATCTTTGGCGAAGATCTCATCAGCGAGAAGTCACTCGACGAGGTGATCTTGAGTTACCTCGCCGAGGATCTCGAGAACGAATAGAGCGCGTCTCCAAAGCGCTTTCATCTTTGCGATCGTTTCACGTATCTTTCGCTAGAGGCTCGTGACCAAGCCCTCTCCCACCGTTTCGAAGGGCCTCTGGCTCTATCCGCTCGCTGTCAGCGGTGCTGCGTTCGTCGCCTCGCGCGTCCTCGATCTGTCGAGCGCACCGACGAATGTGGTCTCCGACTTGTTCGGGCGCATGTCTGCCAACGATGCCGATCGCATCATGGGAGGCACTGGCGAGATCATCGCGGCGATCCTCGGCATCGTCATCACGGTCGCGTCGATCATCGTGCAGCTCGCGGCCACTCGGTACACGCCGCGCATCACGGAGATGTTCTTTCGAGACCGTACGAATCGCGCGGTCATCGGTTTCTTTGTCGTCTCGGCGATCTTTTCGTTGTGGGTCAACTACGCCATTCGTTCGGTTGAATCGCCCCAGACGTCGTTTGTCCCCACGTACGGAGTCATCGGTGCGCTCGCGCTGCTCACGCTGAGCCTGCTGATGATGGCGCCGTACTTCAACTACGTGTTCGACTTCCTCGAGCCCGACAAGATCGTCATGCGCATTCGCGCTGCCGGCGTCGAGGATGCCTTGGGTCGCGCGTCCAACGAAACCGAAAACGACATCGACGCGCGGCGAATGAATGCGCTTTCCGCGCTCGAACAACTTGCCGACATCGCGCTCAACGCCATTCAGCAGAAGGACAAGGGCATCGCCTCGTACACCGTCGACTCGATCAGCGAGCTTGTCGTTGCGTACATGCCGCACAAGGGCACCATCGACGCGCGTTGGTTTTCGATTCGCGGACGCCTGCTTCAAGACCCCGACTTCGTCAGCATGAACGAGGTTGCACTTGGTCGGATCTCAAACGATCACACGTGGCTCGAGTACAAGGCACTTCGGCAGTTCCTCATGGTGTTCCGCGAAGCGCTCACGCTGATGCCGGACATCGTCAACCGCATCGCGATCGACACGCGGTACATCGGCAAGGCGGCGCTTCAGGCGAACGACAAAGCGGCTCTTGCAGCGGTCATCAAGTTCTTCAACACGTACATGCGTCGCTCGCTCAACGCGCGTGACATTCCGGCCGCTTACAACTGCTTGAACCAGTATCGCTACCTCGCCGAAGAGATCCTCAAGCGGGGCTGGAGCGACGAAGCTCTGCGCGTCGCGAATCACTTCAAGTATTACGCGCAGACAGCGCAGTCGATGAAGCTCGCTTTCATCACGGAAACGATTGCGTTCGATCTCTGCACGTTGAACGAGCTGGCCTACGACTTGGGTGCCGACGCGCGTGATGCACTCCTGCGAATCTTCCTCGAAGTCGACAAGGAAACCGAAGCGGATCAGCAAGAGCAGTCGCTTCGTGGTGTGCGCAAGGCGCAGGTAAAACTCGCCACGTATTACTTGTTCAAAGGCGATGTCGGCCTCGCTCAGCTCATTCATCGCGACATGCGCGAGGAACGACGCGACAGGTTGCGCTCCATCAAGGCCGAGATGTTGGGCATCGTCAGCAACGAATTCTGGGAGGTCAACGATCGCGGGGTTGTGTTCGAGTACATCGAGCCCGATCGGCGTGCTTGTTTGCATCAGTTTTTCGACTGGTTCCCGGGACTCGATGTGCGCAGCGCCATGTCCATGAACCCCGAGCCGCCGCGTCCTGCTCCCGAGCGGGTGACGTTGCCCCCTCCGAGCCTGCCAAACCGCTGACGCCGCATCGTATTTCAACGCCGCACGGCAGCGATGAGGGATAGACTGCGGCCATGTTTGGGCGCATGGCCCGCTTCTTCATCGTCCCCGCAACGTACCTCGCTCTCGGATGCTCCCCGAACCTTGGGGATGTGCCTTTCGCCTGCGATCGCGAAGGCTTGTGTCCCGAAGGGTACTCATGTCAGTCGACGGTGTGCGTGCGTGATGGCGTCAGGCCAGACGCAGTGCGTCCTTCGCGCGCCACGTGGATCAACCCGCCGGAGATGTTTTGGTTCGCATCCTCCGACGGTGGCGCGACGTTGCTCATCAACGACAACTTCACCCAAGGTCGCAAAGGCATCTACGACATCCGCGTCGCAGCCGACGGCACGGTATCCGAACCACGAATGCTCTTACCGCAGGACGATGGCCCCGCGGTCGCTTCGTCAATCGTGCTCTTGCCCGATGGTCGCTACGGCATCGTCACGCTTAGTTTTCCTGACATCGATGGTGATCAGATGGTGCTCGAGCTGTTCGGCGTCGAGCGTGACGTGACCAGTGGAACGACCGCTGGTGTCGAGAAATGGACCTTGGCAAACACGTTGTATCTGGGAGGCGTCGAGCCCCCGTACGTCAGTGCCGTGATCGCCGGCTCGATCATGCACGTTGCGTGGACGGTTCCGTCGAGTGGCGGAATGACCGAGGTGTTGCGCATCGAGCGGCAAGGTTCGTTGTGGACCGAAACGTCGAAGACAACGGCGCAATTGCCTGCCAACATTCCACCTCTGTCCGGTGATTGTCAGCTCTTTCGCGACGACAGCGGTTTTATGACCGTGCGATTGGGCTTCGAGAACTACGCGCTCGCCACCATCGATCCGATGAGCATGATGGCCACGTTCGTTCCGACGACGGACGAGCACATGTTTGTCTGGAAAACCCACGAATTTTTGATTCGGCGCACGAACGACGAAGTCGCCGGTACGTCCCAGGTGGCGTACGTCATGAAAGACAAGATGAGCGGCATGGAGACGTCGAAAACGTTTCCGCTACGCGACATCACCTCGCCGTTTGTCGGGGTACCGTTCAACGGAGGCGCGTTGGTTGCCCCCGTGTCGTCCGATCCTTCGAGTCCCAGCGTCGACGTCGCGTGGCAATCGCCCACCGAGCCTTTCCGCATCGTCGCCAGTGTGCCTCGCGAAAGCACCGAGCCGCTGTACGCCGCGCGATCGTTCGTCCGTGACAACAAGGCGTACGTCGTGTGGACCGAGTTCCACGACGCGAACATGGACGTGTGGGTTGGCGTGACGGACTTCGTGCAGAGTGGTGCAAAACCGTTGGTGCACAAAGCGATGACGCCGCGTCGTATCTTCACGATCCCGCGGAGGAACCCGTGAACGCACGCGTGTTGATGATCGCTTCGTTCGCTCTTCTCGCCGGATGCCGCGACCCTTCCTACGGTGACCTGCCCGCGCTTTGCTCGACCGATGGAGCGTGTCCCGAAGGCTACGACTGCATTCACGGCGTCTGCGCTTTTCCTGGTACGCCCGTTCCCATCACCGTCGCCAAGGTCGGCTCGCTTCGCGGCATCGACATGCGCTTGGTTCCTCAGTCCCAGAGCGTGCTTTTCACGTGGCAGTCGTATGCGTACTCCGAAGAGGGACAGAAGTTTGTCGGGGCACGCGTACGATCCGATGGCTCCGTCAGCACCCGCATCGACATCGTGGGTAGGTTTGTCGCGGAAGACGACTCGCTCGAGCCTTATTACGACGTGCTTCGCGTCGACGAAAATCGTTTGCTCGTCGCCATCAGCGCTCCTTCTTTGCCCGACGACACTTCGGTCGATCCGCGCCTCATCACGTACCGAGTCGACCTTCCTCCCGAGGGCAGCGAGAGCAACCCGCCCAAGATCGAAGCTGCATGGGGCCAAGAGCAACGTTTGCAAACGGTCGGTTACGGTGCGGTGAGTGTCCCGAAGCTCCTCGATCGCGGTGATGTGATCGAAGTTGGGTACGTTCAATCTCAATCTGACCCGATGACCATGTCCACGGTCGCTAAGCTCACGCTCTTTTCGATGCAGCGAGATGGCACGTTGACCTCGCCTGATCCCGTAGAGCTGCCTGCGCGAGATAAATCATCCGTCGCGGTCGGCGTGTTCGATGCATTCGCTTTTACCGGCGGATCGTGGTGGGTTTTGGACGACGAACGCCCCAGCGTTTTGTACTTGCTCGACGATGGTAAATTCGACGCGACCAAACGAGCTGAAGCGAAGCTCGAAGGTTTGGCCGTTCCCGTTGCGGTCGATGGCTCATCGCTCGTGTACATCGAGCCGTCGGTACGCACTGGAGACAAACTCGCCGCGTCTCCCGTCACGGGTCCAGCAAGTCTGCGCAAAGTGAATGCGCTCGATGTTGGCGGCATGATCCAGACGCAAGACACCAAGCTCGAGAAGCCGCTACCCACGGTTCGGGACATGCCTCGTCCAGCGTGGGTTTCTCGTGTCGGCAAGCCCGCGATTCTCGTCACGACGGGCGAAGATGCTTATGGCTCGAACATTTTCGTGTACACCGTCGATCCGCAGACGGGAGCCTCGGCGCTTGTTCGCTCCATCTATCGGTACTCGAACCTTCGTCTCGAAGCTCTTCGCGCAACGATCGTCGGGGACAAACTCTATGTCGGGTGGCTCGAAACCGACGCAGAATCCGGCTCGATTCGAGCTGCGGTCGTAGCGGAGCCTTAGGAGCGCGTTGATGAATCCTGGGGACAAACCAATGCGCTGGGGAGGGTGCGTATGAATTCGCCGCCGCAGGATCCGCCTGTCCCGCAGCAGCTTTTTGCGGGCAAATACAAGCTCATCCGCATGCTCGGCAAGGGCGCGATGGGCGAGGTGTGGCTCGCCGAAGAAGAAGGGCCGCGTAATTTCAGGCGCCGCGTCGCCGTCAAACGTTTGCTCGGTACGGGCGACTTGGGCGATATGGCTACCGACTCGTTCGTCGCCGAAGCGCAGGTCATCGCCAAACTCGATCATCCCAACATCGTTCGTCTCATCGAACTCGGCAGCTCTGAAGGTGGCCTCTACCTCGTTCTCGATTTCGTCGACGGAGCTGCGCTCGATCGCATGTATCGCCGCGGTGGAGCGCTTTCACCCGCAGCCGTTGCGTACCTAGGTCGCGAGGTCGCCAAGGCGCTCGAGTCTGTGCACACCATGAGTGACGACGACGGTCGAAACTGTGGCGTCGTGCATCGCGATGTTACGCCTTCGAACATTCTCGTCTCGCGCGACGGTCGCGTTCGTCTCACCGATTTCGGCGTCGCGCGAATCTCGGGCATGGGTGGAGAACGCACGGAGACCGGCATCTTCAAGGGCAAACTCCCCTACATGCCTCCCGAGCAGGCGCGTGGTGAAAAGTTCGATGGAAGGGCCGACATCTTTGCTCTCGGCATCACGCTTTTCGAAGGCATCCTCGGTCGTCGTTTGCGCAAGGCAGAAACGCAATCGCAGCTCTTGGTGATGATCTCGAGCGAGCCTGTGCAGCGTGTGCAGGAGCTGGTTCCAAATGCGCCTGGCATGCTCGCGTATGCGATCGATCGCGCGACCGAGCTGGATCCGATGCGTCGCGTTTCGGATGCCGGCGAGCTTGCGCAGATGCTTGATCAAGCGTTGCGTGAATGTGGACCGAATGCCGAGCGCGAGGCTCAGAACGAGCTAAAAGCGCGACTCGAACAGATTGCGCAAGCCGCGCGCAGTGCTCCGCAAACGGATCGGCCTCCCGCGTGGAACGTTCAACTTGGGACGGGACAAGGCCAAGTCGGTGCAGGATCGGCGGGTCGAATTTCACAGAACCCGGGCGCGAGTTTGTCCGAGCCACCGTGGCAGGCGGGCTCGCAACCGAGTGCGCAGTACGCGTCGACTGGGACTGGGGCAAACAGCGCGCCGCCCGCGTCTCATCCCTCGCAGGTCGGTCGAAGTGTCACCAACGTAGCAAGCTTCGCGGATGCGCAAAGCGCGGCGCATACCGGCATGAGCCGTCGAGCCACCGTGTTGACTGTCGTTGCGCTGGCTGCGTTCACGGTGCTTGGTGGATCGCTCGCGTTCGTTCTG
>CAZETM010000070.1:0-10131 GCA_964514885.1 uncultured Polyangium sp. | reverse complement strand
TCGGGGCCTTCGGCGCCGCCGACTGGAAAAACCACGACTTCCAGAAAGACAAACCCGGTTCCTCCACCTCCACCTCCACCTCCGCCGCCGCCACCTCCGCCCGTCGAAGAATCGACCGAGCCGGGAACGCTCGTCGTATCCGTCTTGCCCTGGGCCGATGTCACCGTGGATGGCAAAAGCGTGGGCACCACCCCGCTCGCGCCCATCTCTTTGCCTCCGGGTACGCATTCGGTCGTGATGCGCAACTCGGAGCTTGGGGCGACACGCAGCACGGCCGTCACGATCAAGCCTGGCAAGCCGACATCGATCCGCATCGACTTACGCAAGACAGAGTGAGTTTGTCATGACCAATCGTTGGTGTAGCAACTTGTTTGTCCGGCCGATCGTTTTGGCTTCGGTACTTGTGGCGAGCAGTGGGTCGCCGGCCTTCGGACAGGACCTGGCGAGCATCGTCGCGAAGGCTCGCGAGCAGACGGAAAACGGTGCGTTTGCCGATGCGTTGCGCACGTTGGCGTCGCTCCCCAAAGCGGATGTTCCGCCGGCGTTGGCGGTCGAAGCGGGACTGCTCGAAGCCACTGCGGCGCTCGTCACGAAGGGTGAAGCCGCGGGTCAGCAAGCGTGTGCGAAGGCGGTGATTGCATCGGGATACGATCCCGAAGTGGCTCGCGATCAATCGCCGAAAGTGCGTGGGGTTTGTCGCAGTGCAGCCGAGAAAGTTCGCAAAGAGCGCGTCGACAAAGCAGGCGTGAAGCTTGGTGCTATTTCGGTCGCCGCTCCTGACGTCGCTTGGCAGCCGATTCGTGTGTCGGCCGAGGTCGAGAAGGCACCTGCATGGCTTCGCGTCGTGGCACGAGTGCGCTCTAGTGCGATCGAGGGATCGTTCGACTTGCCGCTTGCTCCTTCGCCCGATGGACCGCTGCGCGGTACGCTCGATCAATCGTTCATTCGTCCTGGTGCCACGCTCGAGATTTCGCTTGTGGCGCAGGACAAGTTTGGCGATCTCTTCAGTTCGGGTGACAAGCAAACTTTGGTTGTACCGAAGCGCGAGGCGCTCATAGCGTTTGGTGATGTCCCCTCGTCGGCGCGCGTGCTCATCGATGATCAAGTGGTGGAGCCGGACGACTCGGGTCGTGTGCCGGTCGCACCTGGCAAGCACACGGTTTCGATGGAGACCGATGGCGCGTCGGCGAGCACGAAGGTCGAAGTGGAGCGAGGAGCGATCGCGAGTGTCGTCTTGTCGCCGCAGAAGGGCGGAGGGCGCACGCTGGCTTGGATTGCGACGGGTTCCGCGGTCGTGTTCGGAGCGGTTGGTGGCGTATTGCTTGCGACGGCGGCATCGCGCACGAGTGAGATTGAGGAGCTTGCGGCGCGACGTGAACCGGGTACGAGCTTGCCGGCGACCGACTATGCGGACATCAAGACGCGTGACGACGAACGACGCTTGTTTACGAACGTTGGAGCGGGTTTGGCGATTGGCGGAGGCGTGATCGGAGCTGTCGCGATAACGCTTTGGTTGCTTCCTTCGGGTCGATCGAAGGGACCGGCGAAGAAAGACGCCCACGTATTTCCCACGGTCGAGCCTCGGATCGGCCTTGGCAGTGTGGGTTTGTCCGGAAGATTTTGATGAATCGTCGGGACGTGTTAGCTAAGAGCCGCGTTCCCTAAGCATTCGTGCCTCATTTCTCAGCTTCATTTCCAAAGGCTTCGGAGACATCCATGCAAATTCAGCGCGTGAAGGAGATCTTTGACAAGGCGCCTGTTGGCGAGCGAATCGTGGTGTGCGGCTGGGTTCGCACACGCCGTGATTCCAAGGGCAACTTCTCGTTTTTGGAGATCAACGACGGTTCATGTCTGAAGAATCTCCAGGTTGTCGCTGACGCGGCGCTTTCCAACTACGAGACTGAGGTCAAGCAGCTTGGTACGGGTTCGAGCGTGCGGGTCGAAGGCGTGGTGGTGGCGAGCCAGGGCAAGGAGCAAGCGGTCGAGATCAAGGCCGATACCGTGCACGTCTATGGGTTTGCCCCGGACGACTTTCCGCTCCAGAAAAAGCGCCATGGTTTCGACTATTTGCGCACGATTGCGCACTTGCGTCCGCGCACGAATACGTTTGGCGCGGTGACGCGAATTCGGCACACGTTGTCGATGGCGGTGCACGATTTCTTTGGCTCGCGTGGGTTTTTCTACGTGCAGACGCCCATCATTACGGCGCTCGATTGCGAAGGTGCGGGTGAGATGTTTCAGGTCACGACGCTCGACCTGGACAAAGTCCCCAAGCAACCTGACGGCAAAGTCGATTATTCGAAGGACTTTTTCGGTCGTCGCACGAACTTGACCGTGAGCGGGCAGCTCGAGGGCGAGATTTACGCCATGGCGCTCGGGAACATCTACACGTTTGGCCCGACGTTTCGCGCAGAAAACTCGAATACGACGCGTCACCTGGCCGAGTTCTGGATGATCGAGCCGGAGATGGCTTTTGCGGATCTCGATGACAACGCCATGATTGCCGAGGCGTTTTTGAAGCACGTGATTGCTGCCGTGCTGAAAAACAACGTCGAGGACGTGAATATGCTCGACGCATTCGTCCAAAAGGGATTGAAGGCGAATCTCGAGGCGATCGTGACGGGGCCATTTGCGCGGACGACGTATACCGACGCGGTCGAGATATTGAAGGCATCGGGTCAGAAGTTCGAATTCCCCGTGGAATGGGGCGTTGGTCTTCAGACGGAGCACGAGCGGTATTTGACCGAGGTGCATTTCAAGCGTCCGGTGATATTGACGGATTACCCGAAGGCGTTTACCGCGTTTTACATGCGGCTCAATGACGACGGCAAGACCGTGCGGAACATGGACGTATTGGTGCCACAGATCGGAGAGATCATTGGCGGCAGCCAGCGTGAAGAGCGTTACGACGTGCTTCTCGAGCGCATGAAGGAAGTTGGTTTGCGCGAGGAGGATTATGCGTTTTACGTGGATTTGCGCAAATACGGCACGGCGCCTCACGCGGGTTTTGGTCTCGGATTCGAGCGGCTCGTGCTGTTGTGCACAGGAATGGGGAACATTCGCGACGTGATTCCGTTCCCGCGCACGCCTGGGCATTGCGACTTTTGAAATACGAGCGCGCCGAACTGTGCGGTAAACACAGGCTCGGCGCGTCGTGATTGCGCTCGCCAGCGCTTGTGGCTTGGGGTATGCTCCCAGCCATGAACTCTCCGGCGAGAAAGATCAAGTCTACGATCCCCCAGCCTCCTCCAGCGACTTTGGAAGACTTTCTCGCCATTCCAGAGGAGGAGCGGCGCAACTACGAGCTTATTGAGGGAATGCTCGTTCCGACCAAGGAGGTCACCAAGGACGCGACGAGCGGTTCTCACGGAGGCGCTCAGTGGGCACTTTCTGCGTGGTTGGCGCCTTTTGGTCGTCGTCCTGGTGGTCGCCATCCGGGGGGCTGGTGGTTTGCAACGGATACGAGCATTCAATTCGATGCGAAGAACACCTTGCGGCCCGATGTTGCAGGTTGGCGCAGAGATCGCGTTCCTGTTCGGCCCATTGACCCGGTTGTGCTCATCCGTCCCGATTGGGTTTGTGAAGTTCTTTCCACGAATCGCGGCGCTGACCTCATCAAAAAGAAGCGCATTTATCATCGGTACGAGGTGGCGCATTATTGGATCGTCGATCCCGTCGAGCAGACTTTATCGGTCTTGCGATGGGGACCGGATGGCTATATCGAAGTGCAAATTGGTGAGTGGGACGAGATTCTGCACGCGGAGCCGTTTGGCGTAATTCCCCTCCAGGTGAAAATCCTATTCGGTGACGATCCCGACGAGGATCTGGACGAGTCGCCCCCGGATGAATCAGCCGGCGAGCCATGAACTCACCTTTTCAACTCGCCGTAAATGCCCTTCTGTCTCAAACCAATGCCCAATCAAGGTAAAAACGTCGAGCATTGACCATTCATGCAAGCGACTTGAATCTGCGAGTCGTCCATGGATGTTTTGCCATCTTCCGTCGTCGTGGGGAATTGCGCGCAACGGCACTTGGGATATTGCATTTCGCACGTGCTTTCTGCCGCGTCGAAAGCCGCTTTCTCGGCCATATTGATCCCGATGGCCGTGAGCGTCCCGCAACAATTGATCTGATGCACCGCAATCGCACAATCCGTCGCCGCAGTGCAGCTCTTGTCGAACGATGGGAAAACGACGGGCTCTCCCACGCATTGCACGTTGCCGCCCCCGCCCGAGCTACTCGAACCGCTTCCCGAACTACTCGAACCGCCGCCGGCGCCGCCCGACCCAGTCGTACCGCCTCCTTCGATTTCGGTCCCGCATCCAGCGACGAAAAGGCTACCCATGAGCAAAAAAAGGCGACGCTTGTTCATGAATGCAGATTACCGTGGTGCGCATACCGAAGTCAATAAAGTCCTGGTCGGTCTCGGAAGTCCGCGGGAGTACAGCCGTTTTCGGTCACGCATGTTTCTTGACGCGCCATTGTGATTTCGATACGAATGCGTTGCTGTTAGCTTGTACGAATCCCCAAGGAGCCTCCGCAGATGATTCATGAAGTAGCCATTTCGGGTCTGCGAGGTATTCGGGAAGGTCGCTTATCCGATCTGAGCCCCCTCGTGGTCCTCGCCGGGCCCAATGGATGCGGAAAGTCCACGGTGCTCGATGCGCTGCTCATGGGAGCAGGCAATGAGCCAGGCGACGATGTGGGCCGAGCTGTACAAAGGCGCCCGGATTTGTGGAATGGGGCGCGATGGCTCTTACCACGACACACGGATCAAAGTGCCACGGTCATTGAAGTGGCGCGACAACGCGGTGGACAGAATGAGCGCCGCGTTTCCAAGTTATCGTGGCGGGATACGCTCGATGCTGATATGCAGCACGATTTGTCGATTCAACGGCCGCAGGTTCCCGTCAGTGGCAACATTACCATCGAGGTCGACTCGCCTTCCGGCGGTACGGCAGCATTCGTTGGCTTTTTGGCCGACAATACCTATCAATGCAAGTTGTCCGAAGATCGCGTCACGCGCTGGGAAACGAAGATCATCGATATCCCACACGGTAGCAATCAACCGCTCGATGCGCTTTTCATTGCTGCCACGCAAAGCGGACGCCAAGAGCAGGCCCTCATTGTCCTGCAGGCGGTGTTTGGCGATCGAATTCGAGATATCACGGTGCTCACGGACAAAGCGGCCCCCGTCGTGTATCTCGTGACCGATCAGGGCAATGTGCCCATTACGGCGGCCGGGGAAGGGGTCGCGTGCTTATTTCGCATTGCCCTCGATTTGGCAACGACCTCGCACGGTCTCGTGCTCATCGAGGAGCCCGAAACGCATCAGCATCCACGGATGATGGCCCAAACGGCGATATTGATTTGGAAGGCTGTCGAGCGCGGCGTTCAAGTCGTCCTGACGACTCATAGTATTGCGTTCATCGATGCGCTCCGGACGCATGCACCCACATACGCGCAAAGCGACCTGAGCATTCAGCGTCTCGCGCTGGAAAAGGGCCATCTGTCGGCGCAGCGAATTGCGAATGGCGATCCGGACGTCATGCGTACCGCCATTGAACAAGCTCTCGGGTAGATTCAGGATCAGCCGCGACGATAATCGACTTTACGCTGCACGGCTCCGGACTTCATGAACATCTCGAAAGCCTCTTTTTCGAGCAGCGGATGAACACCCTTCGGCGACACACCAGCCGGATTCTTTTTCTTCGTAATGAACGAAGCCAAATACTGCACGTTCATCGCCGATAACGTCCGCAAGACCGCCTTCATCTTCTTCGTGTCGTTCGTCCACGCATATGCAAACGCGCGCGAACGGAGCAGTTGCGGCTTGATGTCCTCGAACAGCGCGTCGTTGACGTCCAGCGTTTCCAGCAGCTCCACGGCCTTCTTCGCCTGCCCAGCGCGAGCCCACGCTTCACCCACGATCGCCGCAATCAAGGCGCGTCCCTTCGCATCCTTCTGCCGACCCAGGTCGATCTTGCTCACCAGCTCCTTGGCCGCTTCCGTCTCGCCATAGATCAAGTGCACCATCGCCCGTTGCGCTCGCGCCTCGTCCGCCACCGGAGGCATCACCTTCTCCAGCTTGATCGACTCGAGCGTCGCCAACGCCTTCCGAGGATCCTCCGACATCTCGAGCTGCGCACGGGCAAACACCGCCGCGGGGTCATCCTTGCCGTATTCGCTCTCGAGCTTCTGAATCGCGTCTTTGCGAGCTTCCGGCGTGTCCGCCGTCTTCACCAAGTTCGCAACTGCACGCGACCGGTTCGCATAACGCACAACCCACACGACGAGCGCAGCGACGCCCAACGTGATGACCAGCGCCACGACCTTCGGGATCCAACCATTCAGGATGAGCGCGATGATCCAGACGATCGCCAGCGGAATGCCAACGCGCACCGCCAACTTCTTCGGCTCGAGCATCGCTAGCGGATCCGGAGCCGCTGCCTGCTTCTCCTTCGCCGCTGCAATGAGCGCCTCGCGTGGAGAGGAGGTTCGCGCAGGTTTGTCCGCGGACGGCTTGGGTTTGTCCGCCGCGGTCTTGGCTGTAGGTTTGTCGGCAGAAACCTTAGGT
This sequence comes from uncultured Polyangium sp., assembly GCA_964514885.1. Taxonomy (GTDB): domain Bacteria; phylum Myxococcota_A; class Polyangia; order Polyangiales; family Polyangiaceae; genus Polyangium. The sequence continues at coordinate 3,554 of CAZETM010000070.1, read as the reverse complement.
TTGTCTGCGGCCAAGCCGCCCTTGGGTTTGTCTGCGTTCTTCGGCCTTACGGCCAGGTTGTTCTTCGGTTTGTCGGACGTCTTCAAGGCGACGGCTTCATATCACGTGAGCGGCAGAAAGACCCGAATCTAGCCAGCCGCGCTCGCTTCGTCCGTGGCCGGAGTATCATCTGGAGGCTCGACTTTGGACGTTGGCGGGATCGTCGCCATCGGATCCGATAGACCCAGCGTCGACGAACGGAAGTGCAGGAAGATCGTTTGGATCAGCGACATACACGGAACCGCGAACAGCGCCCCCGTGATCTGGAAAAAGTGTTCGCCCACGAGCAGCGAGAACACCACGAGCACCGGATGAATCTTCGCCGAGTCCCCAATGATCTTCGGGTTCAAGAAGTTCGCTTCGAGCTGATGAATGCCCACGATCCAGGCGAGCACGCCCACTGCCGTCGCGGGTGATTGCGTCAGACCAATCGCCACCGCGGGGATCGAGCTCAGGATCGATCCGAAGATCGGAATGAGCGACATCACCGCCGCGAGGATCGACAGGATCGGCCAGTACTTCAGGTCGAAGAGCCAGAACCCGATCGCCGAAAGCACGCCGTTGACGGCGCAAATGAGAAGTTGTCCTCGCACGACCCCGGACAAACCTCGATCGAGACGCTTCAAGAACATGTCGAACGACGAGCGATCTGCAGGCCGCCAGAGGTCGCGGAAAAACGCAATGATGCGCTCGTGCGTGAGCATGATGTAGCCCGCGAGCATGAGCGTCATGAAGAGGTTGAAGATGCCGCGCGAGATCGCATTCGCGATCTGCTGACCGATCTTCAAGAACAACGTCGCGTTTTGACGCAGGTACATGAGCCCCTTGTCAAACCCTTGGCGAAGCATCGTCGCCGAGGACAAACGTTGCGGCTCTTCGTTCAGCACCGTCCACGTGCCCGCTTCGACCTCGTGCAGTCGCAAGTCGTCGCTCAAAAACACGTCGTACGAGCCATCGTCACGTTTGACGATACGCATCGGCGGACGCTCTTCTGGCTTCGCCTCGGGCACGACAATCGGCGCATGCAGCTCTGCCGTCGGATTGGGCTCGGGAATGGCGGCAGGTGTAGGAGTTTGTCCGGTCCAACGAACGATGCGCTCGTCCACTGCGGGCAGCCATTCGTAGCGGACTTTTCTCGTGAGGTTCGGCCACTCTGCCGCGAGCGCTTGGCCTTCTGAAATGAGACGCGGAACGATCATGCTGATGAAGCCGCCGACGGCTCCGAGCGTGATCGCATAGACGAGCAAAATCGCGCACCAACGCGGCACTTTCTGACGCTCGACACGCAACACCGCTGGCGTGAGCACGTAGGCCACGACCAGGGCCAGGATAAACGGCAGCATCACCGAATGCGCGACGACGCAGACCGTGATCGCTACGACCGCGCTCACCGCGAGAAACACGAGGCGCGCCACTGGCCGCTCCGGGGCAGGACGATGAGGTTCCAAGGTTCCGCTATTCGTACGGTCGGGTTCCAAAGATCAGCCCTCGGGTTCCATTGAAAGGTTGGCAGCTTGCGGCAGGCGAGCTGCTGGTAGATCAGAAAAAAATGGCGTCAGATGTTCGAGCGTGGTGTCGAGCGCCTGCGGAATGACTCGCGTGTCGGCGAGCACGGGCATGAAGTTCGTATCGCCATTCCAACGCGGCACGATGTGCACGTGCATGTGTTCGGCAATTCCCGCGCCTGCCGAGCACGAAGCTCCTCGGGGCTTGCTGCATCGACATGACAGAAGACGCAGTTGCCACCTTTTTTGCCGAGGATGTACTCCATGCGCCACGGCGCCCAGAGCGGATGACCCATTGGAACGGGCCACGCTAGCATCGCTCGGGTCTGGATGCGATTAGCGCGAAGGCGATCCAGCGCGTGAAGGTGATGCGGGCGAAGGGGAAAATGCCGCATCGAGGGTTACTGCGAAGCCAATGCCGGCGGCCGTGCCGATCACGTCCCAAACGAAGTCTTTCCACGAAGGCGTGCCAAACCCGACAGCATCGACAACCTCTTTCGCGTAGCCCGCACCGAGCGCGAAGGTTGCTCCGAGCACGATGCGGTTGGTCCGTCCTTCGATGGTAATTGCGGACAAACCATATCCCGATGCCGCGAGCGCAGCGGACACGGCAAAGTGCTTGGCTTTGTCCTGGGCAAACCACGGATCGACGGGGGGCTCGGCCCGCGCTGGGATAGCCGTGACGAGCGCGGCGAGAACGAGGGACGGAACGAGCGTAGGTTTCATAGGGTTACGCTTTGATTTCGGGGGTTTGGGGGCAGAGCAGTCGGCCCGTGTTTTTGCTTTAGCAAAAACACCTGGAGGGCCGCCTGCGAGCCCCCATCGTAAACCAAGGCTCGCGAAGCGCGCGTTTACGCGCGTGAAGCGAGGGTCCAGATCTGACCCGGGCAGCACTACAAAATAAAAAGAGGCGCAATCGCTTGCGCCCCTTTCATTCCATCACCCGCGAATCACTTCGCAGATGAACGGTTTTTCATTCCTGCTCTTTGGTCTTGCCCTTGAGCTCGCCGAGCTTGCCCGCGAGCTTCTCGCGGATCAGATCGCCGACCGTTCCGGCTGCCGGTTTGTCATCTTCGACCACCGGAGCCGCGCTGCTGGTGCTGGTGCTGGTGGTGCCGCCAGCCGCAGCGCTCTTCTTGCGTGCTGCACGCTCGGCAGGTGCCGGCTTCTCCGCACCGACGTTCTTCATCGTGGCAAAGAGGCGACGCTCGACCGTATCGATCGACGAGATCTCAATCTTGATGAGCTCGCCGACCTTGATCTTCGTGCCCTCGGCCTCGACGATGTCCGCCGTATTCACGAGCGCTTCGACACCCTCGCGCAGACGCACGAAAATGCCGTACTCGACGATGCTGATGACCGAAGCTTCTTCGATCACGCGGCCAGGCGCGAACTCGTTGAGGATCGTCGGCCACGGGTCGTCCCAAAGCTGCTTGATGCCGAGCGAAACCTTCTTCTCGTCATGGTTGATCGAGAGGATGATCGCTTCGACGTCATCACCCTTGTGGTAGAGGTCGCTCGGGTTGTTGACCCGCGCGGTCCACGACAAGTCGCTCTTGTGCACCATGCCGTCCACGCCCTCTTCGATACCCACGAAGACGCCGTAGTCGGTGAGTGACCGGACCTTGCCCGCGATCTTGTCGCCGGGGTGGTACTTGTCCGTGAAGAGCATCCACGGATCGGGCTCGAGCTGCTTCAGACCAAGGCTGATGCGCTTGGCACGAGCATCTACCTCGAGCACCTGACACTCGATGTCTTGATTGACGTCGAGCAGCTTCGACGGGTGCTTGACCTTCTTGGTCCAGCTCATCTCGCTGACGTGGATGAGGCCTTCGACGCCCGGCTCGAGCTCCACGAAGGCGCCGTAGTCGGTGATCGACATGACCTTGCCGTGGACCTTCTTGCCCGGCGGGAACGCCTCTTCGGCGTGGCTCCAGGGATCTTCCTGGGTCTGCTTCAAGCCGAGGCTGACGCGCTCGGTTTCGGGGTTGTACTTGAGGACCTTGACGG
>CAZETM010000069.1:16749-23218 GCA_964514885.1 uncultured Polyangium sp. | reverse complement strand
CCGGTGGGGGCATGTCTCACGATGCGTTCGCTGACTACGCGCTGAACTTTCTTGTGCGACATGTTGTCGCTGCGCGAGCGGAACGTCGGGCGGTCAGGGTGGCATGTGCTCTTGTTGGGTCAAGAGGCCCTGATTTCTCCGCCCCGGGGAAAATTACGCCCGCCCGCGCATCGCTCCGAATCCCGAAGTTTCTCACGTCTGGCGAGGCTTCTCGACCTTCGCGTAGGGCCTTCGCGTAGGGTCGGATGCGCGTCTGCACATGACGATGTGTCGCGCGCACTTTCGACAGTGCTACAAGGGGGGCGATGCGGCTCTCTTCATCGAAGAGCGAGCGCGGGGGGCGACTCTGCGCGGCACGATGACGAGCGAACGTTCCCGTTGAAACCAAGCGATGAGTCACGTCCCTTTGCACCTGTCCGCCACGGATCTCGACGCCTACGCCCCTGAAAAGGCCACGTCGAAGTCCTTTTCGCGTCCGCGTCTCGAGGCCAAGCAGCGCTTCCTTGTGTGGGCACGAGGCGTTGTCTCTCGTCTCGCCGCTCTTGGAATCAGCGTCGAAGTTCATGGATCCGACGAACATCCGACGCTGCGAAACAAGAATCGAGTCGATTGCCAGTGGGTGTTCTTCTCGCGTGATCACGAAGCGCGCGAAGACCTTGACCGGTTGCTCGAAGCTGGCCGAACGATCTCGGCAGCCATCGACGATCCGAGTCCATTCGAGCGTCACGCCTTCCTCGCCTTGCGACTCGATTCGCAACGCGTCGAGGTCTGTTTTGCGGTTCATCCTGCGGCGAAAGTCGACATCGACAATCTGCGCGCACGTCTGACGGCAAACGCGGAAGAACGTGATGGCGTTCATGCGCTGACGGCTGAATTGACGACAGCGCTACATGGACTGCCCGACGAGTTTGCCATTGGAGTTGGTGACGAACGCGTGGCGGCACATGCGGCAACTCCGAATGCAATCGAGATGATGCTCGAGCGTGCATCCGAAGGTCAGGTTCCGCTCTGGATCGGCTGGTCGGTACCGCGTGACATCGCGCTCGAACATGCCGAGACGATTGGTGAGCAGCTCGAAGATGCGCTCATCGCGCTCGCTCCGATCTACCTGCTCGCAAGTTGGTCCCGGGAAAACGATCACATCGCGCTCGATCATCGTCTCGAAGGCATCGAGCAACAGCGTGCGCGTACGCATGCCGATGTCGAAGCGCAGACGGAAAAGTGGCGAGCGGATCAAGCAGCGGCGCGTGAAAAGTCGCTCTCCGAAGCACGAGCGCGCGGTGAAGATCTCGCACGGAATCAGGGTCCAAGTTTTGGTCGTGGTTCAGGCGCACCTCGTCGTCCGTCGCTCGATTCGTTGTTCAAGCCAAACGCGACGCCATCGGCCGAGCGTGACCGTCGCGACGTCGAAGCGAAGAGGTCTGCACCCAAAGCTCGTGAGCAAGTCGACGCGACTCCGAAGCCTCGTCCGGTAGCGCCGGTCGAGCCATCAGCCGATGCTCCGGTGCGTACCACGGGACAAACCCCGGCTGTTCAGCAGCATGCGCCTGCTCCGACGACGATCGAAAAGGGTGGTCGAGTGCGAGTGCTTCGTGGCGCGTTTACCGACAAGATTGGTGTCGTGAGCGAGCTGGATGGGCGTGGTGCAGCGCGTGTGATGCTTGGCCTTTTGTCGACGCGTATCGATCTTGGCGATCTCGTTCTCGTGCCCGACACGCGTGAGCGCCCTTCGCTCCAGAGTTCTCATCGCAAGCCGGTTCCGCCGAAGGCGCGCTGATGTCGTCTGCGAGTCCCCCGAAGTACGTCGTCGGCCTCGGCGCTCAGTTTCGTCGCAATCTCGGCCTCTACGCGGCCGGCGCAGCATTCCTTGCGGTTCAACAGTTCTTGATGGCGCAGCGCGACTTCCTCGTCAGGGATGCCGTGAATGCCGCTGAATCGGCGCTTGCCGATGCTGCCGTGCGTGACGCTGCGTTCATCTTTGTCGTCAGCATCGCGGCCTTCGTGGTGCGTGTTGCGTCTCGATTGACGATGTTCACTGGAGGTCGCAACGTCGAGTACGAGCTGCGCGCGGCTCTGCTTGATCACCTGCACAAGCTCGGGCCAGCGTTCTTTCGAAAGATGCCCACGGGCGACATCATGAGTCGTTCGACGAGCGACTTGCAGCAGGTGCGTTTGCTGCTCGGCTTCGGCATTCTGAATGTCGTCAACGCGGTTCTCGCGTTCTCGAGCGCCATCTTCGTGATGGTCAGCAACAACGCGCGTTTGACCCTCGCGTCGTTCATCACGTTCCCGCTTTTGATGCTCGTCACGCGCTCGTTCTCGTCGCGCATGTACACCCGCATGCGCCAGAACCAAGAGGCGCTGGGCAAGATGAGCGATCGCGTTTTGGCCAGCCTCGCAGGTGTGCGCGTCGTGCGATCGTTTGCGCTCGAAGAAACCGAGCGAGCGACGTTTCAGCAGTCCAACGATGACTACATCGAAAAGAGCTTGGGCCTCGCGCGTGTGCGCGGATCGATGCAGCCGATCATGGGCTCGGTGCTGACTGTCGGAACACTCGTCGTGTTTTTCTACGGCGGTTGGCTCGTGTTTCAGAACCAGATGTCGAAGGGTGCGTTTCTTTCGTTTCACTTGGCGCTGGGACGACTCATCTGGCCCATGCTCGCAATTGGGTTTGTCACGTCCATCGTGCAACGCGGTCGAGCGAGTTACGCGCGGCTCGAACAGATCTTCGATGCAAAGCCCGAGGTCGTCGACGGACCGCTTCCGGCCCCTGCCGAGATCAAAGGTGCACTCCGGGTCGATGGTTTGTCGTTCGCGTATGGCGAGCGCAAAGTTTTGGACGGCGTTTCGTTCGAGGTTGCCGCGGGCAAATCCATCGCGCTCGTAGGTCGCACGGGATCGGGCAAGAGCACTGTGGCGTCGCTGCTTCCCAGGCTTCTTCCGACGCCAAAAGGATCGGTTTTTCTCGACAACTTCGACGTGTGCGATCTGCCCGTCGATGTGGTTCGTCGCAGCATCGGATACGCACAACAAGACGCGTTTCTTTTTTCGACCACGGTCGCGCAGAACATCGGCTACGTGCTTGATGACGCTGACTCGGCCGAAGGTTTGGCGAAGATTCGCTCGGCGGCTGCGGAGGCTGGTGTGCTCGAGGAAATCGAGGGGCTTCCCGACGGGTTCGACACTGTGGTGGGCGAACGAGGCGTGCAGCTTTCAGGTGGGCAGCGTCAACGAATCGCGTTGGCGCGAGCGTTGCTCAGAGAGCCGCGCATTCTAGTGCTCGACGATCCGCTCTCCGCGGTCGATGCGAAGACAGAATCGGCGATTCTTGGAGCTATCGAACGTCAAGCCGCGCGTCGCACGTTGGTGCTCATCACGCATCGTGTGGCGGCTGCGCGCCGGTGTGATTGCATCATCGTTCTCGAACGTGGAAAGGTCGTCGAGCAGGGGACTCACGACGAGTTGGTGCGTGCTGGCGGCGTTTATGCGTCGTTTGCCGAGGAACAAGAGATCGAAGCGAAGCTTGCGGAGTTTGGCGCTGAGGACATTCCGTCGTCGCTTTTGGAGGTCGCATGACGGCGGCAAGCTCTGGCGCAAATCGAGGGGAGCCCGCGGCGGGGAAGACGCGTGCGGAGAAGGCGCTTGCTCGCTTTCACGAAGAGGATCGCCTGCGTGAGGGTTACGACCTCGGCATGCTGCGAGCGTTGTGGCCTTTTTTGCGGCCGCACGCGAAGCCGATCGTGTTGTCGCTCGGTCTGCTCGTCGTCAACTCGATGCTGTCGATCCTCGCGCCGCTCGTTACGCGACAAGCATTCGATGCGCTGAACGTCGCCGATGGGTTCACTACCTTCGCGCGTTACGGCGTGTTGCTTTTGGCGATCAGCGTCGTCGAGCAATCGCTCAACTTTCCGCAGGTGTACTTGATGCAGCTCGCGGGCGCGCGAGCGATGGGTGATCTGCGTCAGCACGTCTTCCAGTTCCTGCACACGCGAAGGCTCGCGTTCTTCGATCGCACGCCTGTGGGGCGTCTCGTCACGCGTGTGACGAACGATGTCGATGCGATCAACGAGGTGTTTTCCTCGGGCGCGCTCAACGCGATAGGCGATCTCATCAAGCTGGTCGGGATTGTCGCGGCGATGCTGCTTCTCGACTGGCGTTTGGCGCTGATCGCATTCGTTGCGCTTCCGCCTGTTGCGCTGCTCGTCAATTGGACTCGCAAGCGTTTGCGCGATGCTTTCCGTCAGATTCGGTCGAAGACGGCGCGCATGAATGCGTACCTGAACGAGCAGATCTCGGGCATGGCGGTGGTGCAGGCGTATGCTCGCGAGGGGCAAGCGGCGGCGGAGTTCGATCAGATCAACGACGCGTACCGGCAAGCGAACAACCAATCGATCGTGTTCGATGCGACGCTCGATGCTGCGATCGAGCTGGTCAACACGCTCTGTATTGCCACGATGCTTTGGTACTTCGGTGGGCGATCGGTGCAGTCGCACGTGTCGTTCGGAACGCTGTTCGCGTTTGTCCAGTACATCGACAAGTTCTTCGTTCCGATCCGCGACTTGTCGTCTCGTTTCACGCAGCTCCAGTCTGCGATGGCGGGTGCTGAGCGTATTTTCCAGCTCTTCGAGAACACAGAGGAGGATGCGCCGGTCACGGCAAAGGCCGATAGCAGTGGCAGCTCTGACGTAGCGTTTGAGCTCGAACGAGTTTCGTTTGAGTACAAACTGAATGTTCCCATCTTGCGTGAGGTTTCGATTCGCGCTCATCGCGGTGAAAAGATTGCGCTCGTGGGTGCCACGGGGGCGGGGAAGAGCACCGTGGCTTCGCTTCTTTTGCGTCTTTATGAGGTGAAAGAAGGAGCGGTGAGGGTGTTTGGTCGTTCGGTGCAGGCCATTCCGCGCGATGAATTGCGGCGAAACTTTGCCGTGGTGCCTCAGGAAGTATTTCTATTTCCGGGTACCATTGCGTCGAACATTGCGGCAGGGGACAAGGAAATCGATCGCGCGCGGGTGATTCGTGCGCTCGAGCGAGTTGGAGCGCTGGATTTGTTCGAGCGTCGTGAGGGTGGGATTGACGCGAAGGTCGAGGAGCGCGGGTCGAATTATTCGGCGGGCGAGCGGCAATTGATTGCGTTTGCTCGTGCGCTTTATCGTGATCCGCCCATTTTGGTGCTGGACGAAGCCACGGCGAATATCGATAGCGATACTGAAGCGCGACTTCAGTCGGCGGTATGGGCGGCGATGCAAGGGCGTTCGGCGCTGATCATTGCGCATCGGTTGTCGACGATTCGCGCGGTGGATCGCATTGTGGTGTTTCACAAGGGACGAGTGGTGGAGCAGGGGAGCCACGAAGCGCTTTTGGCGCAGGGTGGGGCGTACGCGCGGCTGTATCGGTTGCAGTTTGGCCGGGCTGAACAGGCGACGGCTGCGGAGTGATGTTTTTCGATTAGCGCATATCGCTCTCGAGGCAACGCAAGGCAGTTTTGTATCCGTCGGGATCGGCGGAGCGCATTTCAATGAGCGCGGCTAGTCGATGCAGGCGTGCTTCTGCCAAATCGCTTCGCGCAAGGGCTTCGCGGGCGACATCGAGCTGGCCCTGACGAAGTTTGGTGGTGGCGCGTTGAATGACGATGCCGCCAATGACGAGGAAGAGCGCGGCGATTCCGAGGAGCGCGGATACGTGCAAGGCCGCATCGCTGGCGAACATCGCTCGAAATGCGCTGATGGCTGACAATACGATTATGCCAATCAGCAAGACCACGGTGCTTGAAATGGACAATCGATCCATCCACGCAGATCGTGACAATTGTCGCATGGCTAGGCCTCGCCAGAAGTCGGCTTCCCGGTCGATACGAATACCGAGCGATACGAGGGGAGCGTCGCCTTCGATTTCTGGTAGGTTGGCTTGTTCGACCATTTCGTTGGCGAGCGCTTTGGCGGGGTCATCGAGGGCTCGGTCGAGCGAGCCGACGCCTGAGCGAACGGCGTTTCCGACGCGATCGGCGACGGGTGTGAAGCCATTTTGCACGGCGGCACCGACGTCACCGATGACGGCGCGGGCGGTTTTTCTCGGGGCGCCTTCTTCGTCGATTCCTGCGGATGAGCTCATGATGGGAAGCCTATTCCATGCGCCACGGGAGGCAACGCGGGGGCGGGACATTGGGGGATGGTACGCGCATCTCGGGCGCCAGCGTAAGAGCGTTGTTGCCGGTGGGACCATTTGTCATGAAGGTCGTTGCCGACTGGGCCATTGTGTCACCAAGGTCGTTGCCTGAACGACCAACTTGACACGAAGGTCGTTGCCTGAACGACCAACTTGGCAGGAAGGTCGTTGCCGGTAGTGCCATTGCATTGCGAAGGTCGTTGCCGGTAGTGCCATTGCGTTGCGAAGGTCGTTGCCGGTAGTGCCATTGCGTTGCGAAGGTCGTTGCCGGTAGTGCCATTGTATTGCGAAGGTCGTTGCCGGTAGT
>CAZETM010000069.1:0-16649 GCA_964514885.1 uncultured Polyangium sp. | reverse complement strand
CGAAGGTCGTTGCCGGTAGTGCCATTGTATTGCGAAGGTCGTTGCCGGTAGTGCCGTTGTGCTGGGAAGCGACGTGTCGAGACGAATTACTTGGTTGATCTCTCCGCCTCGCAAATGGTTCACGTCCGCGGGCCGGGGGATCGTGTCCCGGTAGGCTTCGCGGGTCGAATACGATCCAAGTCATCGCACTGTATTTCGGTCGACACGACGGACGCTGGAATGTTATGGCCTTTCCATGCGTGTCACCTTGCTCCTCGTCGCAGGTATCACCGTCGTAGGGTGCAAAGCGGACAAACCGTCGAGGGGCCATTCCGAGGCAGCGCCGATCACGCTCGCCATGCGTGTCGGATGTGCCGACGGAGAGCGCGAGGGTTTCGTCGATATTTCGACACACCCGCGCATTGCCGGGTGCGCGGGCGCTTGGTCCATTCCGGGAATTTTGGAGCACAACCCGGGCGAGCCTGCCGAATGCCCAGGCGTCAAGACGCACGACACCACGCATTGGAGCTGTGGCGGGACGGGTGACGATCTCGATCGAGTCATTGGCGAAGGGTGTAACGTCTCCGATCTGTGCGCTCCTGGTTGGCATGTATGCACCGGGGCGCTCGACGTGGCGGTCAATTCGCGAGATGGCTGCCGGTCCGCCGCGAAGCCGACGGATCCACCCATGTTTTTTGCCGTTCGTCAATCCAGCACGGGTTGTGCGCAATGCGCGAGCGGCGATCGTGTCGACTCCGCGTGCAGGTCCAATACATGCTCGCCCGGGTGTCGCCAAACGGCGCTCATTGCCAATGATATTTTTGGTTGCGGGAATCTCGGCTTCGGCGTTTCGACTCCGACTTGCCAACCGCTCGACCGATTCTCCAACGACAAATGTGTTGGTTTTTCGAATACGCCTTGGTCTTGTGATTTGCCTGGCCCGGAGGACGATCGCGGCGTTTGCGAAGCTTATACCGTGAGCAAGCGCGGGCCTTCCCATGGTGGCGTTTTGTGCTGCAAAGATCCCGACGGTTCCCCGAGTCCTCCGAATCCCTTCGATTGCAGCGCCGCTCGCGCCGTGCCTGCTCGAATATCACCAGCCGATGGTACGATGCGCTCGATTGCCATCGACGGCGTGGCGCCTGCATCGCCCGGGGAAAAAATATCATTTCGCATTGTATCCATTCGACAGGACGAGCCTATCGAGGGGGAACATCACGCTGGCGATGCTCGAGGCATTGGTGAGGCCGTCGCGTACGTGCGCGCAAAGAGTTCGCCCGGCAATGGGCGCGTGTATCACGTCGAATTTCGAGCGAACAGCGTGCTGGGCGGAGCCTGCGTGGGAAATGTGACCGTGTGCGTTCCTTCGAGCAATGGCTCCGAATGCAAAGACGACGCCCCGCTTTTCGACGCCACGGAGGAACGGTGATCACCGGCGATGATGATCGGCCTGCTCGCGTCACAGGAACCGGCTTATGAGGTGCGATCGAATCGAGAATCGGGTGATGGTCGTCCCGATGTGTTGATCAAACCGCGGAGGGCGGCCAAACCGGGCGTGGTGCTGCCGGTCGTTTCTCCCGTGTCTCGATTGGCTTTTCATCCAGCCATCACTTCATCCACCGCTGCCACCCCAGCGCTCCTGCGCCCACAAACAGCGGAATCAACGCCGTCGCAGCCCAACGTGTCATCGTTACTTTTGATTCCAGAGAGGACAGTCTGAGGCGACAGATGAGCGACTTGTTCACGCAAATGTCGCCGTTCAGCATCATGTCTTCTCTCACGGTGACTCAATTTGGTTGACTATCGGATAGACTCGTGCAGCGCTGCCTGGAGTCGGCTAAGCTGCCGCGCGATGACCGGCCTTGTTGGCGATTCGTCACCATTCCAGCAGCCTTGTTCGGTGCTCGTTGCCCGTTATCTACCGCTGCATGCCGCGGTCTTCGGAACCATGGCCTTCATCAAACAGCCAGGATGGATCGCGGGTGGTTTTGGGTGCCTGCTTTGGCTCGCAGGGTTTTTGGCAATTCGCCATCGAGCGGCACGGATCGTATCTCTCGTTGGATGTATCGGTGCAGCGGCGTCCTTATTTCCTGATGTCCCCAACCATGGATACGTGCTTTGTTTTGCGCTGGGTATTGGCGCACTTTTTCATGACGAGCTGCCAGCGGAGCGTGCGTTATTGGATCAGGGATTTCGGCAACTTGGCGCGATTGTGTTATTTTGGTCCGGAGTGCAAAAGCTGCTTGCTGGCACCTGGACACAAGGCCAATTGCTCGCTTATGAAATCGGCCAAGGGCCACGATTTAACGGCGTACTTGGTTGGCTCGTGCCCAGCGCAGAGCACCAGGCATATCGAGGTGCCGGACCATTCCTTGGCAACACGACGCTCGTTCTGCTGAGCAATGCCATCTGGATAATGGAAATTGCCCTCGGATTGGCACTTTTGTCGTCTCACCTGCGGATTCGTCGAGGCGCGGCGCTGTTGACTATCTTCGTGATTCTGGGAATCGAAGTGGCGGCGCGTGAGAGCGTATTCGGAATTCTAATGCTCGCGCTGCTTTTGCCAGCAATCGATCTGCAGTTCAGAGCGCGTTGGTTATGGTTGCTCGTGCCGATCGAGCTGTTGGCGATAGGCGGCCGTTTGTCGCTCGTGCCCGGAGGATTCCATTGAACCTCGCCAGGCGTCGGCAAATCATGCTTTGCGCGCTCGCGCTTTTGGCGGTATGGCCAGCCGGGCAGCGGATCTTGGTTTCTGAATGGAATGCAAACCCTTGGGAATTGTGCGGGTTTGCGATGTACGTGCAACCCGATCTGCCCGTAGAAGTTTACATTCGGACGCCTACGGGCGAACTCGTCAAGCCGGACCAACTCGGCTCCACGGTCGCCGTGGCATTCAAACGTTATCGACAACAGGCAAGGGTGCTCGGACTCTTATCGCCGAGCGGTGAATTGCGAGCGGCGCTTCGCTCCGCCGGGTTGTCATATTCCTATGTCGATATCGAGGTAACCCGGCGAATGCTTTCATCGAATGGCACGCTTGGCCGACGAATGCGGGCCAAACGTATCAGCTTGCATTGAGGGTCATGCCCGACGGGTTAGCGTCGTTTCCTGCGTAGTGCGAGCGCTCCAAACAAGGCCAGCGCCCAGGGTAGGCGGGTGTCGCTGTTCTCGCTGCCAATGCGACATGCGCCGCAGCCTCCACTCTCGACCACGACCGGTCCGGGAGCCTGTACGACCGGCTCGCAGACCCCTGGCTCTGAACCGCTCGAAGTGCAGGATTGTCCGTCCGGACACGCAGACGTGCCATCTCCGCGGCACCCTGCGGTGCATAGGCGATCGACGCAGATCTCACCGGCATTGCAATCCGAGTCCGCGGCACATTCGCCCATGACGTCGACGTCGTCGCTCGGATCGAGCGGGTTTTTCTCGCCAGACTCGAGGGCGCCATTGCGGTTCGTATCTTCCTTGCCGTCGGGCAACGTACCGTCATCGGTGTCGGCATCGAGCGGATCCGTCACGGTCGTGCCGCCGTCCGCGTCGGGGATGCAATTGTTTGCGGTGGGATCCGTATCGGCGTCGCCGCAATCGAGCCCCATCTCGGTTCCGTCGAAGAGCCCATCGTCATCGCTGTCCGGATCCAGAACGTTGAGCGTTCCATCGTTATCGCTGTCTTGGTCCCAATTGGGCTCCGAACCGTCGCGCACGCCATCGTCGTCTGTATCGGCATCATTCGGATCGGTGCCGGTTTGCGTCTCGATATGGTCTGGGATGCCGTCGTTGTCGGAATCCGGACAGTTGTTGTCGAGGTTTCCGTCGCAATCGCTGTCCACGCTATCGCCACAGATTTCGGTGTTCGGCGAACCAGCGATTGCACTGCAGGATGCGCCGCCCGCAGTGTCACACTCGATTTGGCCGGTTGCAGCGCAGGCTCCGGTTCCTACCGTGCACGACTGTCCTAAGGTGGCGAAATCCTCGTCGGCTTTCCCATCGCAATCGTCATCGACGCCATTGCATGCTTCCACCTGCGCGCCGGGTTGCGCTACTGGAGTGCATTCATCCGCGCCATTGGCGCACGTCATGAAACCAGCCGCGCACACGCCTTCGAGACCCGTGACGCAGGATTGACCACCTCCCGCCGGCCCGTCATCGGGAATGCCATTACAGTTGTCGTCGATGCCATTGCATGTCTCTACGACGGTTCCAGGCATTACGTTCGCATTGCAAAGGAGCGCGCCATTGACGCATGCCGTGATGCCAGCCGAGCAAAGACCGGCAAGCCCAGACGCACAAGTCATTCCGCTGCCCGGATTTCCTTCGTCGACGTCTCCATCACAGTTGTTATCGATTCCATCGCAAATTTCGGTAGAAGCGGCTCCTTCTACGGCATTGCAGGCGGCCCCCATGGCATTGCAGACCATGACGCCTGTTCCTTCACATCCACCGATACCTAGCGAACACGCAGTCCCCGCGCCCGCGCAATTTTGCAAGTAACACCCTGTCGCGTCACAAATGACCGGATCGCTGAAGATGTCCGGCAGATTGGCTGGGCCTGAAAAGTCTTGCGACAGTTTCGTCCCGTCTGCGGCCGTTCCGCAGGCAAATCGGAGCGGCGTGAGCGGTCCGATGCCCAGTTTGCTACGTTCGATGGCCCAATCTGCGAAATAATCTGCACCCGTGGGAAAATTCGACGGGGCAAGGACTTCGCGCGCGTACCCGAAACCTGGCTCGCCAATGGTGAAGAGCCCCAAGTATGCATGTACCAATACTTCCGCAGGATCGCTCGGATTGTTCGGCATTCCTTGCGACGTGTTGTGCCAAACGCGAACCGCGTCCGGATTCGATACGCCGTCGAGAATGGCGCTGTATTCGTAATTCGATGTGTCACCATTGACATCGATGACGCAACCCCAGCCGTACGGCCGCAGGTTATCGCTCATTTGCATGATCTTGTCATTGATCCGCAACCGGAAATAAAGGTGTGTCGAGTCGCTTTGCACGTAGGCCATGGGATATTCGGCACTGCCGACGATGTCCCGCGGGCCCGGAGAATCCCCCGGTTGATCGCCAATTGGTTGCGAAATACCTGTTGCACTATCCGTCTGTGTCAATACGAACCAGCCATCGGCTGGAAATGACTGCGCTGCTGCGACCGTGGGAATGGCCATGACCACCATACCCGCGGACAAACCAATACATAGCACCGTCCGGCACGCCCGAAGGCGAATTCCTCTCATGTCGTCCCCTCCCAATGGGCCGAGCATGAGCCGGTTTTACGGATTGGCAATCACTCAGCAATCCTTGGGCAAGCCGGATTTTTGCTGCAATGACGAGGACAAACGAGGTTCGTTCAGAGCGACGCGCTTCGTCTTTGTCGTGAGTGATTGTGGGAGTTGTATCAGATTTTTCGGTAAACGGCCAACCGGTAGAATCGGAGCAGCTAGCGCGCCGTCGGTTTTGCGCCGGAATCTCGAACGGCCGTCGCCATTGCACGGTCGCGTGCAATACTCGAGACCCGAGCGCAGATTCGACCGCGTCGGAATGCCCGACAAGTCAACACCTACGGAAATGATCGTTTGCGCCACGCTCGGTCGGATTCCCGTAATGATGGCTTCGGCGCCGAGCAGGCGCACGGCACGGACGAGATTGATGAGATAAGCAGCCGTGGAAGTGTCGACGCTCGAGCGCAGCGCGGGCCAAGGAAGCCGCATCCGCGCTCTTTATTTGCACGAATCGCGCGACGCGCTGCTTTGGCGGCGCGAGGCGGCGCGACGCCCATGCGAATATGAATCGGCTGTCGCTTGTGCCGGAACACCGCCTTCGTTGGGGGCGACGAGTTGCACCGCCGGCAATGTCTCGACAAACAAACCAATCCCCGGAACACCGCCTTCGTTGGGGGCGACGAGTTGCACTGTGCGAGGACGTGGAAGGTTGACCTGCGGAACGGCCGGATGGCTCATGCGGGTGCGTGCGATAGAGCGACGTTGCTTAGCTTCGCCAGTTCTTCGCGAGTCCGCTCGCACCACGAACTCCACGCTAAAGCCTGCTTTTGACAACATGTCGACAAGCTGCTCAATGCTGAACAGCTCAATTCTTCCCCGCCGCAAGTTGCCGACATGGATTTGCTTCACCCCAAGGAATTTGCCGGCGTCAACCATTGTCATGCCACGAATGAGCTTGCTCAGGCGAGCCATGAGATTCGCACGGACTCGCAAATGTGCGGCTTCCTCCTCACCAAAGCCCACGTCTCGAAACACGTCACCGCTCGACCGCTGAATCTTTGTGCCCACTGATTTACCTCGCCTTCTTTTCCCCAATCAGTCGTTTATTACGCTCATTCACGATATCGTCATACCTCGCTTTGCCAATACCCATATCGCGCTTCGTTGTCTTCTGTGTCTTCTTGTGAAACGAGTGCAGAACGTAAATTGCTTCGACAAAAGATGCCACATAGAATACCCGATACTCACCCTCTATGTGGAGTCGGATCTCGCGCACGCCGGGACCGATATCTTTCATCGGTTTCCAGTCAACGGGTAGGGGCGAATTCCGGTCTCCCCGTTTGCGTGGGCGTACATCGATTGCGCTTCATCAGTGGCCCTCTACGCAAATCGCAGGTCGATAGTTTACTCGTCCTGACAAACCCCGTCGCTAACCAAATCCGTCCCCGTCTCAGGCGGCAACGGCTCCGCCTCCCCCGTCCCCGCTACCACCAAGAGCCAATAATCCGAACAGCTCCCGTTTACCACCACTAGTTTGTCCGGGCCAATCTCTCGCACCTCAGCCTGGTTGCCCGCCGCTCGCGCCACCGTGCTCGTCTTCGTTCCGCATTGCGCGAACGACAGCCACACATCCACGGACGTTGGCACCTGTCCCAGCCCGTGCGGAAGCTCGTAACGCATACCAGCCGGGAACCAAAGCAGCTCGCCTGCCCACGGCGAACTCATGTACACGCCGTTCGACGTCGTGCCTTCGGTGTATCGCACCGGCGGATTGCTCTCCAAAGACCGATCGCAGAACGGACCGATGCTGTTGATGACGTTGCATCCCGACAACATCATCGAGCAGGCCAGGACAAACCACTTGGAGCTCAAACGATTCGACATCACCCAAGCCAGCGAGCTGCGTCAACCGCGTGGTAAGTCAGGATGAAGTCCGCTCCTGCGCGACGAATCGACGTGAGTAGTTCCAACACCGCACGACGCTCATCGATCATCCCTGCCGCCGATGCTGCTTTGATCATCGCGTACTCACCACTCACGTTGTACGCACCCAGTGGCAACGTCGATGCCGCGCGCACGCGAGCAACCACATCCAAATACGGCAGCGCAGGCTTGACCATCAGCATGTCCGCGCCTTCTTCTTCATCGAGACGCGCCTCGCGCAACGCTTCGCGACTGTTGGCCGGATCCATCTGATATCCCGCGCGATCACCGAACTTTGGCGCGCAGTCTGCTGCTTCGCGAAACGGTCCGTAGAAGCTCGATGCGTACTTCACCGCGTACGACAAGATCGATGTTCCGGACAAACCTTGCCCATCGAGCGCTCTGCGAATCGCTGCCACGCGTCCGTCCATCATGTCGCTCGGAGCCACGATGTCCGCGCCTGCTTGTGCATGCACGACTGCGGCTTTCGCGAGCACTTCGAGCGTCGCGTCGTTGTCGACCTCCATCTCGCCTCGAGGTCCCGGCGTGAGGATTCCACAGTGCCCGTGTTCGGTGTACTCATCGACGCACACGTCCGTGATGACCAGCAGCTCAGGAACCGCATCTTTCATCGCCTTGATCGCGGTCGGCACTGGCCCGTTCGGATCGTACGCCGATGACCCCGACTCATCTTTCGTCTTGGGCAGTCCGAACAAAAGCACGCCGCCTAGGCCCAGCGACTTCACCAGGCGCGCTGTGTCCGCGGCAAACGACGTGGGCAGTTGGGAAACCCCGGGCATCGTGCTGACGGGGCGAGGCTCATTGAGCAGCTCGTGGAAAAACAGCGGAAGAACTAGGTCGGAAGGCGAAAGCGTCGTTTCTCGGACCAGGGTTCTCAGCGCCGGCGATCGGCGTAGTCTTCGAGGGCGTTCGTTGGGAAACACGGCGGCCGAGCATAGTCTCTTTGTCCGTTTACCGCTCGCCTCCTCCATGTTTCTCCACAAAGAACACTTTTGTGCGATCGAGGGGATTGCGAAGCGGCAATTCCGGATCCATTTCGTCCGCGCCTCGACTGCACATCAGGTACGGGCCGGACGAGCGCCCGGACCTTCAAAGGATCACGACCATGACTGAAGAGACCACACCGACAACTGATTCGACCACGCCGACGCCTGCCACTGCCGCTGCGGTGGAGTTGCCGTTTCAGGCGGAGGTCCAGCAGGTTCTGTCCCTCGTCATCAACTCTTTGTACGCGAACCAAGAGGTATTTCTTCGCGAGCTGATCTCGAACGCGTCCGATGCTCTTGACAAGGCGCGATTCTTTCAGCTCACGCACAAGGATGCGTCAGAACAAGTTGGAGAACCAACGATCGTCATCAAGCTCGATGACGAAGCGCATACGATTACGATCGAAGACAACGGCGTTGGCATGACGCGAGACGAGGTCGTCACGAACCTCGGCACGATTGCCAAAAGCGGGTCGCTCGAATTTCTCAAGCACCACGCCGATGCGCTCAAGGCGTCGCGCGACAAGGGCGATCGCGTCGATCTGATCGGGCAGTTCGGCGTTGGGTTTTACGCCGCGTTCATGGTGGCTGCACGAGTCGACGTCGAATCTCGAGCGATGCAACACGGCGCGGAGCCGGTGCTGTGGCGTTCGAGCGGAGCGGGAACGTTTACCGTTCTGCCTGGCGATCGTCCTCATCCGGGCACGAAGATCACGCTGCACTTGAAGGACGAGGCCAAGGAGTACGCGAAGCCTTGGCGAATCAAGGAAATCATTCGCAAGTATTCGGATTTCGTCCACTTCCCGATTCTGGTCAACGAAGAGCTGTCCAACAGCAAAGCGGCGATTTGGACGCTGCCGAAGAGTCAGGTGACCGAAGAGCAGCATGCCGAGTTCTTCCGGCACGTGACGGGCGGCCAAGAAGGCGAGAAGCCATTGTGGCATTTGCATATGTCGATCGATGCGCCGGTGCAATTCCAAGCGCTGCTGTACATGCCCGAAAAAGCGCCGCCGGACCTGTTTCAACGTAATCGCGGCGGCATTCGTTTGTACGCCAAGCGAGTGCTCATCGTGGAAGAATCGGACAAACTGGTTCCGGTCTATCTGCGATTCTTGCGCGGCGTGGTCGATTCCGAGGATCTTTCGCTCAACGTTTCGCGCGAAATGCTGCAAGAGGACAAGGCGCTCAAGCAAATCGAGCAACAAGTCACCAAGCAGGTGCTCAAGGTGCTCAAGGACGTGGCCGAAAACGAGCCCGAAAAGTACAAGGCGATTTGGAAGGAATTCGGCAAAGTCATCAAAGAAGGCGTGTCGATCGATTGGAAACACAAAGACGCCATTGCGGATCTTTGCCGATTCGAATCGATGAATACGCCGGACGGCGAAGTGATTTCCTTGGCCGAGTACGTGAAGGCAATGCCCGAAGCGCAAAAGGAAATCTATTACCTCACGGGCACATTGCGTAAGTCGCTCGATCAGAGCCCGCATATCGAGGCCTTCAAGAAGCGCGGTTTCGACGTGATCTTCTTGACCGATCCGGTCGATGAATGGTTCGTTCAATCGATGAACGATTACGACAAGCGCAAGCTGCGTAGCATTGCGCATGGCAATATCGATCTCGGGGACGAAAAAAAGGAAGACGCGGACAAGGCCAACGAAGACATCAAGAGCGCTGTTGCGGCCGTCAAGAAAGCCCTTGGCGATCGGATCAAAGACGTGCGTGCATCGCGGCGCCTGACGAACAGTGCAAGCTGTCTCGTTGCGTCCGAAGGCGACATGGGCGTGAACATGGAGCGAATCATGCGCATCATGGGCGAGGAAGCACCGAATGCGAAGCGCATTCTGGAGTTGAATCCCGATAACCCGATCGTCAAAAACCTCAATACGCTTGCTGCGCGTGACCCGGAATCGGAAAGTCTCGGACTTTGGGCGGAAATGCTTTACGAGCAGGCGCTTTTGTCCGAGGGCGTGGTGCTCGATCCGGCCAAGCTCGTGCGCAACATTCAGGATCTGCTCACTCAGGCCAGCAGTGCGGCGGTGGGAAGCCAGAGCTGAAAACATGAATTGCTCCGCCTCGTTTCATTCGGCGCGTCGCGTGGAATGAGGCGGATCCTTTTATTGGAAAAGTCGATCAACATGCCCGTTCGGTTGCATATCAACATTGATCACGTCGCCACTGTGCGTAACGCCCGGGGCACGCGTTATCCGGATCCCGTTTTTGCTGCGGGCCTTTGCGAAGCCGCGGGAGCCGATGGGATCACTGCTCATCTGCGGGAAGATCGTCGGCACATCAACGATGACGACGTGGCCCGTTTGCGCACATCGATTCATACGTTGCTCAATCTCGAAATGGGCGCGACCGACGAGATGCTTAGAATTGCCGAACGAATTCGGCCTGATGTGATTACGCTCGTTCCTGAGCGTCGTGAAGAGCGCACCACGGAAGGCGGGCTCGATGTCGTTGGTCACCGGCGAGCGATTGAATCAGTGATCGCGATGGCCAAGGAGAATGGCATCAGAATGAGCTTGTTCATTGGCGCTGACGAAGCTGTGGTGGAAGCGTCGAAGGCGCTTGGCGTGGCGCAAATTGAATTGCATACCGGTGAATATTGTCACGCTTCCGGAGATCGCGCGGCCCATGAGCTTGGACGATTGCAGCGCGCGGCGGCATTGGGACATTCTTTGGGGCTCGAAGTGGCGGCGGGGCATGGTTTGACTCGGCACAATGTATGCCCAGTCGTATCCATTCCCGAAATCGTCGAAGTGAACATTGGGCATTCGGTGATTGCCGATGCCGTCTTTTTTGGTCTCGATAGGGCTGTGCGTGATTTGCGTGCGGCCATTGTTCGCGGCTCAATGGCCCGGAAACCTTCATGACGAGGAGAACCTCCTGATGATTCCCGTTCTTACCCGGGCGCAAATGCGCGCATTCGACAAACACGCGATCGAGGCTTTTCACGTTCCCGGCGTCGTGCTGATGGAGAACGCTGGTCGAGGAGCCGCGGACGTTCTTTCGGCGATGATCCAGCAGCGTTCCAGCACGGTGGTGCCGCGTGGCAGTGCCGAGGCTCTTTCGGCGCGGGCGCGTACGTTCCCCGTGCGTCACGTGCGTACGCCGGGGCAGCCCGCGACTTATCCGCTCGAAGCTCGTGTCGTCGTTGTGTGCGGCACGGGCCTCAATGGTGGAGATGGGTTTGTCGTAGCGCGCCATTTGCTTGCGCGTGGAGCGGAAGTCGAAGTTTATCTGACGGGCAGAAGCGAAAAGGTGATGGGGGAAGCGCGCATCAATCATGATGCGTATATCGATCTTGGCGGACGTTTCTTTGAGATGCCGCCCGATTCGGGGCTGGACCCATTGGTCGCAGCGCTTGCTCGCGCCGATTTCGTGATTGATGCGATTTTTGGCACGGGCCTCGACAGGCCCATTGCTGGGTATTTGGCGGATGTCATTGCCGTCATCAATGATTCGGGTGCGCACTGCGTGGCTCTCGATATTCCCTCGGGCCTCGATGCTGACAGTGGTGCACCGCTGGGCATTGCTATTCGAGCGAATGATACGGTTACGTTTGGCCATTTGAAAATCGGCATGCTCACGCCCGAGGGCGCGCGTTTGACAGGAAATGTGCACGTCGTCGATCTTGGCGTTCCTGATCCGCCCATTCTCGCGCACGTGGGCGTCGTGGCGGAAGTATTGCGTCGAGAAACCGTAGGTTCGTATTTCGAGCCGCGAGAAGCGAATTTGCATAAACACAAGGCCGGCGATGTTCTGGTCATTGCAGGGTCGCCGGGAAAACTTGGCGCGTCATTGCTCACCGCGCGTGCAGCCATGCGGGCAGGCGCGGGGCTCGTCACCATTTGCACGTGGCCCGATGCTGCTACGTCGCTCGAATCTCGCGTTGTCGAAGTCATGACCGCGCGGATCGATCCGCATGATATCGTGAAATCGCTCGATGCAGCTTTGGCGGGGCGGCATACGGTAGCCATTGGCCCGGGCTTTGGTTTGGGACCGGATGCTCGAGCGGCGGTCGATCACGTCGTGCTGGGTTGGGATGGATTCATCGTCGTCGATGCTGATGCCATTACGCATTTCGTGGGTCGTCCCGAGGTGTTGGCTCAGGCGCGCGGCCATTTGGTGCTCACGCCGCATCCTGGCGAATTGGGTCGTTTGCTTGGACGAACCGCGGTAGCCATCGAGCAGGACCGGTTTGGCGCGGTACGCGAAGCCGTGGCGCTCACGAAAGCAACGGTCATTCTCAAGGGCGCACGGACGATCATTGCAATGCCCGACGGACGCCTGTTCATTTGCATGGCGGGCAATCCAGCGCTCGCTACGGCAGGCGCGGGCGACGTGCTTACGGGAATCATTGCTGCATTTGCGTGCGCATTGACTGCCGAGCAAGCTGCATGTGCGGGGGTGCTGGTGCACGCGCTCGCGGGTGATCGCTGGCGAGCGCGGACGGGATGCGATCGTGGTCTGTTTGCTGGGGAAATTCCGGATGAAGTGCCGGAGATCATTGCTGCGCTTGCTCGAGGTGGTGATCCGCTCGAGCAGTGAGCTGGGCGGACGAACCAATTGAGTCGAGTGCAGTTTGTGTGTGGCCAGCGCGCCAGCACAGTCGATTGGCGCACTCGTTTGATGTTTGTCCGTTCCTTTTTTGTCAACATGAGCGGAACACGTGTAAGCTCACCGCGAGGGTTTTGCGGTGTCCAAGAACGAACAGCCCGGAGTCATTCCACTTGCACCGCCGTCCGAAGCGATTCCTCGGGGCGTTCAGATTGTTTCGATCGCCGGGCGAGAGAAGCGAACGCCCGTAGAGCGCAGCACGCCTACGGCTGCGCTGGTTTCTGGAACCGTCGTCGCGGGAAAATTCGCGCTCATTCGGGAAATTGCGTCTGGAGGGATGGGTACGGTCTTCGAGGCGCACGACATGTTGGTCGATCGCGTCGTTGCGCTCAAGCTGATGCATCCGTATCTCAATGCGAAGCCCGAGATTGTGGCTCGATTCATTCGCGAGGCGCAAGCGGCAGCGCGTATTCGCCATCCCAATGTCGTGGCGATTTTGGAAATGGGCAAGCGTCGGGACGGGACGTTTTACATCGTTCAAGAAATGCTCATGGGGCGGACTCTTCGCGAGCATTTGGATGAATGCGGAAAGCTCGAGCCCGCCGAGGCCGTGACCATTGCGATTCCGATCCTGGGTGGGCTTGCTGCCGCGCACGCATCGCGAATCATTCATCGCGACGTGAAGCCGGAGAATATCATTCTTTGGCATGCGCCGTCGGGTGAGCGTGTTCCGAAGCTCATTGATTTTGGAATTGCCAAGGCGACGAGTGATGGAGCGCGACTGCCGACCATTACGCATTATGGTGCGCTCGTAGGGACGCCTCATTATATGTCGCCCGAGCAAGCGTGGGGGCACGCGGTGGATGTCCGGACGGACATTTGGGCGATGGGTGTCGTTTTATTCGAGATGCTGGCGGGCCAGACGCCTTTCGATGGGGAGACTTCCGAAGAGATATTGATGAAAATTCGAATGAACGATCCGCCTCGCATCGAAGATGTCGTCCCAAGTGCCGCTGCATTTGGATCCGTGATATCGAAGGCATTGCAGCGCAGCTCGGACGGTCGATTCGCGACGATGCAGCAAATGCGCGAAGCGCTCGAAAGAATTGAAGTTCGTGCGACATCGGTGGTCGTCGCCAAAGAGCCGGTCAGGCCTGACGCCATGGCGCTTACGCTGCCGTTTGCGGCGCTCGACGCGGCGCAAGAGATTGTGCTCGATGTGTCGGACCTGGAGCCGATTTCATTCGAAGCGGAGCCCCCGACCTTGCGTGCTCAGGAAATGGCTGACGACGTCAACTCCGATGATACGCGGCTGTTTGCATCGGATGAGGTCTCTGCGAAATTAGGCCGTTCCTCCAGCGAATCGGCGGTGGTTAACGATCCTCTGCACATGGCCGAGCGGGCGCTCGACATCAATGCGCTCAGGGACGCCATTGCGTCGACGGACCTCGGATTGCTCATGCCGGGATTGAGCAGTGAGCGTTGCGGAAAGATTTGGCTCATTCGGTCCGTTGCGCAAAGGTGGCTCGGCGAATACGAGCAGTCGGCACGTGCAGGCGAAGAGGCGATGCGCCGTCTCGTTCCGGGCGGCACGGATTGGCAAGCTGCGTTTGGCCATTTCGTCATTTCACATGGCCATCTTGGAAATCACGATCGCCTCGTGCGGGCCGTCGATCAATTACGGACGGTCGAAGAAGACAACGGCGGGATGACGACCGAGCATATCGTAAGTGCTTGTCGATTGACTATTTTTACCCTTCGGCTCGGGCTATATCGAATCGCGAAAATGCTGTTCGATCGTGCTCAGCGATATGCCTCTATGCCCGCTGAACATCCGCCTTTCATGCATGCGTGGGTGTCCGTCGCTCGCGCAGAATTCGCATTGCATGGGGGAGATCTCACGGCCAACTTACGGCACGTATATTCTGCAGTCGAAGGGTTCACGTCCGCAGGAGACGTGCGCAATGCGGCATTGCAGCGAGCGAACATCGGCAATGCATTCCTCCAGTTGGGCGGATACGAATACGCCTGCGGGATATTCGAGGAAACCTTGCGCGTGGCCGAGCCAATGCAACTCGATTTCGTTGCATCGGCAAACGCGAATTTGGTCATGACGCTGGCGAATTTGCAACGGTTCGACGCGGCGTGTGCCGCCGCGGATACCGCGCTTTTGCGAGCCCGTACTCAAGGCAATCGCCGATGTGAAGCTGTCACCCTGGTCTACCTCGCGAGGATACGAGCTTTGATGGGGGATGTTTCTGGTGCATCCAAGGCCGCAGCAGATGCCGAACGGCAGGCGGAGCAGGTGCCCGCGGTGCGTGCTTATGCTTTGGCGTTTGGTGCGAGTATGCAATTGCAGCAGCGGCAGGCAGCCAGTGCGGAAAAACTAGTCCAGGAATCCGTTCGCATCGTCGAGCATTTGCAGGGGATCGAAGAAGGCGAATCGCTCATTCGCCTGACGCATGCGCTCGTCTTGCGGGAGCGAGGTCAAAGGAGCGAAAGTAAACGCGTGTTGAAAGACGCGCGCACCAAGCTCCTCGAAAGGGCCGAGCGTATCAGCGATGCGGGGTGGCGAAAGAGCTTTTTGACGAACGTGCCCGATAATCGGGAGCTGTTGCGGGTTGCCGACCAATGGCTCGGAGCCCCGTGAGTTCGTAGCATCGCTCGACGAAGATCAGGGATCGAAAATCTTCTTCGGATCGAAGCCGGCGCTTAGATTCACCTTGGTATATTCATTACGCACGACGACCGCTCCCTTTTCATAGGTTTCGGTCTTGGTCACCATCGATCCGTCGCTCTTCAGCCACATTTTCGTAGGCAGTTTGTCCGGGCCGGTAAAATCGATAATGGCCTGCTCGCCCGAAACGCTCACCTTGCCGTCGTCCCAATTCTGAAGGATGAGCTTGATGTCATCCATGAAACCGCTTTCGGTGATGCTCAGCCCGCGAATACCCGAGACCGTCTTGTCCTTGGGATCGTAGCTAAGTTTCGCAAAAGACAAAAAGCCGTCCAAAAAGGCCGTGACTTTCCCATTCTTCAAAATGGCAATCCCACCCTTGCCCTTGCCATCGAGGATATCCATTCGAATGGTGGTTTGCCCCATCCAATAACAATCGGCGCGAACCCAGGACTCTTCTTTGCCCAGCTTCTCCCAGTTCTTGAGCGTATAACGAGCCTTCTTCGTTTCCGCTTGAATCTTTTGCAAGCCCTCCTTTACCTTGGCGATTTCGCCCGGATCCGCCCCGAACGCGTACGGCGAGACGAACAGGGTCAACGCGGCCAAGGCGCCTGCGAGCAAGAAGCTGCTGGTTCTATGCGGACGATGCTGCGACATGACGATATCCTTTCCAACTGTCGTTACATTACACGATCGAGCCACGGCCACGCGAGAACAAATGGCGCGGAGCAGAATAATTATCGCTGTTTATGGTACGAACGGAGTTTTGTTGGGATTGCGTGTTGGCTTCGTTGCGACGCTCCTGCGAAGTTCCTACTTGCTTCTCGGCTCGAGTGCAGCTTGGTCGCACGAGTGTTCTCAACGCCGATCCGAGAATCTGTAACCTACGCCAGGTTCAGTAATGATCAAACGCTGCGACGGATTGTCCTTCTCGATTTTTTTTGCGGAGCTGACCAACGAATACGCGGAGATATTGTGCCTGATTGACATAAGCGGGCCCCCAAATCGCGGTGAGCATCATTCGGTGCGTCAATGCCATTCCCGCATGCTCGATCATGAACTTGAGCAGTTCGTATTCCTTGGGCGTGAGGTGGGCGATTTCTCCACGAATGCGAACTTCACGCCGTTCGAAATTGACGTTCAAATCCCCAAATGTAAAACTGGCTTCCGCACCGTTCGACTTCGCCCAGCGTCGCATGACGGATTTGATGCGCGCGTGCAGTTCCGGAAACCAGAATGGCTTGGTCATGTAATCGTCCGCGCCGGCCTCCAAGGCTTCGA
>CAZETM010000068.1:0-23230 GCA_964514885.1 uncultured Polyangium sp. | reverse complement strand
CCTCCATAAACCATCACCACCACAGGATACTTCTTCCCAGGCTCTATAGTCCGCGGCGGAAGCAACGTCCCGTGCAACTCGGCTCCCGATGCATTCACCGTGAAAAACTCAGGCGTACGAATACCGAGCGAAGCAATTTCGGGATCGACCGGCGGACTGAGGTCCATTAACACCCGCCCACCCAGCTCGCGAATGACGACCTTCGGCGGACGATCCGCCGCCGAATGCATATCCATGACAATCTTCGATGCCCGATCGAGCGAAGGCATATGCACGCCAGGCTCGTCCGTCCAGCGCTTGATTTCACCACCGTCGAGCGGCACCGAATACATTTGCCGATCGAGCGTCGCGTCTTTGTTTGCTAGGAAAAACGCGCGGCCAGCCGTTTCATCGACCCGGCCTACGCCATAAACATTCCAAATGCCTGATGTCAGGGTTTTGACGGACGCACCCGTCACAATGTCACGCAGTTCGAGGTGCCGAAATCCCCCGACATCCTTCGTCCATAAAAACCGCGGCTTACCTTCGAGAACCTTGAAGTCGGCAAATTCGAGCCACGCGGGGGACGTTTCGGAAAAAAGCTCTTTGGTTTTTCCGTTTTGCGGATCCACTCGTACCAGCGCCAAACGCTGCTGACGCCGATCGAGCGTCTGCAAGTAAACCATCGCTCCTTCCGAATCCCAAGCAAAACGCCCCATGTATTGCTCGGCATCCGATGGCCACGTAATCCACGTCGTTTTACGGGTCTTGACATCGACGATGCCCGCACGCACTTTCGGATTTGCCGCCCCAGGCAACGGATACTTCTGCATCATCAAATCCGGCTCGCCGCGATAACCAAGCACCGGATGTTCTGCAACGGCTCGCTCGTCCACTTCGAGGTAAACCAAACGATCACACCCGGGGGACCAGAAAAACCCGTGCGGTTCGTCGAGTTCCTCTTGCGCTAGAAAATCGCTTTGACCTCGCGTCGTTCCCGCAGGACCGCCCGTCGAAAGTTTTGTCTCTTTGCCCGTCGCGATATCGATTGTAAACAAATCATCATTGCGGACAAACGCGACGCGCTCACCCGTAGGACACAATTGCGGATCGATTTCCGCTTCCTTGGTCTCCGTCAAACGTTTTGTTGCGCCATCAGCGGTCCGCACGAAAATATCCCCAGCCGCGGGAATCAGCATAACGGGAGCCCTCTGGGCCCATTCGTACGTGGCAACCCCCGATGCCCTCGTCCGTTGCCTTTCGCGCCGCAATTCTTCTTCGCGACTGAGCGGTTTCGACGCGCCTGTAAGATCCGCCGCTCGCAACAGAACCTTCGACGTTTTCGTCGCCAAATCGAGCGCGAAAAGCGAATACGTCATGTCGCCCGTTTCGCTCGCAAGCCACGTCACGAGTTTTCCGTCCGGCGAAGCAGAAAATCGACGCGGTACGTTCCACCCCGGCTCGGGCATCTTGGCGATACGATCGAAACCAATCCGGCTCTTGTCCGCGGGCAAGATCGCGCCATGCGAGGCATCCGCAGCCGCGTCCACTCGATGCGTGCTTTTCGTATCCTTCGCGATCTCACGAAGAAGCGGACGCAAAGGGCGTTGTGCGTCGGTTTGTCCAGCGCAACCCAACGACATCACGGCCAGAAGAAATGAAGAACGAAGAAATGCGGAACGAAGAACCCGAGGCTCGGTCATACTCTGCGCATTAGACCGAGATGCGTTCCGAGTCTAGGTTTTAGGCATCATTTACGCCGCGATCACCCTCGGGCTCCGCAGAACCCGCCGGCGCTGGCGCCGCCTTGTCCGTGGCCACGATACGCACGCGACGCACCCGACGACCAAAGACGTCCGTGACAATCAGCGTATACCCCTCACATTCGACACGTTCTCCAGGCTCCGCTGGATGTTCGAGTCGCTCGAGAATGTAGCCGGCCAAGGTTTCCACGGTCTTGGCTAACGGCAATAAAACAATTTGCTCTTCGCGTTCGAGGTCCGCCAAGAGCACGCGCCCATCCACCTCGACGATTCCCGGCCCACGTCGATGAATGGGCGGAACTTCCTCGTCATTTTCGTCGCGAATTTCCCCGACGATTTCCTCGAGCAAGTCCTCGATCGTGACCAGACCGATGAATTCCCCCGTCGAGCTGGTAACGATCGCGACTGGAATTTGCCGCGCCTGCATTTCCAGACGCAATCGCTCGACCGAAGTGTTTTCCCGCGCAAAAATCGGCTTTCGCAATAGCTCGGCCACGCGAGAAGCTTTGCGCCGACCACTGAGGACGTCGAATAGATCGCGAAGATGCAAATAGCCGAGCACGGAATGGCCCGCTGGATCGAGCACCGGATATCGTGAATACCCCGCCTCCGCGACCACCGCGACGGCTTCTTCGATCGTCATCCCCGCACGAAGCGTCGCCGCATCACTGCGCAACGACATGACGTGACGCGCCGTGCGCCGTCGCAAATCAAAAATGCGCACGAGCATGCTGCGCAGCGCCGGATCGAGCCCTGCGGGACTACGCGTGAGCAAAATGCGCAATTCTTCCGAGGTATGGGCAATTTCCTGTTCATGCGCTGGCTGCAAACCAAACAAACGCACGAAAGCATTGGCCGCAGTATTCAGGCACCAAATGACGGGCCACGCCATCATGTAGAAGAAATGCAGCGGGCCAGCCGCAAAAAGAGTGACCTTTTCCGTGCGTTGAATGGCCAGGCTCTTCGGTGCTAATTCGCCAATGATCGTGTGCAGCGACATGATGAGGAAAAACGCAACGCCCAAAGAAACGGCATGCGTCGCCTCGGGACTGAGCCCAGCCCGCAACAAAACTGGGTGAAGCAAATGCGCCACCGCAGGCTCACCAATCCAGCCCAGCCCCAAGCTGGCCAACGTAATGCCAAGCTGATTGGCCGACAGATACGAATCGAGCCGCTGCGAGATCGCCAGCGCCCGCTTGGCCCGAGAATCGCCGCTATGGACGAGCTGCTCCAGGCGCGTCGGGCGCATTTTGACAATAGCAAACTCGGACGCAACGAAAAACGCGTTGAGCAGAATCAGCAACGCCGTCCCAAGCAGATACAGAATGGTCGTCGCCATCGTCGAATCGTCCCCCTAACACAATCCTGCAAACACGGCCGTTACACGAGCCGCGTACGCGCGATGATCTCGCGCTGCAAGTCGCTCGAATTCGCATCGAGCCCCTCAAGAAGCACGTCCGCAGGACATTGCCCCTTGTTCACGAGCGCCCCGAGGCGCGCCAAATGGACGCGTTCGTCCTGACCGTTACGCATCCGAGCACGCCGCGCCAAACCCCCTTCGGCAACGGTCATCACACGCTCGGCCAGCGCTGCCAATGGCTCGCCGCGGAACGTGGCCTGAAGGCCTTGCTGAGCAATCGAAGGCCGTAATGCCTGAAGCTCCGTAAAGGTAAAACTCTCCGTAAGAGCTTCGGCTTCGTCGAGCGCCCGGTCGTCGTATAATATCCCGGTCCACAGCGCCGAAAGCGCACAGGTGAGCGCCGAAGATTGCGCATCCGCACTGCGAACCTCTATCGTGCGCTTGAGACGAACCTCGGGAAACATGGTATTGATATGCGTCTGCCAATCGGTTTGCGTCGCACGATGTCCCCGGAATCCACGGTCCATGAAGCTGCGGAATGATTGTCCGGTATTCTCGAGGACAACCCCGTCGCGCTTGATGAGAAACATGGGAGCATCCAGCGCCCAATCGATGTAATCGATGAATTTGCGCTTTCCGTGAATGACGCTCGCGAGCAATCCTTGCCGCGCCGGATCGACATCCAGCCACGTCAGAGCCCGATAACTTTTCCCACCCCAGACTTTGCCCTCATAAAAGGGCGAATTGGCAAACATCGCCGTCACGACCGGAGAAAGTCGCAAAGAAATGCAGAGTGAGCGCATTGCGCCCTCTTCGTTGGAATAATCGAAGTTCGCCTGTACCGTCGACGTGCGACGCATCATGTCCAGCCCGCCTTTGCCTTGCAATGGCAAATACCGCTTCATGATGCCATAACGAGACTTCGGCACCCAGGACAGTTGGTCCTGGCGCGCGAGCGGATGAAAACCAACGCCCAAAAACGTAATACCAAGCTCGTTCGAAATGTCCCGCAGCTCAGCCAAATGGCCGCTCATTTCGAGACAAATCTGGTGCACGTTGTCGAAAGCAGCGCCGGAAAGCTCTAGCTGCCCGCCAGGCTCGAGCGTGATCGACGCGCCCGCTCGTTCGAGCGAAATAATCGGCCCACCCGGATACTCCGGCTCGCTGCTCTTCCAGCCGTGTCGCTCGACGAGGGCATGCAACACCGTGAGGACGCTGTGCGGTCCCTCGTAATGAAGCGGCGATCCATCGGCCACGAAAATACCGAACTTTTCGCCTTCCGCGCCAATTCGATATTGGTCACGCGGCTTCATCGCCGTATGCAACGGAATGAATAGGTCGTCGGTGTTCCGGATCATCTCCGGCGTGGAAGATCTCGCTTCAGCCATTTCGTTTGTCCTCAAAATAATCGCCGAGTCTACACGGCTTGCGGCCAAACCGGTGCCCGAACGGAACTTGATCGGTCGAAGCCGCCAAGCGCCTGGGACAAACCCGATAGGTGCATCAACGTCGTGCTCGCACCACCACCAACGATGCGCGCTCCAGCATCGACGAGACGTATGCACGCGCCAACCCAAGCATCGAGAGGTGCGCTGATGTTGGGTACACCGTGTTTGCTGTCCGGACCGGCCGCTAGCAAAACTCCGACGCGCGCAGCGCCTGCACGAGACGCGATCTCAATCGCCATGCGGCCCGCCGTTTCATTCGGCACATCGAAAATCACCGCATGTGCGCCGGCATCGACCGCACCACGAGCCGCATCTTCCACCGAATCACCGTCATCGAGACACTCGCCATCGACCGTTTCGAGCAGCGCCCACGTCGGCACTTGCGTCGCGCAACCACTCACGATCGCGGCCATCCGAATCACTCGAGCAAGCTGCGTACCGTGCTGAAACACTTCCGGGGACACACCACGTGCAATGATGATCTCGCACCCAGACGTCGACAGCCGCGTCGCATGCATCGCGTACTCTTCCGTAATGCGCTCCGGAAGCACAGGCGCGATCCAGCGCGCTCCAAGCAGCCCAGCCACCGCCACAGGCCTCTTCGCTGCCGCTACCGCATCAAGCGCCAACTCGACCGCCGTGCCCGTCAGCGCAGCAGAACGAAACGCCATGCCGATCTGACCCAGCGTCCGCGGCATCGTTTCATCCGTGAGCGCCAACAAGACATCGACACCGGCCGCGATCTCGTGACCGTAATAGTCCGTCAGGACCGACGAATGCTCACGCACGAGCCGCCCAAGAGGCGCAACACCACTGACGTCCGCGCCATGCGCAACGAGACCCGAAGTCGCGTCACCCCCCAAAACAAGAGGATATCCCGCATCGAGACGGGCAAAGAGAGGACTCGGGGAACTCACGGCATCTCGCAAAGACACGAACTTCCGTCCTTTCTTACCACTTCAGCGCGCAACACGGAACCATAGACGGAACGACCCCATTTTTTGGATCCCCGCCTATGCAAAAAAGCCTTCAAGAAGAGGACGAAACGCGGGTCGGACGCCCCGCTGCGTGCTGAACCGTACGCTTTGGTAAGAACTTGCGATCAAACAGACGAACGCGACGAACGAAGAGATCCAAGAGGAAAACCGCAATCGCCGCGTAGATGAACCGAGGCCACAACTCCTCGTGATACGTGACCTTCTCGCCCGCCGCATCGAAGACCGCCTGCACGTTCGCAGGATCAAGCCCGCCACCCGTCGCCTTCGCAGCCTTCTCGAGCGACGCAACATCAGGCTCGAACCCCGCATACTCCTTCGGATACGGATTCGATACGTGCCCAAAACTGACCGCTACCTGCTTCAGCTCGCCGTTGTCGGCTTGTCGCAAGTGCTCGGCTCGAAGCAAAAACGATCCGTACTTGTCGATCGGATGATCCACTTCGTATCTGCCCGGCGCCGTCTGCTTGAACTCCACCACCGTGGTTTGTCCTCCAGGCTCGGGACCAACGATGTTGAGCTTCGACTGCAAGTTGTTCTCGAACCGTTCATCCGCCCCAAACGCATCGACCGATGCACGCAGACGACCGCCCGAAACTTCCGCCCTCATGTCGAGCTCGCGCCGATGCTTCTGACGCATGTGCTCACGCACGAGCTGGCCCCAAAAACGCTCGAAACCTGGCCACCTGAGCCACTCGACCGCCCAACGTGACTTCACGTCGCTCGTCCACGCCAGCGTCCAACCAAGACCCACTCGCCAACGCGCAAGGATCGGCTCCTGCGTGTCGCTCTGCAACAACTCCTGCGCCGGCGTCGGCTTCATCTTCGTCGAAACATATCCGTGCAGGTTTGGCGCGGTACGTATGTCGATGCCACGCAAGAATGCCGCATCGCCCACCTGCGACACGGGGAACCATTCTTCGACCGCCGCCGCTCGCGCGATCATCTCCGTCTCTTTCGTGAAGATGCGCGGCAAACTGTTGGCATCCATGACCGCGTGATAACGGCCGCCACCAACGTCGGCGATCATCTTGAGCAACTGCTCGTCGACATCACCACCAAGACCCACCGTCGTGACCGTGATCGATTCCGCGATCATGCCCGACACGAGATCGCGAATGCCCGCGTTCGGCGCTTTGCCGTCCGTCAGAAGCACCGCGTGCTTCTTGCGAGCCTGCGTGACCGTGAGGTCCTGATATGCCGCATCGAGCGCCGGAAAGATCTCCGTGCCACCACCCGGTTGAATCCGTGCAATGTCCGCCGCAATGCGCGAACGATTGCGCGCCGGTTGCATCTTCACGTACCGCGTCGGCGCTGAATCGAACGCAATGACCTCGATCAAGTCATCCGACGAGAGCACCGTGGATGTCGCCTTCGCCGCAGCTTTGGCCATCTCGAGCGGCAAACCCGTCATCGATCCGGAACGATCGATCACGAGCACGAGCGCCACACTCGGCATCTCTTTCTTGCGCTCGTTGTCCATACGCACGGGCAAGATCCGCTCGATCGCCGTGTGATACCAGCCGCCTAGGCCATATCCCGCATCGCCACCCGAGAAGAGAAATCCACCGCCGAGATCACGCACATACGTCTCGATGAGCTCCTGCGCTTGCAAGCTCACGGCATCCTTCGGCGTGTCGCTCAAGATCACAAAGTCGAAACGCTCCATCTCTTTGAGCGACCCGGGAAAACCCGCCGGAGGACGCACATCGACCTCGAACTGCTGCGCCGTAAGTGCGGCCGACAAAGGCCCCGCATGTTGCGGCGTGCCTTCGACATAAAGCACGGAAGGACGACCAGGAACGTCGATCGTCGTGGAGTAACGGTTGTTCTCTTTGAACTTGTCTGCCGGGATTTCATCGACTTCGAGCGCGTAGGTCACTTGCCCCGCGATACGCACGACGCTCTTGAAAACGACATCGTTTGGACCGGCAACGAGATCGACTTGCCTGATGCCATCGAGCCCGTTCAGCGCTTCACCTTGGTAGAGACGAACGCGCGCCTTCGTAGCCCTGGTCGCGTAGATGTCCGCACGCACGGCGAACGTTTCGCCCACCTTCACACGCTCGGGCATCTTCACTTCACGCACCGCAACTTCAGGCGGCGCGGGCCGTCGATACGGAACCGTGAAAAGCTTGATCCCGAATGCTTTCGCGCGATTCGCCTCCGCGAGCACATCGCCTTCGGTCTGCACGCCATCGCTGTAAAGCACCGCGCGCTTTAGAAAACCTTGAGGATACAGGCCGTACGCAAGCTGCAGCGCTGCCTGCAAATTCGTTCCTGCTCCAAGCTCTTTCACGCCCTTCGCCGTTTGATCGCGATGACGTTCGATGATCGGCGCCTTGGGTTTGTCCCCCTCGGGTTCGCCCGGAGAAACCGCTCGCGGCCGCTCCGCAAAAGTCACCAGCTCGATGCGCCCGTCGGCAGGTTTGTCTTTCCAAGCCTGTTCGAACGCCGTTCGAGCATCCGCCAACGACTCGTCTGTCACGGAATCCGAGACGTCGACCAGATACACCGTGCAAACTTTTTCGGTCGTCGCCGTCCTCGCGAGCCGAGACAAACCCAACGCGAGCAAGCCGACAAACGCGATGCGCAAGATCACCGACAGCACACGTTGCGGCCACGGAAGATCCGCGAGCGACTGCGACAGTACCGCGACAAACCATGGCGCGATCAGCACGGCGCCCAGCATCTTCGGATTGAGCAGCTCGTACGTGATGCCGTTACGCACCCAGCTCAACGTAGGATCGGGGTGCAGCAGGACAAACCGTCGGTAAGCCCAGAACAGCAGACCCGCGAGCGCAACGCAGGTCAGAGTCCACGCGAGAATCCGTAGACGCTTGCTCACACCGTCACCCTCCGATGATACGTGAGCCACTCGATCGCCGTCACGGCAAGCACCGCCGCGAGCAAGTAGATCCAGATTTCTCGACGCACTCCCACCTTGAACTCGCCCACCGCTCCAGCCGAGCGTTTACCCACGACCAGCTCTTTCGCCGGCTCGATCTCGCTCTCGCCCGCATCGACGAGGTTCGCCGCAAACGAGCTGGACTCGCCAGGCCCCGTGGACAGTTCGTAAAACCCTGCTTGCTGGCCAAGAAAAACCGCACGGCCATCTTTGATGGGCACCGTCGTCGTCGAAGTATCCGGCAGCTTCAACGTCGCCGTCTCCGCCGCCGACGATGCCGGGATCTGCCACACCGTGCCCGTGCGGAACGACGAGATGTACTGCACGTCTTCTTCAACGAAGTCGTTGATCACGTTCAGCACGAACATCGGCCACGAGATCCGCAGCGGAAAATCGCTCTCGCGAACATCGAAGCCCATCGCGACAAACTTCACGCCTGCACGACGTCCCGCGAGCAAAATCGCGCCCTTGTAGCTCTTGCCGATCACCTTGTCTTCCTTGTCGCCCTCGAGCACATGCGCTCGCGCGATGTTCACGTCCGACAAGATCGTGTACCGCAAGATCGGATGCTTCTCGTCCAGCTCGTCGAAGCCGAGACGCACGTTCGGATCGGTGTCCTCGACCGTTTCGCCCACTTTGAACGGAACGTTTTCACCCTTGGGATCCAGGTAAAACAGGCTGCCACTGCCCGGCGCTACGTTGGGCGTGACTCCATCGAAGATCGTCACATCGAACGTTCCCGCTGCGGGATACTTCGCAGGATCGACTGGCGTGACTTCAAGGTATTCGTCGAGCAACAACGCCGCATCGAGGAACATGTTGCCCGTGCTGACGACTTGCACTCGTGCCCGTCTTCGTTCGGGAAGAAGCGCATACGCGCGATCGTCCGCGGGCAAATCATCTTGCACTTGGCCGGCCAACGCGATCTTCGCTTCGAGCGTCTTCGATGCACCGGACAAGTTCGGATAGAACCGCGGCAGCCGTTCGTTGGGGCCCAAACGAAGGTTTGTCAGGTCCGTCAATTGTCCATCACCGAAGAGCGAGACCTCGACGTCCGTCGGCTCGTCATTCGTGTTGGTGACTTCGAGCATCACCTCGTAACGGGACTTGTCGAGCGGGTACCGACGCACGGAAAAACCCGTGATCGCAACATTCTTCGAACGCGTACCAATCGGCACGAACGACAGACGAACGTCGCCAAGATCCACGCCTGCGGCTTCAGCAAGCGACGTTCCCATCGCGCCATCGGACACGACGATGATCTCGGGGGACGACAACTTCCGCAGCGTATCGGCGGCAAACCTGAGCGCCTTGGGGAAGTCGACACGCGCATCGGTAGGACGAACGGCCATGATGGCTGCTTCGAGATCCGGGATCTCGCTGGTCATCGTGGACAGCGGCGTCACTGCGGAATCCATCTGCGCGATCAGCATGCGGTCTGTACCTGACAAACCACGCGCCATGCGCTTCACTTCTTCTTTGGCTGCTTCGATCCGCGTCGGCGCTACATCGATCGCTTTCATGCTCGCGCTCGAATCGACGAGCACCACGATGTTGCGACCTTCGAGCAGGTTTGCCGCAGGACGCGGATCTCCGAGCGCGATGAGCAGCAATGCGAGCAACGCGAGCTGAAGCAGGAGCGAGAACAGGCGCTTCAATTGCGAAAAGAGGCTCGTGGCCTCCTTGTCGCGCAAAATGCGCTCCCAGATTTTCTCGAAGGGAACGGCGACGGGCCTTCTGCGCAGCTTGAGAATGTAAAAAACAACCACCACGGCACCGGCGAGGGCACCGATTTGCAGCAAAGTGGCTAGGGGAACGCCGACGAAGTGCATGTTTTACCGGAGAAACCCTCCGCGGCGAAAAACCCGCAGAATCAATTCATCAAAGGATGCATCGATATCGGCCCGGAAATAACTCACTTGTCGAGTCGCGCAGAAGTGCTGCACTTCTTCCAAATAAGCCTGGTATGCGGCTTGATACTTTTCGAGCACTTTGGCGGTCACGGTGACTTCTCGCTCGGCTCCTGTTTCGCAATCGTATACGCGCACGTCCCCGCGCATTTCGGGACGACCATCGCGCGGATCGACGAGGTGAATGACGTACGGCTCGAAACGATTGTATCGAAGCACGTTGATCCCTCGCTCGAATCCTTCCGGATCGTAGAGATCGCTGAGCAATACCGCCAGACCCTTGCGTTTATGTTGAGCCACGAAGGTTTTCATTGCTTCGCCGAGGTCGGTTTCACCTTCGGCGCGCACGCCCGACAAGAATCGGAAAATGCGAAAGATACGCGCTTTGCCACGAGTCGAAGGAATGCGTCCGCTGATTTCGTCGGTCGCCGTCACGATGGTAATGCGATCGAGATTGGCGAGCCCGACGTAAGCCAATGCCGCCGCAAGACGTTTGGCTTGACGTAGTTTCTGTCCGTCGCCAAACCCCATCGAAGAGGAAGTGTCCACGATGAAGTAAATGGACAAATCCTCTTCTTCTTCGTACAACCGAATGAGCAGCCTATCGAATCTCTCGAATGCGTGCCAATCGAGGTAACGAATGTCGTCGCCGGCGGTGTAATCGCGATGGTCGGCAAATTCGATGCCCGAGCCGGTTTTTTTCGTACGCCGTTCAGCTCGCATCGCGCCCGAAAAGACGCGTTTGCTGACCATCGCGAGATAATCGAGCTTGCGCTGGAATTCGTCGTCGAAAAGGTCGTCGTCACCCGCAGACACGCGTGCCGATGCTGGACCACTCCGTATTCCGAGAAACTCGAGCACGCCCATAAAAAACCTTATTCGGTCTCGGGAAGGTTCTTCATGATGGCGAGCAATATGTCGTCCGTCTTCACGCCTTCGGCTTCGCCCTCGAAGTTGAGCAAAACGCGATGCCGCAACGCCGGCAAACTAATGGCTTTTACGTCATCGATCGACGCGGCAAACCTTCCTTCGAGCAACGCACGAATCTTGGCCGCCAACAAAAGCGCCTGCGCACCGCGCGGAGACGAGCCGAACTTGACGAACCGCTTGACCTGATCAAGCGCCTTCGGGCCCGGATGCGTCGCCTGCAGCAGTCGCACGGCATAATCTTGCACGTGCCGCGAAACAGGCACCTCGCGCACAAGCCTTTGCATTTGCAAAATCTGGTCGCGATTCATGACCGGCGTAGCTTCCGGCGTTGACACACCCGTCGTCCGATCGAGAATCGAATGCAATTCTTCACGCCCGGGAAAACCCACGTGCAGCTTGAAGAAAAACCGATCGAGCTGCGCTTCGGGAAGCGGATACGTGCCTTCACTCTCGAGCGGGTTTTGCGTGGCCAAAACAAAGAATGGCTCTTCCAGCGTATAACTGGTCTTCGCAATCGTCACGCGATGCTCCTGCATCGCTTCGAGCAGCGCGCTTTGCGTTTTCGGCGTCGCACGATTGATTTCGTCCGCGAGCACGATATTCGCAAAAATCGGACCCTTGCGGAACGAAAACGCCCGCTGCCCGGCCGCACCTTCGTCGATGACCGTCGTACCAAGAATGTCCGCCGGCATCATGTCCGGCGTGAATTGAATACGCGCGAATTGCAAATTGAGCGCTTGCGCCACCGTGCGCACGAGCATCGTTTTACCGAGACCCGGTACACCTTCCAGCAACGCATGCGAGCCGGCCAGCATGCACGTAAGCACGCCGTCGACGATCTCGCGGTTGCCCACGATGACCTTCCCCACCTCGTCACGCAATTCGCCAATGGTCTTCTGAAAGACAGCGACCTCGCTGCGTGCAAGATCCTTGTTTTTCTCGGCCATCTATCCCTCTATCGTCAATACCCGACGTTCGTTCTTCAAAACCTACCGCATCACCAATGGTTTTTCCAGGACAATCATTCCCTAGGTCGAATGAGCTGGAAGTACCGATTGACGTAAAACCGATATCCGTCCGGAATCTTCTCTTTGTTGATCTGCTCCTCAGCGACGGTGCGGTATTGCGTAAATACCTTCTTGTAGCCGCTTCCTTTGAATCCCTTTTCGGCCGCCGCGAGAATCACTTCGCTGTTCGACGGACCGCCACCCGAATCAAGCCCCTGGGCCTGCACATCCTGCGTGCCCATCTTCGGATCCGTCCGCTGACCCGCGATATCACCACCTCGACCCTGACCAGCCCCTTTGCCTTGGCCACCGCCAGGCTGATCACCCTGACCCTGCCCCTGTCCTCCAGGCTGATCTCCCCCACCACCAGGAGTTTGTCCAGGCTGATCACCACCACTACCCTGGCCTTTCCCCATGACGAGGATCTTCTTGCCGCCAGGACCCATCACCCAAGTTTGTCCTTGGCCCTGTCCTTGGCCCTGTCCTTGGCCCCCAGGCTTCTGACCATTCTGGCCTTGTTGCCCTTCGCCCTCTTGACCCTCTTGACCCTCTTGGCCCTGCCCTTGCTGCTGCTGACCGCCTTGGCCCTGACCTCGCGCGCGTTTTCCGAAACGCATCTGGCGCTTCATGCGCTCCTTGCCCGCTTGGCCCTGCTGCCGCATCAGCTCGCGCAATTCCTCGAGTCGCTGGCGAAGCTCTTCCTTCTCTTTGTCCGACAGTTGCTCTTGTTGCATGCGGTTGATGTCCTCCGCCGCTTGCTCGAGATCGTCCGCAGATGCCCCCATCTCCCTCATCAAGTCTTCAGCCGCTTTTGCTAACTCACGATCGAGTCGCTCCAACTGTCGACCCGTCCTCGCCTGACGCTCCGCTTCGCGATCGAGCCGCTCGAGCTCACGCTCTTTCTTCTTCAAAAGCCTCTCTTCGGCTTCATCCTGCGGCCCAGCGTCTTGCTCTTGCGGCTTGCGCTTCTTCTTGAGCAGATCCTCACGCACCTCGGCACGCTTTTCTTCGATGGACGCGAGCGCTTCTTTTTGCCGCTCGGATGCCTTCTTCAAAGCCTCACGCAAACGCTCGAGCTGCTGCTTGTCAGGCTTCTTCTTCGCGTCACGCAATCGCTCGGCAAGCTCTTTGAGATCCTTCTTGGCCTGCTCGAGATCCTTCTTCTTGAGCGATTCACCAAGAGGCTTCGACAGCTCCGACGACTCGAGATGTTTGCCCATCTGTTCGAGGGCTTCTTCGAGCGCTTTGCGATCGGCTTCGCTGCCCTTCAGCAAGTCTCGCTCGATCGCCTCCATCTTGCGAAACGCTTCGGTGCGATCGAGCCGCTTGTTCGCGATGTCTTCGATGAGCTGATTGAACCGTTCGATCGCGGCTTGAACTTCAGGCGTTTGATCGCGTTTTTGAAGCTCTTTGGCAGCGTCGCGGAACAGATCGAGATCGTCTGGAGCAAGAACGATCGCATCGATCGTGGGCGCCGATGGCGCAAGCGGAGGAATCGGAACGGGAATCTCGAGCAACGCAACCGCGAGCGCTCCGAGGCCAAAAAGAAGGGCCGGCGCTGATCCCGACGGAAGGTGCAACGGTGCTGCTTTGCCTGGACGAAGCTTCGGCGCATGCTCACAAGCATCGTCGATCGCCACCTCCATGAGCGGGCTGCGATCACCGGGAGAAAGCGCATCGAACGCGATCGCGTTGGTCAAACGATCGTGCAGATCGTGATGTCGATCGAGAGCAAGCGTGCCCGCGCGTGGAGGTAACTTGCGCAAAAGCCCGACGATGATCACGGCGAGAACAACCGCTGCGGCACCAGCGAGCGTGCGTTTGGCAGCGAGTTCAGAGAGGTGGTCGGGAAAAACCTTACGGACAGCGAGTGTGCCCGCGACGACTGCGAAGGCGAACGTGAGAGCGGGTGGGAGGTATCGAAGCGCGCGATCAATTCGCAATCGAAGCGCGACGAAAGAGGCAGCGCGTCGGATGCGGGCGAGATCTCGAGGGCGTTCTGTGCTCACAGTGGTGTCGCTCCGAAGGGTCCGCAGACGTGCGATCGCAGAGGCAGCGGGGGCGTCATTGTAGCCGTAGACGGCCAAGGTGCTCGTAAGTTCCCGAGATGAACGCGGGAGTTACGACAGGCCTTACGCGTTGGGACTAGAAACAATTCCCATGGCGCGATCTTCCACGCACGAGCGTGAAAGATTTCCTTAGAGCGTGTCTATCAGGCTGCTGCGCGAACCGGTGCTTCGGTCAGCCTCACTCAGCGTACTGAAGTACGCTTCATGTCGGCTTCCCTAGCCCCGATTCGCTCGCAACGCCTGCTAGACACGCTCTACGCGCGACGGGCAGATTTTTTGGCGGCCGGCTTCGCCGTCGGCTTGGACGCGGCTTTCTTGGCAGGCTTGGATGCGACAGGCTTGGACGCGGGTTTCTTCGCCGGCGCAGCTTTCTTCGCAGCAACCTTCGCCGGCGCAGCTTTCTTCGCCGTTGCCTTCACCGGCGCAGCTTTCTTCGCCGCAGCCTTCGCCGGCGCGGCTTTCTTCGCCGCTACCGTCACCGGCGGAGCCTTCGCGGGAGCGGCTTTCTTCGCGGCTTTCTTCGCAGCAACCGGTGCGTGCTTGTGCGAGCTGTCTGCACGCGTCGGCATTTCCTTGCCGTACTTCTCGAGAATCTCTGCGATCGTCTCGTCGAGTTTGGCAAACTCGAACGGTTTGTCCAGCCATGCGTCCGCGGCAAACAGCGGCGAGTTCATCGCGTTCAAACGTTCACCGATGCCCGTGAGCATCAGAATCGGCGTGTTCTCGAACGCTCCGCCCGCAGCACCCTTCGCCTTGATCGCTCGTGCAACTTCCCAGCCACTCATCTCGGGCATCATCACGTCGAGCATGACGAGATCGGGCAAGTGTTTCTGCACGAGCTGCCATGCGGCTGCGCCGTCCGGAGCTTCGTGAACCGTAAAGCCGAGCCGCTTCAAATGGCTCGCAACGAGGCTCAGCATGGCAGGCTCGTCTTCGGCAACGACAACAGTGAGAGGCGTGGAACTCGAGAGCGACATCTTGGTGGACCGATAAGAGTACGCGAGGGTTGAGAGGTCAAGAGCCACGTGCAGGTTTACGTGCACAAGCCCGTGAGTACCGCTTGACGGCGATGACAAACAACGATCGTCTCAGGACATTCCCGACAACGTTCACGATCTGACGCACGAGCGAAACCCCATGATGCACTCGAAAAACATCGCGGCCGTGAGCGGCGCCACGGGCTTCATCGGTTCAGCCGTCGTGCGCGAACTGCTCGCTCGAGGTCGGACCGTACGTGCGCTCGTCGAGCCTGGTGCGAACAGGACAAACCTTGCCGATTTGCCCGTCGAACAAGTCTCCGTCGACGTGTGCGATCGCGAAGGCATGCAACGCGCGCTCGATGGTACGAACGCGTATTATCACCTCGCCGCGATCTACAAACTCTGGTCGCTCGATCCGAATTCCATCTGGCGCGTGAACCTCGAAGGCGCGACAACATCGCTGCTCGCCGCACGTGACGCAGGCGTGAAACGAATCGTATACACATCTTCGATCGCGGCCGTGGGCCTTGGAGAAGGACAAACCCCAGCCGATGAAACGACGACGTGGAACATCGCGGACATCGCGAACGACTACATCGCATCGAAGCATCAAGCGGAACGAGTGGTGAAACGTTTGGCCGAAGCAGGTTTGCCCGTAACCATTGTGAATCCGGCATTTCCGTTCGGCCCAGGAGACATCGGACCAACTCCGACAGGCGGCATGATTCTGAGTCTGTTGCGAGGACAAGTGCCAGGCGTGGGTCAAGGAGGCTTTTGCGCGATCGATGTGGACGACGTGGCGAAAGCTCATGTCGCAGCGGAAACACGAGGACGTATCGGCGAGCGATACATTTTGGGAAACCACAACGTGACGCTGCGCGAATTCTTTGAAGTCGTAGCAAATGTCGCTGGAGTGCGACCTCCACGATTGCCCGTTCCTGGTGCTCTTACGCGTGGGATCTCGCTGGGCATGGAGTTCTGGAGCGACCACGTGTCGAAGACGCCGCCGCTCGCGACCTACAAGAGCATTCGGTACATGCAGAGGTTCGCGTACTTCGATGGGGGCAAAGCAAGGCGCGAGCTGGAAATGCCTTGTACTCCGCTACGAACGTCGATCGAGCGAGCCGTGGAGTTTTTTAGGACGAACGGGATGGTTTGACGCGCGAGCGACCATGTCGGCCCAGGTTTTGGCATTCTCATTCCGTGCGTCACCGAGCAAGCGGAGGATTTCACTCGAATACTTGCGCGCGTCATCGATATCGGACGCGACATAATTTTTCGGGTCTTTTTTAATGATGTTCTGGTGCTTTTGATAAAGCTTCGCGAGGCGGGAAAGGTCGAGAGCCAAATCGAGATAACCGGTGCCCGAGCGAATATCGGCGACTTCTGCGCTATCGGTGGAATGGTCGTCCAGGTGATAGCGTGCCGGCTCGACCCGGTCATTTGCAATGGCGACGAGACGCGAGCGAACGGTGGCAAAAGACTTTGCGGCGACTTGGGGATCGAGGGGTTCGGTCATAGCAGCGGAACGAGAGCATGGGGTGAGAGGGATTGCAAGTAGAAAGTGGAGTGTCCGTTGCGGAGACTAGCGAACTGCGGCTGCTACCATCAAGAAGGCGTCTTTGAATCGTCGCGCTTCGTACAGCGACGTAGATACGGTCGGCCAACGTTCGCGTAGTTTGGGTTTGGAGTCGCCGTAGGATTTGGCGTCTTTCGGAATTCTTTTTGCAATGGGTTGTTGCGACAATCGATTTGCAGGTTTCGGATGGCACTCCCATCCGCACTTTTCCATGACGGAATCCGCTGGAAACAATGCGTACATCACCCAGGTGTCCGTGCTTTTCGATGGTGTACACAGAACGGTTTGGCGTGGCATTTCGGTCTCACCGACCCACGACAAGAGGATGGTTCTAAGTGCATCCGCGGCTGCTCGAGTGATGGAACAATCCATGGTTTTCGGGTGGGACGCACAGTGTTTGCCGCAGGGCAGCACTCCGGCCAGCTCGGGTATGGGGAAACGCTTGTCTTTTGCTGGATCCGCATGAGCCACGTCGGCATCGACGTGAAGAATAACGATATCGTAATTGAGAAAAAGCGGGTCGTCACGCAAACTGCCGCTACGTAGGACGGCTTGTAGACACCACTTGTAGACGCCTCGCCAACCTCCACCCAATGCGCCGGCATCTCCGTCGCCGATGAACGCAACGCTTCCTTCGGGCTGGAGCAATTTGAGGTTGAACGGGCGACCTTCGAGCATCGATTCGATGGCTGCGAAAAGCACGTGATAATCCGTGACGCCCTCCGCCACCAGCGCGATTCGGATTGCGTTAGACATCGGGCATGCCCCCGATGAGTTTATTCATCCACAAGCGAGACAAGGTCCACCCTTTTTGAGCGAGTCCCATCAACCGTTCGTCCAGGACGATTCTGTTGACAATCGTCTTGCCGTGATTGTCGCGATCCACCGTGAAGAGCCGGACTCGATCGTCTTGCAACGGCAATCCGTCCAGAATCGCCGGGTTATGACCCGTGATGAGCATTTGCCGCGCATCGGTGCGGGCGAGGAGCCATTCGGAGAGGCGTTGCATCAGCCGCTTGGCGAGTGCTGGATTGAGACCGTGGTCGGCATTGTCGACGGCAAAAAAAGCGGGAGCCTTCGGGTGCGTGGCGAGCACTGCGAGAAAGAGGATATACAGGGCTCCCTCGCTTGCATCGTAACCGGAGAGCGTATTTCGATTATTTTGCATGTAACGATCCACGAATTTGACCACGCGTGGCGATGAACTGGCGGAGGGGGACAACGGAAGATCCGTGGCCGACGCAGTGCCGTAGGCTTTGGCCCAATCGATGAGCTCCAGCGCATTCGCATACACGCGCCC
This sequence comes from uncultured Polyangium sp., assembly GCA_964514885.1. Classification (GTDB taxonomy): domain Bacteria; phylum Myxococcota_A; class Polyangia; order Polyangiales; family Polyangiaceae; genus Polyangium. Next base: position 5,002 of record CAZETM010000068.1, on the reverse strand, counting down.
AGAGGTCGAACCGAGTTTCGTGCGTTGTGCAAGGAGCTCATTGACGGCTTCGGGCAATCGCCCGCCCGACAGCCCGACCGGGGTTTTCGGTTGTGACTCTGGGTCGACCCCTCGGAGCACCGTCGTCGCGGGCGAGAAGATCGCGTATCCTTGAAGGCGACGCATCAATGCGAGAGCCGGCGTACCTTCGCGCAATTCCACGATTTTTAGTGCAGCAAGTCCATTCTCGGTATTGGGATTGTTTTTGAGATTGGGACCACGGCTGGCAAGCTTCGCACCATCCTGCTCCAAAAGCTCTGTCTTGAATTTCCATGCAGGGCTCGGGTCATTGAGCGGATTGTTCAAAGAAACGTCATAATGTGCCTCCTCAGAGGAGCCGCTGAAATAGATATGCGACAATTGCTGTTTCGCGCTCGATGGGAACGCCGACTTGTACAGTCGAGGTAATCCAGGGCGAACCCCGCGCTGAAGCAGTGTTTGGTCGTTGACCTTGCCGTCGGCAGCGGACGACAGCACGCCGATCGCCTCCAACAGATTGCTTTTGCCGGAGCCGTTCGCGCCGATGAAGACATTGAGTTGACCAAGCTCGATAGTCAGGTTTTCAAGCGACTTGAATGAGCGAACGGCGACCTTGGTGATCATGCGCTCGCCATGGTGCCCGGCGCTGGCCGAAAATCAAGACATTTCAACGAGTGCCCAGGAGCCTAGGACGAACAACCTGCCGTTTTCGAGCGCGGCGGATCGGGGGCATGGCAGGGTTGGGCTTGTGGATTGGGTTTGGTGGGGGAGGGGCGGTGCAGGTCGCTTCGCGAATGTTCCGGAACGTTCCGATTCGCATATTGGAGACAATACTCACGAGCATCAGCCTCATGTGCGAATAGCCCAAACTCATTGACGCGTTTCATTTTCGGGGCGGTCGAAAAGGGAGGGCCAAACTCGACTGGACACTGACAGGGGGTATTTAGTGTCCGGTCGCAGGAGATACCGTTCGCGACTTTCGCGACTCCAGGATCAATTCTGCCTCGCACTGTTCCAGACGCGACACGCAGAGAAAAATCTCTCCGGCGCAGGTACACAACGCGCGGATGCCTGAGAAAAAACTCACGCGTGATGTCGGTGATCAGTCGCATCGCAGAGAAAAAACTCACCACCACCGCTCGCGAAGACTCGCCATGCTGAGAAAAAACTCAGCTCGATGGCTGACACGCAGGTGTTTCTGGAGGTGGAACTCAGCAACGTGGTGAATGCAGGCGGTCAGTGGCTCACGCCGCCCTCGCCAAATTGGTCTTCTCATGCTGACCGGCCGAGTATCACGGGCGACAAGCTCTACGCGTCGTGCTGACGCTCGAGTGCGCCGTCGTGACTGGCCCAGCCGGTCACGAAGTTCATACGGATTCGTACGGTCGTGTGCGCGTGCGCTTCCACTGGGACCGTCCCGTCGTGCTCGGCTCGCTCGTGAACGCAACGCACCCGCATCCGTTCGCGCTTCCGTCAGCGACGCGATCAGGCATGCGCACATCGAGCACACCCACGCTGCCGGCGCCGAAGAAGTGTTCGTGCGCGCCGAGCGAGACCTTCGCGAGAACGTACAAAACGATCGCATCACCGACGTTGGTCGCGACAGACACACGCGAGTCGCACGTGACGATCACGCTTCGATCGAAGGACTTCGCGTCACGCGCGTGCAAGGCGACGACATTCTTGCCGTGCAAGGAAATCTGTCGGTGAACGTGCACGGCGGTTGCACATGGTTTCTTGATGTCCTGGGACCTCCGCGATCGATGTTGCACATCGCTCTTTGACGTCCTGGGACCTTCGCGATCGATGTTGCACGTGGCTTGTCGATCTTCCGCCATCTTCACGATCGATGTTCACATCGCTTGTCGATGTCCGGGCACTTTCACGATCGATGTGCGGATAGCCGTGTGCTCGGGCGACAACGAGATCCTCGTCACGCCCGAAGGCATCACGCTGCGCGGGAAACAGATCCGCATCGAGGCGCTCGAGAAGCTCGACCTCGTGGGTAACGGACCGTCCATGTCGCTCGGTGAGGAAGCGGAGATCGTCGCGAAGAAGGTGCGCATCTACGGCGAAGCGAGCGCGCTGGAACTCGACCGTGATGCCAAGGTTTGTGGCGACAAACTAAAACTGCAACCACCGGCAACACCCGCGCCCGAGCGGGATCCGGAGACGAACGAGCCAAAGACAAAACCACTGTCGTTACGCTTCCTGGATGGCCGACATCAACCGTACGACGGGCGCACGTATCAACTTTCTGCCGCGCGCTCGCGGTGCACTACGAGAAGCGTGAAAGTCAAGGGCCAATCGACATGGATTGTTTCGAGGATCCCATGGGCGTCGAAGAGCAATGGGCGCAGCTCCAGTCGGAGCTATTTTCGGGAATCAATTACGACGGCACGGCGATCAAATGGGCGAAGGCGCCGAGAAGTCGTGGGAGGAATACATCTTTTCCCGCATGCAGGGACCAACATCCGCTAAGCCCCGTCCCGGCGGAAGCTTTCTCGAAATTCGTCCAGATGGACCGCAATTGAGAATCGCTTTCGATTGGGAAACCTTGCGGATTTCCCGTGCCGCCAAGGTCATCTCCACGGGCTTCTCAAAAACCTTCAGTTGTGAGAAGGTGTATCTCGTTTCGGGCATCAGGAATGGCTTCCATGCCCCGGGGATAGCATCGCATTTCTAGAGCAAATGGAGTTGCCAGCGTCCGCAACGCCTGTATGCTGCGCGCTGCTCATCATGCCGCACAGATCGATGTTGGCGCGTCGAGCGAGCACTCTGGCATTACCAAACTCCGTGGAGAACCTTCATGTCCTCTCCTGATACTGCAGTAAGAATCATCGAAGACGCTTACAAGGCACGTTCTCTGACAATTGAGCCGCAATCCGAGTTGTTATATTTGCTTGCAGAGGTTACAAAGTATCAAAGCGCTACCGGAGATCTGCAACCTGGGGCTACGGATGCAGCTACCGATGTTCAGGCGGTCGCGGTTGCAGGTACGCTGCTTCGTGCGATACGTCTTGCTGATTCGCTTGAGGCATTGATAGAGGCAGGGACCCCAAAGCTCACAGAAACGCTGAAAACTCTGGCGTCCTTTGACCATGGGAATGCTGAACATGAGTCTCAATTCGATGAATCCGAGTACGAGCTTCATGCGGCGAGTCAATTTCTTGGCTTCGGTCAAACTGTAGCCTTCGTCCATACGAAATCCCCATCGCGCTACCAACAACACGTTGAGTTTATGCTCGGCTACAAATGGCCCGTGGAGTGCAAGCGCCCTCGATCAGAGGGGCAAATCCTGTCAAACCTGCGCAAGGCGGTTGCCAAAATCGACGAGCGGCAGCAGCCCGGTATCGCCTGCGTCGCGTTAGAAGCCGCACTACCAATGAACGTTCCGTTTCTGGAAGTGGAGAATACCGAAGACACTTCACAGCGTGTTGCGCAACACGTATGGCCTTGGCTAGACCGGAATCGAAAGGAGATCGAGACCATTCTCTCGAACAGCTGGACCCGGTTCCTAATGATGACATACGTTGTTCGCACTTACGTACATGCTACCGAAGAAGTTGGGTTGCCATCGCTGCTCCTTGGGTTCTCGTCTACCGCTGCGTTCATCACGACACAGGTACCGAGTGCATGCATCCAAGCTCTACAGCAAGAGCGTGAACGTGCGGGCCAGAGAGGCGCGTAACATGTAAACTGCACGACTCGTTTGCGCGCGAACCGTGAGCGCTCCTTCGCAACGAATTTTTTGCCACAGCTACGGGCCTCGCAGCCGTCTCGCGATCTACTTGCTACTGCTCCCGCCGGTTCGCCCTTGAACATACGCCCACCTTCGGCGATGATGCGCCCCCCATGCCGTCGTCTCCCCAGCGCCCGCGCGCTGCTCGCTCAACCACCAAAAAGCCCGCGGCCGCACCCGCCACTACGCGTCAGCTCGAGCTCCCCGTTGCTCCGCCTTCGCCTCCTCCCAAGCCCCGTCCCGCGGCAACCACCACCGCTCGCACCGTAGCTCAGGACAAGGCGCCCGATTCGAACAAGATCACGCTCGCCAAGCTCGAATCGCATCTTTGGGAAGCGGCGAACATCCTGCGCGGCAGCCCCGTCGATCGGACGGATTGGAAGTCGTACATTCTGCCGCTGCTCTTTTTCAAGCGGATCTGCGATGTGTGGGACGAAGAGCATGCGGCCATGGTCTCGCAATATGGCGCGGATTTCCCGGACGAGCATCGCTTCCAGATTCCCGAAGGATGCCATTGGCGAGACGTGCGCGGAGCAGCCAAAAACGTCGGCACGGCCATGCAGAATGCGATGCGGGGGCTCGAAACGGCGAATCAAAAACACCTCTATGGCGTCTTTGGCGATGGGCAGTGGAGCAACAAGGAACGGCTCCCGGATGCATTGCTCAAAGACTTGCTCGAGCACTTCTCGGCATTGTCGCTCGGCAATGAACGCGTCGCGTCCGATGTCATGGGCGACGCGTACGAATACCTGATCAAGCAATTCGCTGACGCGACGAACAAGAAAGCGGGCGAGTTCTATACCCCGCGAAGCGTCGTCCGGCTCATGATCGACATTCTCGACCCGAAAGAAGGCGAGACGATTTACGATCCCGCATGCGGCACGGGCGGCATGTTGCTTGCCGCAGTTGCGCACGTGCGCGACAATGGTGGCGATCCGCGGACGTTCTTCGGCAAACTGTATGCGCAGGAGAAAAACCTCACCACGGCGGCCGTCGCGCGCATGAACCTGTTTTTGCACGGCATCGAAGACTTTCAGATCGAACGCGGCGATACGTTGCGCAACCCCGTCTTCACGGATCCGGCTACCGGGGGTCTGGCCACGTTCGATGTGGTCATCGCGAATCCGCCGTTTTCGCTCGAACAATGGGGCCGTGAGGTGTGGGAAACGGATCCGTGGGGGCGAGCCTTCGCGGGGATTCCGACGGATTCGTCCGGTGATTTCGCCTGGGTCCAGCACATGG
>CAZETM010000067.1:2140-23253 GCA_964514885.1 uncultured Polyangium sp. | reverse complement strand
ACGACCGCTTCTTGACCCAGGCGATCGACAAACAGGCGCACAACGGGTACGACAAATGGCATCGCGACATGGAGCCGAAGGTCATCGAGTGGCTGACAAAATATAAATATGCCACGCCCGCGCAATTCGAAAGCTGGCTCCGCGAGTTCTACACCAAGCCCGAAAACCTGAAGCTGTTTCCGAACGGACTCTGACAGAGGCTCGATATGCAGTTCTATGAGTTGAAGTGGGTCGTGGGCGTTCCCTACGAAACCGATGTATTGGACATGGATCCGCACCATCTCGGTGATTCCACCAAGTGCCCCCAGTGCGGTATGCCGGTAAGCAGCTTATCTTGGTTGCCGCCCTATCGCGCCGAAATCCGCGCCTTCACCGGAAAGCTCGGCGACTTAGCCTACGGCACCGGCGATGACCTGCTCGTTTCCGAGAAATTTCGAAGCGCGTGGGAGAAATCAGAATTGCGCGGCATTACCGAATTCGCCCCTTTGGAACGAATACGCTTCCGACCCGCGCGCCTCGGCAAAAAGCCCGTCACTTACTGGAAATTCAGTGTGAAACACTGGGGTACACGAATCGATTCATCCCGCAGCCTCATTGAATACGAAGGACCCACTACCTGCAACACGTGCTTAGCGGGATGGATCGATTCCGTGCGCGGCTTCGCCGTCGACGAATCCTCATGGACCGGCGAAGACATCTTCTACGCGTGGGGAATGCCAGGGTCGATGATCGTCACCGACCGCGTGCGCCAACTCCGCGACGATCACGGGCTGACCAACATCAACCTTATCCCCACCGAGCAATACCTATGGGATCCGCATCGCCGCTGGACCCCGTTCGGTATGACGGACGACGATTGAAGTGGGCATGCGTGGGCACGCCTGAAATTTGGCCGCCTAATTTCGACCATGCTCTCCTCCGCGCATGTTGCAACGGTTTCTTCGTTGGTGCGTGTCGTGGCTGTTGATCTTCGTCGCCGTGGTCACGCTCGGATGTGCGCGATTGACTCTCGAGGCATTGCATCGGATCAATCCCGCGGCCATGACTGCGGTCGTTTGCACCGAGGCTTCAGGCGTCGATCCCGACGCCGAGATCTGGGCAGAGAACTTTGACACGCGCGAAATCGTCACTGACGCCGATCAGGAAAGACTGCGCGAATTTGCTCCGCGGGCGCAAGCTTTTTACAAGCGCGACCCGAATGCTCCAGCCGAGAACTTGCGTTATTTGCGCAATTACAGGTCGCTCACTTGCCCCAACGAATCGGCGACACTGAAGCGGCGCGAGGAGCCGAAAAAGGTCACCATCGCGATTGACGATACACTTTATGCCGAGCTGTTCGATTCCATCGACAAGACGAAGGAATTGGCCAAACCGCGCAAAGTTGATCCGCGATCTATAGCGCAGCCGGTCGAGCCGCGGACACCACGGGAGCCGGTGTTATCCGACGCGGCGGTGAAGCAATTGTTAGACCTGATGGGTCGCGCGATTAAATCGGGGTCGGTGGCTCCACTCGATGCCGATTTGGATATTCGTCACGATCCCGTGGTGCAGGCTGCGGGCGGCGTTGTCGCGGGCGTGTATATCAGTTTCGTGCCGGCGGGCAGCATTGGGGCCGATCTTGCCGAGCGAGGTGGGGTTTTACCGCCACAGACGAAGCATTTTCGGATAGGGAAAGACATTGGCCAAGTGCTTGGCGGTATTGGTCAAGTGGCCTTCAGTTGTGTGGGATTCGGCTTGGGCGCGGGAGCTGCGTCGACCGGAGCGGGCGCTCCTGCGGGGTTGGTGTTGACGATGGAGAGCGCGGCGGTGGGGGTCAATGGCTTGGCTAACATTTGCGTGGGGACGAGTGACGGGATTCAGGTGATGTTGCATTGGGGTGATGATGCGGCGGCAGGGAATGCGCCAGCGTCATCATCGAGCCCGCAAACGCAGCAACCGACGACGCAGGCGCCAGCGCCAAAACCTGCCAACAGCCCGCCACCGCCCGCGCAACCTCCGCCACCGAAGCCGTCAGGCGGCGGAAAAGCAAAGGGCAGCCCGTCAGGGACGGCGACGATTGCAAAGGTCGCGTGCACGGGGCAGTGGCACCATGCGATTACGAAGAAGATTCATACAGCGTTGGAGAACCACGATACCCTAAAGGGAATCTACAAGCACAGAGACGACCGCTTCTTGACCCAGGCGATCGACAAACAGGCGCACAACGGGTACGACAAGTGGCATCGCGACATGGAGCCGAAGGTAATAGATTGGTTGCAGGGAAACAAATTTGCAACTCCTTCGCAGTTCGAGAACTGGCTCCGCGAGTTCTACACCAAGCCCGAAAACCTGAAACTGTTCCCCAACGGACTGTAGCGGAGACTCGAGATGCAGTTCTATGTGTTGAAGTGGGTCGTTCGTGTTCCCTACGAAACTTATGCCATGCGGATGGAGCCCAGTCATCTTGGCGACGCCCCAGTCTGCCCAAGGTGCGGCACGTGCGTTGACAGCTTGCCTTGGTTACCACCCTATCGCGCCGAAATCCAAGCCTTCACCGGAAAGCTCGGCGATTTCGTTTACGGCAATCTGCTCGTTTCCGAGAAATTTCGGCGCGTTTGGGAGGAAGCAGGGCTACGGGGCATTACCGAATTCGCGCCTCTCGAGCGAATGCGCTTCCGGCCCGCACGCCTAGGCCGAAAGCCGGTAACCTACTATCACATCGCAGTAAAACGCTGGGGCACCCGAATCGATTTGTCGCGCAGCCGCATGGACCATGAAGATCCCGTTCAATGCGACAAATGCCAAAATGGCGGGATCATCAATAGTATCCGCGGCTTCTCCATCGACGAATCGTCATGGACCGGCGAAGACATCTTCTATGCCTGGGGGAGTACGGGCTGCATGATCGTCACCGATCGCGTGCGCCAACTCCGCGACGATCACGGGCTGACCAACATCAACCTTATCCCCACCGAGGAGTACCTATGGGATCCGCTGCACCGCTGGACCCCGTTCGGAATGACCGACGACGATTGAGCGAGCCGCTCACCCCGCAAATCGCGCCTTCGCAAAATTCCCCAATGCCTCCAGGCACACTCCAGGAATCTCGTGCGCGCCGCCATGAGGCACCCACGTCACGTGCGCCCCAGCCTCTTTCATCATGTCGCGTAATGCCTCCGCCCGGACGAACGGCAACAGCGGATCACGTCGGCCATGCGTAATCAATGCATGCAAATTCGCGCCGTGCCGAGACAAACCATCGCGCCACCGATCACCACCGAGCCGCGTTCCCGACAAAACCACCAGCCCCGCAAACGGATCAGGCGACGAAGCAATGATTTCCGTGGCGAGCATCGATCCTTGCGAAAAACCTCCCAGAATCAATCGATCACGCGTGACACCATAATCTTTTTCCAGCGCTTCGATCGTCTGCAAAAGCGCTTGCTTGGCCGGAAGGAGCCCCTCCGGAGCCTCATCGAGCCGCTTCATCGCTGCATCGATGTCCCCACGCATCAGGTGCATCATGAGCTGCTCCATGCCGATGTCCCACCATGCCCGGCCCATCATGCCCGGACCAACCGCTACCTCGATCGGCGCTTCTGGGAAAAACCAACGCACGCCGTGACCCGCATCAATCACGCGCGCAAGGCTCACCAGGTCGTTGCCTGGAGCTCCAAAACCGTGACACAACAAAATGGCGGGGCCGTTGCCGCCGCCTCGGCGATCATCGCCGCCACACGCATACACTCGAAGCGGTCCCATTTTCAGTGGCTCCATGGCGCGCAACCGTAGCGCGACCCGGACAGCTCGCACGACCATTTCGTGTCAGGCAGTGGTTTTCCGTTGATCGAGCCGCCGGATTGCGAGACGCTCCGCTTGGGAGGTGCAACATGCCGGACAACACGTTCGTTCGCGTTTCGAATGCTCAGGGCTCGCAGGTGGATTTGCCCGTTACGCTCGTTGCCGCAGGACGCGATGCATCGGCCGTTTTTGCGAATCTTCGGCAAACTCCAGGGACGCACATCTTGCTCGTCGGAGACCGCGATTACGCCTTGACACTCGTCGAGCCCGCCGCGGAAAAAACCTTGGAGCTGCTCGAAGCACGTCGCAAAAAAAGCGTCCGCATCGTTTTCCCAGGACGATCGCCCGTGCGGCGAAAATTAGCGGACCTCGTGTCGGCTGCGCCGCTGCACGTGACAGCGCCCATCGCGGCCATCGATCTACGCGATGGCCAAGAACACACCGCACCGCTGTGGCTGCTGACCGATGGTTCATTCTCGAACGATCGCACGAGCAGCCCCCGAGCGCTCGATGCTGCCCCAGCGCTCGTGACCGCAGCGCGATGGATATCGTCCCGACGAACGACCACGTTCGAACGATTGTTCAGCCCGAGCGCGTTTCGCCCGGACGAACCATTACGCCCCGAACGATTGACGCTCGAGCAAGCTCCTGGATTGTTGACGCAACTGCGCAGCGCATTGGAAGCGACGAAGGTGGCGGGCGAATATGCACAGGGAAAACCCACGGAAGCGGCGCAGATTCGTTCGGCTGTTTTGACGGTGTTTTCCCATTTGGTGGCCACCGTGTTGCGTGACCCGAGTTTTCAATCGATTGCCAAAGAAGCGGCGGAGGAGATGTTCAGCCTGGTGGAGCACGAACAAGGACCGCAAGCAATGGCTGCATTACGCGGGCATGCCATTTCGCTGCTCGCAATGCGCGCCCCGGCGCTTTCCGCAGAAGACGCGGACCGTGCACGAACGCTGGTCAAGTCGATGGTCCGTCATGCTCCGCCTTATGATCAGCTCACGGGTCCATGGCGATTTGCCTTGTGCTCGGCGCACGATTTTCACGACGGCGAAATGGATATTTTCCTGACGAAATACGGATTTCGGGAAATCGAGGCTCCGGAAGGATCACCCGCAGCGCCGTGGGGAAGCAGTTACCGCGTGCTCGAAGCGCCTTTCAAGAATCCTCATGGCAAGTCGGTCCTGCTGTATGGCCGCTCGGCACGTCCCGACGACGAAAATCAGGAAATGGCGAGCGAACTCTTCACGGGCGTGGTGATCAATCGTCACGCGCAGCTCGGTGCGTACGACATGCGCGCATCGATGACGCGAGTGCAGCAAGTTGGCTACAAGCTGATGATGAATTCGCAATGCGCAGGATTGACCACGCGATTTGCCATTTCGCGTATCTTTCCCGAAGCGGACATTTATTCGTCGTGGGACTCGACGTATTTCCGAACTGGCAATGGCGGCAAGTTGGTGGATTCGGAAGGGGCCGATTGTTTCCACGCGCTTTTGCAAGGTATGTGTGCAAAAGAATCACATGCTCAAATCGAAGCCCGCATGCGCAAAGTGCAGTGGTACCATAAACAAGGCCGATTCCCGGAGTTCTCGCAATTCGTCGGGCCGGGCAATCCGCTCGTATTCCAACGCTTCCAAGACGTCAATCGAGACGGCAAGGCAGATTTGTACGACGGTTTCTTGGACTTCACCATTGCGCACATTGCGGAGGACATTCGAGGCTCGATCACCTCACGCGATCCGGGCGTGCTCGCGTCGCAAATCGGAGGCGATGCAGCAACGGGTTTGGCCTGGGCCGCCGGCAGCATGAATCGGGTCACGCAATATTCGGACCTTTGGGAGAGCTTACCGGGACAAACGGAGCTTTTTTATGCATTTCAAGCGGGTGGATTCTATAGCGAAAAGGATCCTCCGCAGGATGTGCAAGGTGGTTTGTCCACCGAAACCATCGGACGGCTTCCTTCGGTTTGTCGGTATTTGCGCTCGAGCGGAGGGCCGTCGACGATCCAGGCCGAGGTCATGTTTCACGCGCACTTGTCGCATGCTGGAAAGGAATTCAAACGGCTGCTTTGCGCGGCAGATGCAATGTGGCGGGCATTCGATATGAAACTGCTCGAGGACCGCTGCTTCGCTTCGATTGCCCACAAACGAGCGGCCGTGCTGCTCATGCTGGCGGGATTGCTCGAATTCCCGGCGGACCAAAACTTCATCGATGGATTGTGGGCAATGGCGCTCGAAAACATGCGCTTTCCGCCCATTTCGCGCTCGCTCGTCCGCGGTTGCATTACGGACGCCGATCACGATGCGTCGAATTATTACGGCTCACGCCGAGGCCTGCAGCAACTCCTGGATGACTTGCTCAAGTCCGATCCGTTGACGCGCGAATTGCTCGATAGCGACGAAACGAGCGTGGGTCGAGCCAAAGAGATTGCTTCGTAAAGACGAAGTGGGCGATAAAATCGCCCACTTGTTTCACCTCACGCCGCCGCCGCGCTCGTTCATCAATTCGTGGTCGATTTTGACGAGCTTGTTGTAGATGCCGATCGTGAGCAACGTGGGCGCCCATTGACCCACGAAATTGGCCAGCTCGAGACGCTTAGAAAAACCAAACCGACGCCTGGGCCTTGACGAAGCCGCCAGCCCAGCGGACAAGACAATCGAGCCGAACGCGAGCAGTAAGTATCCAATCGACGGAACGCGCGACGTCTGCCGCTCGATGAGCGCCGTGGTCTTGCCTTCCTTCTTGGGCATGGTCTGGGTCATTCCCTGCGTCGAAACATCGAAAGATTGGTTCATGGTGTGTCCTCCTGGGTCGAGCCCATGGGCCCGCGTGCGCTGGCGTCCTTGCGACGATCACGCCAAGGGCGAAGCCGTGCACCGAGGAAGCAGCAAAGCCGACTCGGGCACGCACGAACGGCATAGACAAGAACGACCGACCGGGTAATGATGGGCGCCTCATGAACCACGGCCCGTATTTCATCCCGCCCGGTGCACCACCGGGATCGCCTCTATTGATGGAGGAAGAGCGTCCGCCGGAGGCGATCTACTATTTTCGGATTTATGCCGTCGTGATGCTTCTGTGCCTGCTCGGTGGCTTCGGCAGTGGGCTGTACATGATGCTCGAGCCGCTCATGAAGCGCATCGGAACCCCGTCCGCTGGCGATTGGATCGGCGGAGCAATCTTGATGTGCATTTCAGGGTTTTTCATGGTTCCGCACGCCATCGTGCTGTTCGGAGGCCGAGCAAAGTGGGTGTATACGCTCGCCACGGTGCTGATTGGCATGAGCATGTTATGGAACATGTGCTGTTTGCCGATCACGCTTCCGCTGCTCATCGTGTGGATGAAGCCGGAAACCAAAAAGTGGTACGGGGTGAATTAAGCGCCACTCTCCCGTGCCTTGCGCACCACGAAATGGTAAATCGATCCCATGTGCCGAACCTCGGACATTACCACCAGCGTAGGTTCGACCCGATCCAGGCTTTCGCAACGTTCCAGCGTCAATGAGCCCGCGCGTTGCGCCATCAGCAGTCGATCCTTGAATTCGGCCATTTTGCAGCCCGACGCTTCCCCACGTTCCTCGAACATACGATACAGCGCCGCGATAAAAACTTTGTTGCCGTAAAGACCCGTGATTGCATCGTTCGCCGCTTCCTGAACGCGCGCCACGAAGTCCCGAAGCGAAAGCGAAATCAGCGGCGCCCGAGACCCTCGACGACGCTCTTCGTCTCGAATGGTGCGCGCATGCGTAAGCAGCGCAGTTCGACCATGAGCCGATAGCTCACCAACAATCAATGCGATCTCCGTCGCGGGGTCCGGCGGCGCAACAGGCACCGCTTGCTGCGGGCCAGTCACCCGTTGCATTTTCATGAACGTGCTGCTCGTCTTGCGCTTCATGCCCCTACCCTCGTTACTTTCCCCTGAGTCGTTCGGACCGGGCGTCGCCAGCACGAACCTCGGATGCGTCTCATGAAGCCAAAGCTTTCAGAATACAAAGGCGTCGTGAGAATACTTCATGCTACGTGAACTCTTCACACTTTTACAACTTTTTCGATGAGCACGAATGCGTCCAGTGCACGGAAACACAACCGGCCGGAGGATCGAATTGGCAAAAGCTTTACATTCGGCACTAGGAGCGCAACCGAAAATCGCGTAGCCTCGGGGGTTTGGAGGGTACTGTCATGCGCTTCATCGCGACTTCCTTTGCTTTGCTCGGGGTGTGCATGGGCCTGGCGTCCTGCGCCGAGGGATCAGATACTGATCAAACTTCCGTGTCCGGGACCGGAACGGCAACCGGCGGCATGGCAGGTGAGGGAGGAACCTCTGGCGGGAATGGCGGTAATGGCGGAATGGCCGGTGGCGGTGGCATGGCGGGCACCGGCGGATTGGGTGGCGGAGGCATGGCGGGCGCTGGCGGCGCAATGCCCGTGTGTGGCGATAGCGTGACGGATGACGGCGAAGAATGCGACGGCACGACGGATGAAACGTGCGAAGGCCTCGGATATACCGGCGGGCCTTTATCGTGCAACGCCGATTGCAAGCTCGACATTTCCACCTGCACGTCTTGTGGCGATGGCGTCATTCAAGCGGTGCTCGGAGAAGAATGCGACTTCGACGCGCAAGGTGATCCGCTGGTCACGGCCACTTGCCAAAGCCTCGGATATCCAATGAGCGGTGCGAATCCTGGATGCAATTCCAATTGCAAACACGACATTCGCATTTGTCAATGTGGCAATGGCACGCTCGACCTCGATGAGCCTTGCGACGCCGCGGACTTGGGCGGAAAAACCTGCGTGACCGAAGGATTCGGCAGCGGTTTGCTCGTCTGCTCGCCCGATTGCGCTCTCGATTTGTCCGGATGCAGCATGTGCGGCAACGGCCTTATCGATATGGGCGAAGGGTGCGACGGGGCCAACCTGAATGCCAAAACGTGCATCACCGAAGGCTTCGGCAGCGGAGAGCTGAAATGCACCGGCTGCGCGCTCGATACGTCCGCTTGCAATCCGTGCGGTAATCAAGTCATCAACGCTGGTGAATCCTGCGATAGCCAAAACTTGGCGGGACAAACTTGTTTGACGCAAGGGTTTGGCAGCGGGCAACTTGTTTGCACGTCGATGTGCGCGTTCGATACGTCGAATTGCAATCCGTGCGGCAATCAAGTCATCGACATGGGAGAAATGTGCGATGGCGGAAGTCTCGGGGGACAAACCTGCGTGACCCAAGGCTTCGGCAGCGGACAGCTCGCGTGCTCGCCCATGTGCTCGTTCGATACGTCGGGATGCAATCCGTGCGGTAATGGAAATATCGACGGAATGGAAGCGTGCGACAGCGCGAATTTGAATGGGCAAACCTGCGTCACTCAAGGCTTCGGCAGCGGAACGCTCGCGTGCAGCCCAACCTGTACATTGAATACGATCGGCTGCAATCCGTGCGGCAACGGCGTCATCAATCCCGGCGAATCGTGTGACGGCAACAATTTGGGACAGAATAGCTGCCAAACGTTGGGATTCAGCGGAGGAACCCTGGCGTGCGCAGCGAACTGCACGCTGAATACGAGCGGCTGCACCTCGTGTGGCAATGGCGTCGTCGATCCGGGCGAAGCGTGCGACGGGGCAAACCTTGGTGGAAAAACGTGTCAAACGCAAGGGTTTGGCAGCGGCACCTTGAGCTGCTCGCCCACGTGCACACTCAATACGAGCAGTTGCAGCTTGTGCGGCAACGGGCAGCTCAATATGGGCGAAGCTTGCGACGACGGCAATACCGCAAGTGGCGATGGCTGCAGCCCAACGTGTCAGATCGAGATCATAGCCTGCGACCCGGACGGCACCTACACGATCATGGGCGCGCCGGTGAGCTATTCGTGTTGCTTTGGCCTGGTGAGCGTCAATGTGTCCCAGTTCGTGTTCTCGAACAATGGCGCCACGATTGGCTCGTCGCCATCGAATCCCGTACCCATGACGGGCAATGCAACGACGTGTCCTTCGGGCGGCTTCAGCAATCAAGGATCGATTGCAGGCGGTTGCGCCGAAACGTACAAGCTCGTCGGAAGTTTTACCGGGCAGAACACGTGGACCGGCACGTACGAGCTGCAATTCAGCGGGCCAGATTGTAGTTGCTTCGGCGGACTCGATACGCCCTGCGTGAATCAGCTATTCTCGGTCACCGCCCAACGGTGATCAAAGCCCCACGTTCATGATGGGGAAAAACGGCAACCCGCCCTGTTTCGATAGATTAACCAGTCCAATCTGCACGCCCCGCAACCGCTCGGTCTTGTTGATCAAGCCCACCTGCACACCACGCATCCGTTTGGCCGAATTGAACAGGCCAATCGACGTTCCGGTCAATCGATCCGTCATGTTCACCGCGCCAATTTGCGCGCCCGTGACTTGTTCGGCTCCCGAAAACACGCCGACCTGAAGACCGTACAAGTCTTCATTGCCAAGGTTCACCAAACCAATCTGCGCCCCGAGATGCTCGTCGCCCGTGAGGTTGACAATGCCCATTTGCGCCACGCCCGAAAACTTTTCTCTGACGCTGTTGAACGCGCTTATCTGCAAAACGCCATCGAAGTCTTCGCGCACATAATTGAAAATGCCGCCGAGCTGCATGAATCCGTGAAAACCTTCACGCACGAGATTGGCCGCTCCGCCAACTTGCAGCACGCCGAAAAAGTTTTCCTCGACATAATTGAACGCGCCCAATTGCCCCACGCCGTTGAAGTCATCGTCCGAGACGATATTGACCACGCCCGCTTGCGCAACGCCCTTGAAGTCGTCCTCGCACATGTTCAACACGCCGAATTGGCCGACCCCGTAAAACCCATTGCCAGCATAACTGGCCAGACCCACCTGCGCCAAACCATAAAACCCGCGATCGACGCCATTGATGAGCCCGACTTGCGCTACGCCGCGGAAACTCCCGTGCGCCAGATTGTTGCCTCCACCAATCTGCATCAAACCACTAAAGTTGCCCTGCTCGATCAGGTTGTATGCACCAATCTGTAATCCGCCGACGAACCCACCGCCGCGCCCAGAATTGTACTCGTTTTCGTCGTATTCGAAACCATTACCAATCACGTTGTAAACACCGAGCTGCACCGCTCCTACGAATGCGTCCGTGCCATTACGTCCGGCCGCCTGCAAGAAGCCCGCAAATCGTCGCGTGTCATTACGGTACACCGAATACTGAAGCGCACCGGCGAAAATGTCCGTCACGACATTGCGGAAAAGCCCAATCTGCGCCGCTCCGTAGAACTCCCGCGCCAAGTTACGCCCAATCGTCACCTGCGCCGCCCCATGGAAAACGTCCTTGGTCTCCGTGCGAATCAAGCCCACTTGCGCCAAGCCCGTGAACTCGCCAGCTTCGGCGCCCAAGAAACCAAATTGAAGCGCCGTGATCGCTCGCTGCGCCTCGGGCTCCACCAAACCAAATTGCAATAACCCCGCAAATCGCTCCGCCTCAGGAGTGATCCCGAACTGCAAAAAGTATCGATGGTCCGGCTTCTGCGGAATCGGTGGCGGATTGTATGGCGGCTGGTATGGCGGCGCCTGGTACACCGGCGGCGGCGATGCTGGCGGCGAAACTGGCGGCGGCGGAAGAGGCGTCGGATCAACCGCCACTTCACTCGGCACAACACCCTCGGGCGCCAGCGGAGGAGTGCTCGGCTCCTGCGCCCACGCTGTAGAAACATGCCCCGCAGCAGCCAACAAAACCGCTGCAAAACACGTCGCGCCCCGATACGCCCGTCGAATGTCGCTCAGCATGCTGCGCGAAGCTTACCCCAAGCCTGTCGCTAAAAACCAGCAGACAACGACAACCACCGACGAATCATGTCGATGTCAGACTTCGGCGACGTAGGTTACAACATTCGACTTGGCGACTTCGAATTCGAGCATTTCGCCAAGGATGTCGTTGCACGTGCCGACGACTCGAAAACCAATCTTTTCGAGGATGCGGCGCGACGGAGCGTGCCACGTGAACGTGGATGCGCGGACAAACTGCACTCGAGGCTCGCCGAAAGCCCACGTGACGGCAGCGTGCACCGCTTCGTAGCCAAAACCCAGGCGCTGCGAGTCTTCCTCGATGCCGTACGCGACCTCGACAGCTCCTTGATGGTCCGGACCGCCATGGAAAATGACGCTGCCGATGACCCGCGGCTCGTCGCGCGTAATTGCGACTCGATCGCCCCACAAACGATGGTCAGGATTGGCACGGATTTCATCCAGGCGCGCAAGAAACGCTCGCTCGACGAGCGCCCTTCCTGGCCACGCCGCAGGCATCTTTGCACCGACGAGCGCCTCGGTCTCGGCGCGACGTCCGGCAAGCACAGCCTCGACGAGAGCCACGGAAATGGGAACCATGTGAAGTCGGTCAGTGGTGATCGGCGGGCAAGACACGATTGTCAATTTCTCAGATGCCTAGGCATTTCGCAAGTGCTCTCGACCGACGCGACGCGGCGAAAATGCAGAATTCTTTTTGCCGCGTCATTCGAAAACTAGGATCTACCGTCCGCGTCTGACGACCGGGAAGAAGACCTGCGAAGCATCCAAAAAGATGCCCTCGCCAGCAGGTCCTGCATCTTCGACGACCACGTTGTTACCCGCGACGATCATGCCGTATTCCGAGAGCAAGGCGGGCCCGGTGAACGTGCTGTCGTCCGCATGCCCAGGAACGTCGTCCAAGAGCAAGCCGTGAAAGCTCATGGTGACGCCACGATTGAGGTATTCCTGGTCCCAACTAGGGCACGGCGCGGCCACACAAACGACGCCATTGTCCCACGCTCGAAAGAAATCGCCGACAATCGGAAGGCGATCGGTCGCAACCCAAGCCATCTGCACGACCAGCGTGCCGTATCCCATGCGACCTTGACGCATGGTGCCCTGTAAAACGGCTCGGGTCGTGTTTACATCATGTCCAATGGCGTCCCGGACGGTGCCTTCGACGTCGGGCGACTTGGTAAGCGCCGAAAAGTCGATATCCGAAAGGTAACATTCGCTTTCATTTACACCTCGCGGACAAACCGTGAGCGTTTGATTGACGGCAGAGACGAAGATCCCTCCGCACCTGGGATAAGCACACCGGCGCGTATCCAGTCTTGCGACGTAATAAGTCGATGCGCGAGAAAGCCGAATTTCTTGCTGCTCGTCCGATGTATTATCAGCCAGTACAGGCTTCGCCTCCATGCAGCCCAGAAAGGAAACGCAAGCGATAGCCATCGAAACAAAAGTGGTGCGTAGGAATGACACGACGACCTCCTTCTTGCTGCACCAGCAAAGAAAGTGCCGTGCCTGCTCACTGCTCGATGATGAAAACGGATTTACCGTAATACGATGCAACCACGGCCCGAGTCCCATCACGCGAAACATCGACGGCGCTCGCTCCCTGCTGAGTCTCGAGCGTCTGCACGATGCGCGGAGGATCGCCCGTAATGACCGCCAGACCGCTTCCTTTCGGAGGCCATTCGGTTCCACCAAGCGATACGAAAAGCGTGCGTCCGTCCAGAGAAACCGCGCCGGTCGCGGGGACCCCATCGAGCATCAATGTGGTTTCCAACTTCATCGTCGCCAAATCGACGACGGATACCGTACGCGCTTTGCTATCCAGCGTGATCCCGTGCCTGTCGTCATTCATGAAAAACCCTTGCTCGGGACTGGACCCCACGGGCGTCGAGCGCAACGTGGTCGTTCCGGCAAACACGAGCTGCACGGCTTTGTTGGATACTCGGTCCGGGAAAAACAGGGTTTCACCATTGCGTGAAATAGCGCCTACCCGCGGCTCGCGTCCGACGAAAATGCTCCGACGCGTGGCCCCAAAAGGCTCCTCGGTGGGATCGAACAAATCAATCCACGCGCCCGCTGCCCTTCCACCATGTGACAACGCACCCAAGGCCGCGACATAAGGACGATCCTCGGCACGCACCAAAAAGAGCTGACCCGTAGCATGCGGAAGGGTCATATCCGCCATATGCACGCCCGTCGGAAGATCGAAACGCGCCAAACGCTTACCATCGATCGTCGCCGCCAAAACCGTACGACCATCGGGCATTGCAATGATTTCGCCAGGAGAACGCCCCACTTCGAGCAAAATAGGATCGCGATCCCATGCCGCCGTATCCATGACCGGAATACGCGCCGCATCTTGATGGCGAAGCACCGCCACATAACGATCGAAAAGCAATCGAATCTCGTCACCTTGCGCCGGCATCGATGCCTTGTGAATCAGCTCCCCCGTCTTGATGTTGTATTCGCAAAGCGTAGCATCGTCGGCACTGACATAAACGCTGGTGCCTTTCGGGTGAAACACGACATCGAGCGGGTGCGCGTCACCAATACGTATTTCACGTGCGCGCCAACGTTTTTTGGGATCCACCGGAGGCGTCTCGGGCTCAGGCTCGATATCCGGGCCAATCGCCGCCGGCCCAGGCGCCCCTGCCGCTTTCGCCGACGAGCTGTCCGCTGCCAAATTCGTCAATGGTGGAGCTTCACCCACCTGCGACGTGCGACTTCCAACAACAACCGCGAAAATCGTACCGGCAATCGCTATGGACCCCAAAATCGCACGGGGCACTCGAGGCTCAATCTGTTCGGCAAGCCAAACCCTGCAAAACGGACACTTCCGCGCTCCCTCGATGATGGGCTTGCCACACGCAACACAAGGAACTCGCCGCTGGGTCATCGAACCACCCAAGCAACCTTCGCACGATCCGACAACACGAGCGCCACTCGACCGTCCGGCGTGAGACGCACTCGCGTGGGCTCCGCTGACAACGGCAACACACTGACCGCGTACGACTGAAGATCGACCAGCGCCAAACCTCCCGTGCCTTCGTTCGTCAACGTGACCAAAGCTTGTTCGCCATCAGGCGTAACCACGAGATCCGTCGCTCGACCGTTGAAAGCGATACGCCGAACGACCTCGTTCTTGCGTAGATCAAAGACCTCGATCGCGCGACCTTCGAGACAACGCACAAGCGCACGACGACCATTTCGCAACAGCTCGATCTGCTCAGGCTCACGACAAGTCGCGACACGTTCGCTTCGACGAACCGCTCCCGACGGCAGCCATTCCATCGGCACGAGCGCATTTTCCGCACGCAGCACGACGAAACTGGAGGCTCCATCCGGCGTCATGAGCACACTCACGGGGTTGCCCAGCATCGATGTGCGTACGCGATCTTGTTGCGACGCGAGACGACTCGGATCGAACGCGTACACGACTCCGCCCGTCGGCTGCTGCAAGCCAGCAAGCGGGATCTGGCCCGTCGTCGTGAGCGCTCGCGTGCCCGTGTCATCCACGCCCATCGGACCCACCGCATCGTCACCGAAGTGAATGCGATCGATCTCCGCATGGTACTCGGTCGCGACGATCGCCACCGCATGCACGCTAGGAAGCGAAACGAGCGCACGACGACCGTTTGCCCCGACAGACACTTGCCCCACGAGCGCACCGAGATCGATGGTCTTGAGCAGACTCGTCGTGACCGGATCGATGACGTAAATGCGTTGCGGCGAGGTGCCGTAGATATGCTCGCCAACTCGAACGAGCCCTCGAAGTTGAGGCGCATCGCTGACGAGCGTCATGGTCGCGCCCGTGCGCGCATCATGGACTTGCATGCCCGTGAGCAACGCGAGGGCAAACCGTCCGTTATCGAGCGGAAGCGCGTCCGAAACGTCTTTGGGCAAGTTGAAAGGTCCCGCGACGATCGGCTGTGCTCCCAAGTGCCCGACGTCGTTAGGCTTTTGCCACATGCATTGACCAAGCTGACACGCTTCACCGTTCCAACACGGCGACGAACATGCAGGCGCGGGTCTCGCCGGCAACGAGGCGTGTGAAGCTGCACGAGGCGTCGAAAACGGCGTGGGCGCAAGGTTTCTCAGGGCAATCCCGGTGCCGAAAACGATGCTCATGACGATCGTGATGAGCAGCGGGCGCCAATGCAGCTCGAGCCACGTCGGAGCTTTACTTCCAGCGACTCCAGGCCGAAAAAAGAAGCTTCGCGTGGCGACGAGCGGTTCGGCACATCCGGGACAAAGTTCGCCTTCGGGCGTGACGACCTCGAAGCACGTGTGACAACGTACGCGCTTTTCCCCGGTGTCCGCTGCAGGCGCACTCTTGGGACGAGGCGCGCGGGCATCCTTGGCGGCACTGGTCGTGGACGGTTGGTCGAGCACGTTCGTTGCCTGAATACCACTGGATGGGTCCGGACGTCGAGGGGACGATGCGTGCAACGTCCGTGGCGTGTAGGATACGGCCCGTGACGTTCCGGACAATCATCCCGCTGGTTCTTTCGTTATCGTTCGTGAGCGCATGCTCGGGCAGTGCAGCGCAAACGAGCAAAAATCCTGTCGACGTAAGCGACTTGGTGCCTCGCGAGCGAGCGCTGTTCGAGCGGATGCTCGACGAGCTTTACGCACCTTGTGCCGATGTCGCCGTGACGCTCGACGTGTGCTTGCAAGAAAAACGGTCTTGCAACGCGTGCGCGCCGGCGGCGAATTTCTTGGTCAAGTACGTGAAAGCGGGTCTGAGCAAGAACGCGATTCGTACCTTGTACAAGATGCGTTTCAGCGACACGCCGAAGCAGGTGGACCTCGCTGATTCACCTACGCTTGGGCCCGCGACAGCTCCGGTGACGATCGTGGTGTGGTCGGACTTCGAGTGCCCGTCATGCGGGCACATGGTGCCGATCATCGAACGGTTGGTGCAGGAGCACGACAAGGATGTGCGTTTGGTGCACAAGTTTTATCCGATCCCGAAGCACACGCACGCGAAGCAGGCGGCTCGGATCGCGTGGGCGGCGCAGCAGCAAGGCAAGTATTGGGAGATGGAGCGGCTACTGTTCGAGAACCAGCGAAAGCTTGGAGAACAAACGATGTTGGAACTCGCGGCGAGCCTGAGTCTGAACATGGACCGGGTGAAGACGGACATGGAGAGCGAAGGGGCGACGAAAGCGATCGAGCGGGACGTGGCGGAAGCGGAGAAGCACGGGCTGATGGGGACGCCATTTATATTGATCAATGGTCGCGAATTCGACTTGAGCCTATTCAAAGCGCCGGTGGAGCCGGACTTGGAGGCGTGGGTGACGATAGAGATTGAGATGGTGAGGGGGAAGTGAGTGGGTTTGAGGACCAATAAATGGACAACGGGAGTTATCGTGGCAATTCGTACGTAAACCGAAGATCTTCGCTCCCCAAAAACGTCACCTTTCCACCCAGCTCGCGTGCAAGCGTTTCGATATCGAGCGGGACCATAGCCATTGCATACACGAGCGCCTGAACGGCATCGAATCCGCTAATCTCACGGCTGGACGAACGTTTTCCAGGGCCGACGATCTCGACAAGAACCGACCAATGGCCTTCGTCCGCGCGTAAAGGTGCGTGGAAACGAGCCATTATCTTTCGCCGACTGCGCGTGCCGTGAGGCGTGAATGTCAATTGCCGCTCGGCAATGACCGTCGTCGGCTCATGCGTCTTTTTCGTGGCGCTGCCGCTCGAAATAGGGACCGCGGCCAAACTAGCCACGCTTGTCCAGCTTCGTCGCGGGGATGGGGCTCCCGCTCAACCAAATGCGCTCTTCCGTGTCAGCGCCATGATCCTCAATCGACAGAACGTATCCTCCGGCAACGAGCCAATGAGGCGGATTCGTTGACGAAGGGTACGCTCCCCGCTCATATGTAGTTGAACCAGTTTGAGTGACATGGAGACGCTCAATTTTTAGAGGGACATCTGCCTCTGACGCCTCCGCGAACCGTCGCTGCTCCTCTGGGCTGACAATCACTTTGATATCAGCAAGCACAGCGGCTTTCCAACTAGCGCCCACACGAAGAACACCCTCGACTGGTTGATGTGCGATTGTTTTTAACTCGTTCAGCGAATTTTGGAATAGACGAGAGTTCTTGAGCTTGATCAGATGCTTGGCCAAACCATCATCATCTAAAAACTCGAGAGTGTCTTTCCCAAGAATGCGAGCTTTTGTATCGGTTGCATGAATCGTGAGAATCGTGAATGAGGAATTCCTTTGGCCCTTGGGCCAAAGCCGAACGTAGAACACATCGGGGGCGGATCCATCGACCAGGGATGCGCGAAGGAAGTCGCCGTAATGCTCGTTGAGTAAATCCACGAACTCGCCAAGCAGATTACGCCACCTTCTGTTCGGCCATGCAGCATTCGGCTCATCAGCGCTCGCGATATTCCAAAGTGCTCTCAAACTCGACATGATGCCACCTCTCCGATTTGAATTTTCATTTGTACCGGCAGATGATCTTGGGCTGATGGGAACGCCGTTTGTCATAATTAACGGTCGGGTGTTCCACTTCAAATTGTTCCAAGCGGAGCCGGACTTGGATGCGTGGGTGACGATGAACGTCGAGTTGGTGAGGGGGAAGTGAGTGGGCGTTGATCATCCGTTGGAGGGGTTTGGCTGGAGAAACGCTAGACACTCTGACGCGATGTCGAGGCTTGGTGGGTTAAAGCCAAGCGCTGGATCCACCCGTGCGAGCATTTGAGTCAGTTCACGCAGTCGCTTGTGAACGTCATCAGGAAAGCAAAATCCCTGAACATTGATTTCATCGCCATCGAGTAGCACGCACGCCTGCTTGACGAAATCGTTCAACAAGTGATGAAGCAGCGCCTCATCAATCGGATGGCCTGCTCGCCTGGCACCAATCAGCGCCAACGCGTTCATTCCTAGGTTGACTAGCTCGGCGAACTGGCGTCCTACAATCATAGGTTCCATTGTGGTCCTTTCAGATTACTTTGAAGACTTGTAGATGCACAGCGGAGGCGGGGCGGGTGGGTGAATAGGACCGAACTTGGCGCCATACGAATAAACACAAACATCGGAATTCGAGTACCGATAAAGACAGGTATACGACCCACCGCTCCGCGCCGACGGGAACGAATCAATGCAGTCAAACAAGGCCCCCGGAGGCACATCAGGTTTATACGGATGCCCTGCATATTCGACGCACCACTTCTTCTCGGCAAAGCATTTCTTGGAGCAATCCATCGGCGTTATGCAAACGACACTGCCGAGCGCGGTCAGCAAAACGTCATCCTCATCTACGTCCAGGGATTCTGCCTGCGCGCTCCATGGGATGCATATGTTCGTCACCAGCGCAGCCATGATGAGGGCAGAAGTGCGTTGCACATACATGATCTTCCCCTGACGAACGGGTATCGGAAAGTCTTCCAGAGGCGCAGTTTTGTGCGCATTGGTGCCAAAACCTCACGGAGAACGTTCCCTACCCAAACTACACACGTTTGTCAAGCTTGGTCGTCGGGGTCAATCCGATGGCATCAGGTGAAGTCATAAGCCATGCGCGACGACACAGGCCCATTCACCCCTCCCCCTCACCCCTCCCCATTCTTCCCGCCCGCCCTGCGTTTTGCCAATGCATCCGCGAAAAACTCGAACGGCTTCGCTATCGCCGGATCCATTCTCGCCGAAGCCTTCACCATTGCATGCAAATCGAGCGCGCCTTTCCACAATTCGTGCTCGGTCCGCAATCGCTCATCCGCCAACGGCTGAATCTTCGCCTCGAATGCAGCTCGAAGAGCGTCCTCCTTCTGATTCGCTCGCTCCGCTTTGCGCAAAAGCGACGAAAACTTCGCCGGAGTCATTCCAGGCAACTTCACTTGCCGGCCATGCTCCTTCCACACCGTCACCAACCGCTCGACCAACTCACCAAACCCCGTCAACGGCTTGAGCAAACGTTGCTTCTGCTCCGTCGATAACGCCACCGGCACGACTTTCTTCGCCCGCGTTGCGCTCTTCGTCTTCACGACCGCCTTCTTCGCTGTCGCTTTGCTGCTCTTCGCCGCCTTCTTCACCACTTTTGCCTTGCCCATGGGAGCCTCCAACGAAATTTTCTCCGCTCTTCGTCCCAAAAGCAACCTTTTTGTAGTGGATTTTGCGGGTACTCCAGGTTCGAGCCTGTGTCTCGATGCCTTCGAGCCTTAGCCTCGAACCCTTCAAGCTTTAGCCTTGAAGACAAGAGGAACACCGCCCAATGCCAAGATGACGGCCTCAACCCACCATCGTGCATGGCTCACGTATCATTCGAGCCCGCTCAGCAATGCGTCAGGGACCAAGCCGCGAGCGACATGATCCCCACGATGAAAATGAATGGCCATACGCCTGCGCGATTCATTCTCGCACCAATGCCTCCAGCGCTGCCTCCACCAATTCATTCGCCGGCACGATACCTCGATCGCGCAATACGCGTGCATGCATCTCCGCTTGCGTGCGATGAATTGGATCCGCATCCAGCTTGGCTTTGAAAGCTACAATATCGAGCGCTGGATTCAAGTACCGACTCAAGAACCTTCGAATATTGAATTCGATCGATTGTGGATCGCTCGGTACCTGCTCCGTCGTTTCCAATTCGTCTTCGCCGTCATCGTCCGACTCCGTGAGAATACGCATGCTGCCATGCAACATGATCATCACGAGCCGTTTGGTCGTGCGGACGAACTCGAGCTGTCCCACGCGAGTTTTTCGGGACGAATCACCCAGACACCAATCATACGTGGTGACCATACCCAAATCGATGATCCCCGCCGCATCGAAGGTCGCAATCATTTCAGCCAAAGCCATGTCGCCCGGGGAAAATCGATAACCACCTTCACTGCGCCCCTGAGCCACGAGCGGTGCGGTCACTTGCCCGTGTCCTTCCAGCCAAACCAATTTCCGCCACGCGACTTTGCCCTTGCCAACAGTGTTGCGATCGGGACCTTGGCACGTAAACGAAATACCTTTGGCCCCGCGAAACGTATCTCGCAACGTCAATACAAAGCCGAAAACGCCGACCGCGCCAATGGTCAACATGAGCAGCCCGAGCGCGGCGAATGCAATCAATGCCCACCAGCGGCGTTCGCCATCGAGGTACGGGCCAATCATGATGAACAAACCCAAGCAACCCACGCCCGCGAGAATGACGGTGACCACGGTTGGCCCGAACAAACTCTCCGATTGCACATTGAAGGCAGCCGCGCGCTGCTGAGGCGGCTCGGCACATACGGGACAAACTGCGTCATTCGGCGTCGCTTCGCCACAGGTGAGGCACCGAGCAAGCGCTTCGGCAGGAACGACGGGCCCAGAATTGGAGGATTGAAAGCCACTCACGACGCAAAAAGCAGCAATGCCCCCGAACACCAGCAGAATGAACGCCTTGAGCAACAGCTCGAGCACGGGGTGCATCTTCATCGGCGCGCCGACGATGCCCACGGCCAGCGCGGACATGAAGATCGCCAGCAAAAGCGATAGAAATGCCTTCAACTTCCCAGAAGCTCCAATGCCAAAATCCAAGTCGTCCACGCGAACGACATGATCCT